>JAQUWY010000031.1:11767-14548 GCA_028692655.1 Candidatus Omnitrophota bacterium | reverse complement strand
AGAGCAGGGGTTTTGTAAACCTCAGGTTGGAGGTTCGATTCCTCTCCTGGGCTTTTTGCTCGTATATAGTATTTTGTATATTGTATATCGTTTGCTTAAAAGCAAAAAAGACATTTTATCCCAAGTTATATTACTATATACGATATACCATATACGAACAACGAGATCAGGGCAGGTACCCAAGCGGCCAACGGGGACAGACTGTAAATCTGTTGTGCTTGCACTTCGAAGGTTCAAATCCTTCCCTGCCCACCAAAATTTTACTTAGTAAAATTTTGGTGAGGCTCGCCAATTTTGAAAAATTGGCGGCCCACATATAGTATTTACTATATCGTATACCGCTTGATTAGTTTAAAAGCAAAATATTTTGTTTCCATAATATTCACTGTATACGAGATACGATATGCAGCATACGTAAATATGCGGGTGTAGTTTTAATGAAACTATGATTTTTCAAGCGAAGAGTAGAAAAATCATATAGTTGAATTAATCCCGAATCAAACGAATGAATGAGTTTTGGTTCGGGGCAATGGTAGCCAACGCGCTTGGCGCAAGCCAAGTTTTTAATTTCGCGTTGCCTACATTGTTCTCAGGTTAAATATTACTTAGCTTTGGTATCCCGAGGCTTATTTAAAAGATTACGCGGGTGTAGTTCAATGGTAGAACACTAGCCTTCCAAGCTGGATATGGCGGTTCGATCCCGCTCGCCCGCTTTGATGAGATCAATCAAAAATTTACGAGATATATAGGCGCGAGGGATAAGTTCGAATAGATTGAATAAGTTTACAGAAACATGACAAAAGAAAAGATTTCTATAATCGGCGCGGGGAGTTGGGGAACGACTCTGGCCATAATTTTGTCTTCCAGAGGCATAGATATTGATTTATGCAGTGTTTTTCCTGAGCACAATCTAGCTATGCGCCGCCAGAGAAAGAACCGTCTTTTTTTAAAAACCGCTAAATTTCCTTCCTCCCTGCGTATTAGCAATTCTTTGCAAGAAGCTCTTAGCAATGAAATAATTATAATCGCTATTCCAGCCAAGTATATTTACTCGGTGGTAAAAACTATCAAGAGTTTTAAGTTAAATTTAAAGGGTAGGATTTTAGTCAGTGTTAGTAAGGGGATTGAATCAAAATCTTTCAAAAGGGTTTCCCAAATATTAAAGCAGGAATTCAAAGGCATAAAAATTGCTGTTTTGTCCGGGCCCAACATAGCGTCGGAAGTCTTAAAAGGCGTGCCCTCGGCGGCTGTTTTAGCGTGTAAGGATAAGCGTTTGGGCAAAAGGCTTCAGGTTTTGTTCAATAGTGAAAAATTCAGGGTGTATCTGCATGAGGATATTCCGGGAGTTGAGATAGGAGGGGCATTAAAGAATGTGATTGCTTTATCCTGTGGGATTTCTGACGGCCTGGGTTTTGGTGTTAATACAAAAGCTGCCCTTGTAACTAGAGGTTTAGCTGAGATAACTCGCCTGGGAGTCAGATTAGGTGCTAAGAGGTCTACTTTTTGGGGTATAAGCGGATTAGGTGATTTGACTACCACTTGTTTTTCCAGTGTTTCCCGTAACCGATCGGTTGGTGAGAATATAGGGAAAGGAAGGAAGATAAAAGATATTTTAAAAAGTATGAACATGGTTGCGGAAGGTGTTGAAACAGTAAAATCAGCTTTTAAGTTAAGTAAGAAGTTGAAAGTAGACATGCCTATTACCAGAGAAGTTTATCTGGTAATTTATGAAAATAAATCACCTCGCAGGGCTGTTGCAGATTTGATGTGCAGGCCCTTGAAGGAAGAAATAGGCTGATTCTAAAAGGTATTTTCCGGCTATAAATAAGACAGGGGGTTCTTCACCCCCTTGGTTTAGTTAATTCCTTTAAACCCTCTTTGTACTCAAATATAACATACGCTATGAGATAGTTTCAAGCTTTTATCTTTTAATTTTAAAAGCGTTTTCATGATGGAGGTAAGCAAAAATAGACTTGATTTATGTAAAAAATAAGGTTATTCTTGTTTCTAAGAGCAGTGTTTGTGCCATGCGTGACTAAGCCTTTGGGTGTTCAGCACTTTTTTCCTGAAGGGGCAAATTCTCAATATAATCAAGGTCTTATTGTTGTATGGTCGAATAATAGGGAGGGGGAAATGAAAAAAATATTACTTGGCATTGCAGCTTTATTGTTTATAAACGGATGTTTTGCCGTGGTGGACGATAGCTCTGGTGAAAGAAAGGTTAAATCTTTCATGATTACCCAGGAAGAAACCTTGGATATTGTTGAAAAAGCTAACGAGAAGCCGTTGGAAGATAAGAGCATAATTTATCCTTTTAAGGCTAAAAAATAACCTGCGATGTTCTTGTATTTTTCTATCAGAAGCAGTGGTTAAGCAATGGCTGTTTCATACCGCTACACAGAAAAGTATAATTATGCTATAATAAAAAACAAGTTTGTTATCCAGATTTATACTATTTTTTTGTTTTTTAGTAAAGTTGTTTGAAAAAGAGGTATGTTTTCTTTGGGAGGTAGCGCAGCCTGTTCAATGAAACTTTCCCGATTTTTTCTTAATAGATAAAATCGGGATTAGTTGAATTAATCCGCCGAAGCTTTAGCGCAGGCGGAGATTAGCGCACTTGCAAGGTGATATTTCTGCTCGGGAGGTAGCGCAGTCTGTTCAATGAAACTTTCCCGATTTTTTCTTAATAGATAAAATCGGGATTAGTTGAATTAATCCGCCGAAGCTTTAGCGCAGGCGGAGATTAGCGCACTTGCAAGGTGATATTTCTGCTCGGGAGGT
>JAQUWY010000031.1:0-11667 GCA_028692655.1 Candidatus Omnitrophota bacterium | reverse complement strand
AACTTTCCCGATTTTTTCTTAATAGATAAAATCGGGATTAGTTGAATTAATCCGCCGAAGCTTTAGCGCAGGCGGAGATTAGCGCACTTGCAAGGTGATATTTCTGCTCGGGAGGTAGCGCAGTCTGGATTAGCGCACTTGAATGGGGTTCAAGGGGTCGCGGGTTCGAATCCCGCTCTCCCGACCATACTACGTCATTGTGGAAGAATTTTCATAGAAGTAGGCTTAGTATGGCAGTTTTTAAAATTAATTTATTTATGATATAAGGAAGGATGTTTATATAGGGCCGACAAACAGCAATTATTGCAAAAAGGGGGATGAATAATGAATATGTATAGTGGTCCTGAAAGGCGTAAATTTTCCAGGATGGACGCAAATTTTGTGGTTAGCTACCGCATTAAAGAATTTCCCGACGGCTACGACCTTACTCAGACTAAGAATGTCAGCCAGGGGGGGATATTGCTTACTACGAATAAGGTTTTTGATAAGGGAACTTTTTTAGCAATGACCATAAGGTTTCCTTTAGTTCCCCAGAAGATAGAGGTAACGGGGGAAGTTATAGCGTCCAAAGAGATTGTCAGGGACCTTATCTATGAAACTAGGATTAAATTTTTAGATTTAGATGAAGAATTTTTTCAGAAATTAGGAGAATTCATAGAGGAAAATTTAAAATGAAGACTAGAAAAATTGCCATAATTGGGCTTGGCAATATTGGCCAGGCCGTTGTAAAGAATATAAAAAAATACTCATCTCTTATCAGCCGCAGGACTTCGCTGAAGATTGAACTTAAAAAAGTCTGCGATATTAACAAGAGGAAAAGAAAAATAGCAGACAAATTTTCAATCCCTTTTACCGCTAACCCTCTTGATTTGATTCGAGATCCCCAGATAGATACGATAGTCGAACTTGTTGGAGGGATAGAGCCGGCTTATTCTTTTGTTAGAGGGGCTCTTAAGGAAAAGAAGAACGTTGTAACCGCAAACAAGGCTCTTCTTGCAAGTAAAGGCAGGGAGATTTTTTCTTTAGCGCGTAAAGTAAATAGGAAAGTGGGGTTTGAAGCTTCAGTTTGCGGGGCAATACCTCTTATTAGAAGCGTGTCTGAAGGGCTGGTGGGTTGTGAAGTTAAAAAGCTCTACGGTATACTTAACGGTACAACTAACTATATTTTGTATCAGATGCAAAAAGGCAATATTGATTTTAACGCCAGTTTGGCTGAAGCTCAAGCTAAAGGCTTTGCCGAAAAGCGTCCCAGCCTTGACATAAACGGTATTGACAGCCTGCACAAGCTTTCTATATTAAGTTATCTTTGTTATGGTGTTTGGCCAAACTTAAATAAAGTTTATACCGAAGGAATTTCAAAAATATCCCTTTTGGATATACGGTATTCGGCAGAATTAAATTATCGCATCAAACTTCTGGCTATAGCCAAGCGAAATGATGGACTATTGGATTTACGTGTTCATCCAACTCTTGTTCCTGCCGAGCATCCCTTGTCTCAGACTTCGTCAGCTTACAATGCTGTTTATTGTGATACTAATCCAGCCGGAGAACTTCTTTTTTATGGCCAGGGGGCTGGCGGCCCGGCGACTTCTTCTGCTATTATTTCTGATATTGTAAATATAGCATCTTATGAAAACGGATTTATGCGCAAAGAGGAAAAAGTTTCTTTTCGTAATACAAAAGATCTTAAGATGCGCTATTATGTAAGATTTATGGCACAGGATGCATCCGGTGTATTAGCTAAGATATCTAAGGTTCTGGCTTCCTTTAATATCAGTATTGCTTCTGTTACCCAGAAAGAGCATAAGCTTAGGAAATGTGTGCCTATCATTATGATTACTCACGAAGCCAAAGAAGACAGTATCAGAAAGGCGTTATCAAAAATCGATAATTTTAAATTCATTAAATATCCTTCTCAAGTGATAAGAATCGAAGATCTATGATACACAGATGGTTGCAGATGAATGTAATTTTATGCTTTCAGCCTGTACATATTAAACAGGAGTAATTTTACTCCCCCATAAATTTATACAAAGCATTATGAAAAAATATAACGGTGTGATTGATAGATACAAAAGGTATCTTCCTGTAACGGGGCTTACTCCCTTGGTGACCTTGCAGGAGGGAAATACTCCGCTGCTTTATGCGCCGGGAATATCTAAAATTTTAGGCCCAGGCTTTAAAGTTTATCTAAAATATGAAGGCCTAAATCCTACCGGTTCTTTCAAAGACAGGGGTATGACTATGGCCATATCTAAAGCTAAAGAAGAAGGCTCGCCGGCGGTTATTTGTGCTTCAACCGGAAATACTTCAGCTTCTGCGGCTGCCTTTTCTGCTAAAGCTGGCCTTAAGTGCATTGTGGTTATACCTGAGGGTGCGATTGCTTTAGGTAAGTTAGCCCAGGCTCTTATTCATAACGCCAGGGTTATCGCGATTAAAGGTAACTTTGACCAGGCTTTGAGTATTGTTCAGGAGATTTCCGTAAAATACCCGGTGACCTTGGTAAATTCCATAAATCCTTATCGTATTGAGGGGCAAAAGACCGCTTCTTTTGAAATTTGTGATTATTTGGGAGGCGCGCCGGATTTCCATTGTTTGCCGGTAGGCAATGCCGGAAACATAACTGCTTATTGGAAAGGTTATAAAGAATATTATTCTTGTAAAAAAGTCAGCCGGCTTCCTTATATGCTGGGATTCCAGGCAAAAGGTTCTGCCCCAATAGTCAAGGGCCGGCCTGTAAAAAATCCCAGGACAATAGCTACCGCTATTAGGATAGGCAATCCTGCTAGTTGGGATAGTGCGCTATGTGCCAAAAAGGAATCTGGAGGGTTGATCGAAGCTGTAAGCGATGCTCAGATATTATCTGCTTATAAGTTCCTTGCAAAGGAAGAAGGTATTTTTGTTGAACCTGCATCAGCGGCGTCTGTAGCGGGTTTATTTATGCTTAAAAAAAGAGGGTTTTTTAAAAGAGCAACAGAAAAGAAAAAAGATATAATAATTACCTGCACGCTTACTGGACACGGCCTTAAGGATCCCCAGATAGCTGTAAAGAGTATAAAAACCCCGCCAATTGTTGAAGCCGGGCTTAGAACGGTATTGCAAAAATCAGGCATTTAGCTTAGTTTTACTTGGTGAAACTCCGAAACTGGTGTATTTTAAGTTTTTGGATAAAAATTTTCGCAAAAATAGAGAGATATGAAGATAGTCTATAAAAAAATCTCAGACACGCTAAATGAAGCTTTGAAAAAAGAATACGATGTAAGTTTAGAGCAGCCTCTCTGGGAGGTTCCTCCGCAGCAGGAGTTTGGTGATTTTTCATCAATGGTGGCACTAAAACTGGCGTCCCGTCTCAAGAAAGACCCTCTTGAAATTGCCTCTAACATAAAAAGTTTTCTGGAAAAAAGTTTATCCAAGGATGTTGATAAAATCGAAATTCTGCGTCCAGGCTTTATTAATATATTTATTTCCCGCAGCAGCCTGATAGGTTATCTAAATGCTGTCATTAAGAACGAAGAGAATTTTTTTCGCGGCAAAGAAGGCAAAAAGATACTTATTGAATTTTTGAGTGCTAATCCTACCGGGCCGCTTTCTATAGCCCATGGCCGCCAGGCTATAGTGGGAGATGTAATTGCTAATATTCTGGAATTTTGCGGTAACAAAATAAGCCGGGATTACTATCTCAATGACGCCGGAAGGCAAATAGACCTTTTTGCTCAATCAATTATTAACGTATCCAAAGCTTTAGAGGACAATAAAGAAGATTTGTCTTCCGTCATTCCCGAGGGAGGCTATAAAGGGGATTACATAAAAGATATAGCGGCTGATTTCTTGTCGAAGGCCTCCAAAACTGATGCTAAAACATTCGGCATTAAAAGTATGCTTGCCAATATCAAGAAAGACTTAAAAAGTTTAGGGATAAAAAAGTTTGATCGCTGGTTTAGCCAGGATAAATTGATTAAGGAAGGTAAGATCAAAGAGGTAGTAGATGTTTTAAAAGACAAGGGTTTGATTTATGAAAAAGAAGATGCAGTGTGGTTCGAAGCCACCAAATTCGGCGATGATAAAGACAGGGTTATAAAAAAAGCCGACGGAGAACTTACTTATTTTGCTTCAGATATAGCTTACCATAGAAAAAAATGCCGGGAAGGTTATGATATGCTTATAAATCTATGGGGGCCTGACCATCATGGGTATATCAAAAGGGTTGAGTCAGCGATAGCCGCCTTAGGCAATAAAAAAGAGATTTTAAAAATAGTTATAGTTCAGCTGGTAACCTTGAAGACGAAAGAGCGGATGTCTAAACGGGCTGGGACGGCAATATTGCTTTCTGATTTGATAAATGACATAGGCAGGGATGCGGCACGTTTTTACTATATTACCCGAAAAAATTCTTCTCATTTAGAATTTGATATAGACTTGGCAAAAAAGAGCTCTTTTGATAATCCTCTTTATTATATTCAGTATGTATGCGCGCGCATTGAGAGTATATTTCGTAAAGCAAAAATATCATCATTTAATAGTACTTTCAGTAAGCACCTTAGGCTGCCCGAAGAAATCAGCCTTCTAAGGACTTTGCTCCAGTTTTCTTATTGTCTCAAAAAGGCAGAGTGTTCGTTAGAACCGACATTCATTATTGAGTTTTTGAAGAATCTGGCTTCCAGTTTTCATAAATTTTATGAAAAAATCAGAGTTATTGATGATGACAAGTCATTAACTGCCGCCAGGCTTAATCTTCTCGAAGCCGTGCGTGTTGTTTTTCATTGCGGCCTTGGCCTTTTGGGTATAACGCCGGCTAAAAAAATGTAAGACACAAATTTTTACTAATAATAAAAAACGCCAATCAATGCAAACAAAGAATTAGCGGCGATTCGCGTTGTTTGGCCTCGGCAGGCAGAAGGTTAGCGAGGATTAGCTTTATATGAAGCGGAGAATTTGGAAAATAAAGAAGCAGCAGCCGCAAGCTTTTAGTCTGGCTCAAAAATATAATATATCCGTTTTTTTAGCCCAAGTATTGCTAAATCGTAATGTACAGGAAGAAAATCTGCTCTTTTTTTTAGATTCCTCAGGCCAGAATTTCCATAGTCCTGACGCGCTCCCGGATATCAGAAAAGCTTCTTGCCGTATAAAGCGGGCTGTATCCGGAGGAGAAAAAGTCGTTGTTTTTGGAGACTATGACGTTGACGGAATAACATCTCTGGCTATCTTTAATGAATTTGCCGCCGATTATCCCGGAATTTTTTCTTTTCATATACCTAATCGCATAGAACAAGGTTATGGCTTAAACCAAGAGTTTATAGAAAAATCTGCTAAGGATAAGGTCAGCCTTATTGTAGCTTTTGATTGCGGGACTAACGCGGTCGAGGAGATATCTTTAGCCAATTCTTTGGGCATAGACGTTATCGTCATAGACCATCATCACATTGGAGAATCTAACATCAGCCCCTTAGCTTTTGTAAATTCCAAGAGAGAAGACTCTTCTTATCCCTTCCTAGACTTAAGCTCCGGAGCGCTGTCCTTCAAGCTTTTACAGGTTTTAACCGGTTCTCCCTGCCGGCAGGCCTTAGACTTGGTAGCCTTGTCGATAGTTTGCGATGTGGTTCCTTTGCAAGGCGAGAACAGAAGCTTGCTTAATGAAGGCCTTAAAGTAATAAAAACCAGTAGCCGTCCGGCGATAAAAGCTCTTTGTAAGGCTGGAAAAATAAAACAAGAGAATATTGATATCTTTCATATAGGGTATATACTTGGCCCCAGAATTAATGCTTCCGGCCGCATGGCTGATGCGAGGGATTCTTTGGATCTTTTTTTAACGCAAGAGCAGTCTCAAGCGGATAGCATAGCTTTCCGGCTGAATGATTATAATCTCAGGCGCCGGGCGATAGAGGCTCAAATTCTTAAGGAGGCCCAGGCCGGTATAGATTCCGGAGTATATGATGATTATATTATAGTCGCTCATGGCCAAGATTGGCATCCAGGAGTTTTGGGAATTGTTGCTTCACGCTTGGCTGATAAATATTGCCGGCCAGCCTTTGTTATCTCTTTTAATAAAGGAGAAGGCAAGGGCTCTGGCAGGTCAGTCCATAGCGTTCATCTTATGGAGGTTTTGCGGGAATGTTCGGATTGTCTTTTAGCTTACGGCGGCCACAGTAAGGCAGCTGGGATTAATATTTCCGAAGATAATCTGGAAGATTTCAAAAACCGGGTCAATAGTTTTCTTAAAAGTAAAATGAAACTCGAAGATTTTATCCCGCTTTTAGAGATAGATGCAGTTTTGAAGTTTGAGGACATAAATATGGATTTTGTTGAATCTATTGAGAGGTTAAAACCTTACGGGGAAGGTAACCCCCGGCCGGTGTTTTTAAGCCGGAATATTTTTAAAAGAAGTGAGCCTAAGAAAGTGTATTCTTACTTTTCCCTTTGGCTTAGTGACGGGGTAAAGACATTTGAAGGGCTTATTTACGATAAAGACGTTCTTGAGGTTTTGGCCTGCGCCGATAGCTTTGATATAGCTTTTTCTTTGGAAAATAATCCCTACCACAACACTTCCAGGCTTATTATTAAGGATTGTAGGTTTTCAGGAGGCGAGTAATTTACCAGCTTTTATGCACTTAGTGCAGACAAGGACTTTTTGCCATTTCCCTTTAACCAAAGCCTTTTTTGACTGAAGATTAGGAAAGAATTTTCGTTTTGTTATACCGGTTGTTTTCAGCCCTACGCCGCCTTTCTTCTTAGGTAGGCCGCGCCGGGAAACAGAGGAGCCGGTTAAAGCTTTTTTTCCGCAAATCTCACATCTTCTGCTCATATTTGGAATATAATACCTTTAAATCCAGCATTGTCAAGGAAAATGTTGAAACGTTTACAGAAAACCCCTTTACCCCAGTTTTTTTATTAAAACCTAATAAAATCAAGGTTTTTCAGGCGAGAAACAAATTCTGAGTTTTTTTACGGTTTGTTTAGCCTGGCTATAGGCCTTGAAAATAGAGTAATAGCGTGTTATATAAGAAAATGTAAAAATTGCTCTTTGGATAGTTGAAACGAAAAAGGCAAACCTCGGGAAATCGGGGGGCGCAAAGCTTAAAGAACCTAAGGCTCATAGGGCTATGGTAGTCAGTTGCCGCAAGATATTCGAGAATTTAGAACCCATAGTATTAAGCTATGGGTTTTTGTTTTTTATAGAGTGGTTTAGGAGAGGAGAAAGTTGCAAAAGAGGAGGTAAAAATGGTTAGAACATTCGTGGCTTTAGTTTTGACAGTTGTTGTTCTTGGGTGCGCGGGTAGTGCTTATGCTATGGATCAAAATGCTGCCACAAAGCTTGCCAGGGGTATATGTAATGATGTTACTTTCTGGATTGAGGTTCCAAAGCAGGTATATTTAGAAGCTCGTGACAGAGACCCCCTTACAGGTTTGACTTATGGAATGGTAAAAGGTATTGGCTACGGCATAATGAGGCTGGGTGAAGGAATTTATGATACAGCTTTATTTTTGCTGCCCCCTTATGACAGGCCGTTAATGGAACCGGAGTTTGTTTTTGAGGGTTGGGTTGAAGAATAAAATTGAGTAATTAATATTGAAATATAGATTACGGGAGCAGGTTTAATAACCTGTTCCCGTTTTTTATTTTGTATAAAAACTATTTATCTTTTCAAGCAAAACGCTGTCATTGTTTTTAAGGCACAGTTTTTTTGCTTTATTGAAGTATTTCTTTGCGGCATGATGTTTCCCTCTTGAAGCATAAATCATACCTATATTGTAATATATTTTAGGGTTTTTTTTATCAAAACGTATGGCTTTTTTTAAAGTTGCCAGAGCCTGAGAATACTTGTTTAATTTACCGTATGAACTGCCCAGGTTTATATAAGCGTTGACGAATTTAGGATCAAGCTCTACGGCTTCCCTAAAACATTCGGCCGATTCAAGAAAATTTTGTTGAGAAGCGTATACTACACCCAGACGATAATAAGCCTGGGGATTATTCGGGTTAAGCAATATACTTTTCTTCATTAAATTCATTGCTTCGGTTATTTTTTTATTTTTGTAGGCCCGGGAGCCTTCGGTAAGAAACTGTTCTGACTTGGATAACGGATTTGCAGCGGTATACGTGTCAAAAAAGTCCAAGGTGGACTCTATCCGCTTCTCCCTGGGGTTTTCGGGTATAGAGATCTTTTCTCCTTCCATGCCGGATAGGGCTTGGTTAGTTTTGTTTAAGAATACCAAATCCCCAGTTCTTTCAAAAATATTTTTCGCTTTTAGCAGGATAAAAGCTGCTTTGTCAGCATTGCCCAGTTTTTTGTAACTTAAACCAAGCCCGTACATAGCCCGGGCCATAGTTGGGTCAGCATCAAGAGCCTTTATGTAATAATCAGCAGATTTAGAATAATTTTTTTCCAAATAAAGGCAGTATCCCAGGTTGTAAAAGAGAAGAGGCTGTTTGGAGTACCCTCTGGGGGTGAAATTTTCTGCTTCCAAGAGGAATTGCCTAGCCTCTGGTAGATTTTCTCTTTGAATATTTACTATAGCCAGGTTTATGTAAGCGTCAGGCACATCCGGAAGCAGATTCAAAGCTCTCCAGAAGCTCATTTCGGCCTGGCTGTATTCTTTGGCTTCCAGCATTTTCAGGCCTTCGTTGATATAGTCTATATAGAGGTTTTTTACTGTGGGGCTTTTGTCATTAAAGAGAGAGTCTTCAATAGCAGCTCCAAAGCATACTTGTATTAGTAGAGGTGTTAATGCAAACAGCAGGAACAGTTTCTTTTTTATACATTCGCGGCGCAAAAACCGCAGCTCAGTATTCGCTTTGCTGAAACCTTGGGCTAAAGTCTGAAGGGTTGCGGGAGGTTTCTTTTCCAAATATGAAACTGCCATGTACTTATTGTAAAGCAGTAATTTTAATTTTGCAAGATGTAAGTTTCTATTCGCTTGTTAAATTTCCTGTCTCAGCTGCTTTTCAGCATCTATTTCATCACGGTTTACTGCTTTAATACAGCGGTTTATTTTTTCTTTTAGAGGTGCGTCTATTATTCCAGAAGAGCGGATTTCTTTGAGGACTTGGATACCCATGCGGAAATATCGGACTATCTCACCTTCATCTATCTGGCAATGACGGTTTAATTTTGAGAAATCCATGCCCTCGTACCACATTTTGGAAAGTTCAGATAAGTTGAAGAAAAAATTTTTACTCAAAGGGATTATTCGAAAACTTTTTTCTGTTTTGTGGATATATCTTGTCAACTCATTCAAGTCCTTTTTAAATTTTTTTATTTTTTTATTGAATTTCGGGCGCTGCTCTCCTTTACGCGGTTCATACACAAGAGCAGTTACAAGCACAAACAGAGCTTCTTCATTTAAGCCATTGAGAGCCCCTATCTGGAATAATTCTCCTATAGCCAGTTCAAAACTGTATACTTTAGCAGCCAAGAAAGCTTTGGCGGTTATCTGGCCGCCGCGTATATAATTCATTTCTTTCAAGAGAGCCATCTTCCTTTTTAATAAGCCCAGCACATCTTTTTTTTCCCAGTTTTTGCTTTGATAGAAGTGGAAAGATTTAGGGTAAAAGTCGTAGATTTTTTCTCCCATTATTTGGTATAAGTTTAATATAGTAGCGTAGCAGGAATTAAGCTGGCTCTTGATTGGTTCGTAATCCCCGTAAATTATATTTTCCAAAGACTCATGGTCTATGTGTGAAGGGTTTATGCGCGAGAATACAAAACCTTCCGTGTCTATGCCTCTTCTACCTGCCCGGCCGGCCATTTGATAGAAATCCCGGGTTTTAAGATAGCCGTGGTATCTTCCATAGAATTTACTCAAACTATCGAAGGCGACGGTTTTTGCCGGCATATTTATTCCCAGGGCAAAAGTTTCGGTGGTGAAGATGAGTTTAATCAGCCCGGTTGTAAATAAACGTTCGATTATTTCTTTTAAAGTTGGCAGGAGCCCGGCATGATGATAGGCTATTCCTTTTGCGATAAGAGGCGATAGAAAACTTATATGAGGTGAGGCAGAAAGATTGAATTTTGTCAATAAGTCATCAAAAAGAGAGACGATTTCTTTTTTTTCAGATTTTGACAGCAGTGATATTTGTCCGGATTCCTGAGCCAGTTCTTCGCAGCGCCGCCGGGAAAAAGAGAAATATACGCAAGGAAAACCGCTTCTGTTTTCTATGGCTTGGAAAAGATTCCTTATTCGGTTTGGCTTTGAAAAGAAATATCTTTCCTGATAGGAAGGATTTTTTAGGTTTCTGCGCAGGAATTTAGAATTTTTTAACGCCGGAAAATTATCAAAGACTTCATTATCGCACTGAAAAAGAAAGTGCAGGGGTACAGGCCTTATTTTTTCTACTATGCTGTCTACGGGAAAAGAGTGGACTTCCCTCAGCCATTTGGAAAAGTCCCCTATATTCGGTATAGTTGCACTTAAGGCCAGGAGTTTCATTTCTTTTGGCAGCAGGATTATAGCTTCTTCCCAAACTGTTCCTCGTTCAATGTCATCAAGATAATGTATTTCATCAAAGATAACCCAGTCTCTTTTTTTAAACTCTTCTGGATTAACCAGTATGGCGTTTCTAAAAATTTCGGTGGTCATTATGAGTATCGGAGCATTTCTGTTTATACTGACATCACCGGTGAGTATTCCGGTTTTACCCGGATATTTCAAAGAGAAATCTCTGAATTTCTGGTTGCTTAAAGCTTTGATAGGTGCAGTATAAATTACGCCCTTGTCTTTATTTATGCAATCTTCAATGATGTGCTCGGCGATAAGAGTTTTCCCGGCTCCGGTAGGAGCGCTTACGATTATCGAATGATTTTCTTTCGCGCAGGAGATAGCTTGTTTCTGAAAAGGGTCAAGTACTATTGGTTTCATTAGAGGATTATTATATCAAAATATTATCTTCAAAAATAAGAAGATTTTTTAGGTAAGCGCCCGAAGGTTATTGCTTATGGCTTGCTGAAGTATGGTGGAGCTGAGGGGGATTGAACCCCTGACCTCTTGCATGCCATGCAAGCGCTCTCCCAGCTGAGCTACAGCCCCATTGTTGAAAAAACCATTTAAATATACCATTTGCAAAGGTAGTTGTCAACCGGCATTCGGCAACAAATAAAGGGCATTTTGCGTGTGTTCAAAGGGTTGACAAAGAAAAACTCCGATGCTATAGTTAATGCTAATCTTTGGCTTGCACACCAGCTTAGGGGCGGTCATCAAGCCTTTGGCAACTTTAGTTTAAGAAATTTAAAAGGTTGTTCCCACGTTTCTTTAGGATTGAAAATAAGTCCTTGAACTGTTGCTCGTAGTTGTAAGGTTAGAAGAAAGTTTTTGCCGGAGTGGTGGCAACAACGGTTGCTTTAGCAACTTTTATCAAGTTAATTTTAAAGTTGTTTCCACGTTTCTTTAGGATTGAAAATAAGTCCTTGAACTGTTGCTCGTAGTTGTAAGGTTAGAAGAAAGTTTTTGCCGGAGTGGTGGAATTGGCAGACGCGCTGGATTCAAAATCCAGTCTCCGCAAGGAGGTGAGGGTTCAACTCCCTCCTCCGGCACTATTGTTGTTTTGGAAACTCAGCTATGCCGGAAATAAGCTGTTACTTGTGTCAGCAGGATGCGTTGGACACAATAAAAAGCCCTTCGGGCGCTGCCCCGTTGGGGCAGATTGTTGACAACTCCCTCCTCCGGCACTGTTGT
>JAQUWY010000030.1 GCA_028692655.1 Candidatus Omnitrophota bacterium | reverse complement strand
TGAAAAAATCATGGACTGTGCCGCCGCTCACAGCTCTTCTGAATTCTTCTCTTCTGCCGATATGTCCCAGAGAGACAAGGGTGTTTGTTACGGTAGTGCCGATATTGGCGCCCATTACTATAGGTATGGCGTTAGACACATTTATGACTCCTGAGCCGACCATGCCTACTACTATGGAAGTTGTAGTGGAGGAGCTCTGGACAAGGCTTGTGGCTAAAATTCCTATAAATAAACCTACGAAAGGGTTAGAGGTTGTTTTGATGAGGCTTTCGGCGAAACCTTCCCCAAAGCACTTGAAAGCTACTCCCATAAGGCCGATGCTTACAAGAAACAAATAGATAAAGAAGAAAACTACTGATATTTTTAGAAGAGTTAATATGGTGCTTTTGCGCATATTATAAACGACGGCAGAATCCAGTGTATTTGTTTCAAGGCAAGCTAAAAATCAATAGTGTGAAATTGTACATCAGAAAAGGAATTATTGCAAGGTATTTATTTTTAAAGTATAATCTTTGCATGAATATAAACGATACGAAACAGCAACTGTTGTTACTGCTTAAAGAAAAATCCTTTTTCCGTGAAAAAATAACCCTTTCTTCAGGAAAATCCAGCGACTACTATATTGATGTGCGTAAGGTGAGCCTGAGCCCTGCCGGAGTATATTACATTTCTCACCTGGTCTGGGACATTATCAAAGACGACAACCCCGATGCTATCGGCGGGCCTACTTTAGGTGCTGATCCGATTGTAAGCGGTGTCTGCTTTCTTGCTCATGAAAATAATAGGAAAATCAAGGGTTTCTTGATACGCAAAACCCCCAAGAAACATGGCCGCCAAAAACTTATTGAAGGCGAGGAAATTTTACCAGGTGACGAGACGGTTATAGTGGATGACGTAGCTACCAGCGGGTCCTCTTTCGTAAAGACTATTGAGGTTTTACGTCAGGAGAAGATAAAAGTATTACGAGCTATAGCTGTAGTTGACCGGCAAGATGGTGCCGCAGAGGCTCTTGCTCGGCTCAACTGCCCATTTACTTCTCTTTTTACCAAGAGCGATTTTATAGAATAAAAGGCGCTTTTAGAATTTACTTGCAGTATCTTTAAACCCCTTTTGTACATTTGTTATGTTGAAACCAAGGCCTTCTATCACATTGTTTAATTATTTTGTTTTTGTATCCGGGTTTTTTCTGCAAGCCTGTATAACCAGCGAGTATAACGTCGGCACTGGGAAACAGGATATTTACCTTTATTCTACCGAAAGAGAAATCACTATGGGTTGCAAAATAGCTAAGCAGATAACTCAAGAATTTAGAATATCGAATAATCCTTATGATATTGAAAGAGTAAACGCGATAGGACAAAAAATAGCTAAAGTTTGTGATCGGGGGGAGTTAAACTATTATTTTTATATCATAGATACCGATAAAGAAGGGGAAGGATCGGTTAACGCTTTTTGTATCCCCGGAGGGTATATATATATATTTAAAGGCCTGCTTGATATGCTGAATGATGATGAGCTTGCTTTTGTCTTAGCCCATGAAACCGGCCATATTGTAAGCCGCCACCACATTAAACAGCTTCAGGCAGCTATGGGATATAATCTTGTTATGGCAGCTTCAGCCGGAGCTAAAGCTGACCCGGAGTTTACGAGCGGCTTATCGTTTGCTTTGGCTCAGATTTTAACTGCTTATTCCCGGGAAGATGAATTTAAGGCCGATGAGCTTGCGATTAAATATTGTAAATCAGCCGGTTTCAACCCTCAGGCAGGGCTTGAGGTTTTGGAAAAGTTATATGAAGAAGATAAAAAAAACATACGTACCATATCTTACTTTAGGACTCATCCTTATCCTGCCCAAAGGATTCGTAATATCCGCGAAGCTCTGCATGTGCCCTTGGAGCCTGAAGACTACATTAATTATTAATTTAGCCTAAATTTAAAAGGATTATCGTTAGAATTAACGGTTAAACCCGGAAGAAGTTTTTTACAGCTAAAAACAATATGAGGCTTATCAGGTTATGCAACGAATGGAATACGAAAGGAGCGAATACACTTTTTGTTTTTTCATAGAGGTAGCATAAACCAAAGCTGATTACAAAGAGAGGTAAGATATTTTGAGGCGTGCGGTGCATTATCGAAAAAAACAAAGAGATTAAAACTGCCGAGCCGGCAAATGAATATTTACTCCTGAGGAGCCTGTAGAGAAAACCCCTGAATAATAATTCTTCAGCTATGGGGCCCAGTATTACGGCTTCTAAAATAAAGATGAAAAGCTGAATTTTCCTTTTTAGAAGCAGAAGCAGTTCGATTGCCGGCTCTAACGAATATTCTACGCCAAGCTTATCCGCAAGAAAGATGTTAAGTAGCAAAGCCATCAAGGCGATTGGTAAGACAACAGTGTAGATTTTTAAAGAGAATAAGAAATTTTTTAGATTTATGCTTAATCCTAAAAAATCCGGTTTAAGGTATTTAAGAATCAGGAAAATTATTGTAGATTGAAAAAGCATGTTCATTAATAAGAATAAACTTATAGATGTCCATTGCAGTAAGTACATAGCAAATGCTGAAAGGCTTACAATAAGTGAAGAAAAGCTTATCAAAAAAATTAACTTAGCGGATGTTTTTTCTGATACAGGAAACTTCAAGCATTTTTTGCCAATGCCGGTAAAGATTCTTTTTAAGCCTTTTCTTGCTACAGAAGTAATAATATTAATCAAGCCTGTTAAAAAAATCGCTGCATAAATTAAAGAAAAGATGATAAGAAATCTGGCAGGAGGAGTTTGTGAGGTTATCTCTTTATCAATCTTAAAGGGGATTATTTTTGATGCAGAAGAGGTTATTTCAGGAAGGTTATTAACTAATATTACCAAAAGTATGCAGAGCATTGTTAAGATGATATATGTATTTCTTTTCATCTCTTTTTTTCCCTGCTTTCTATGAATTTTAAAAGACAGCCTGGTTCCAGCCCGAGTATATTGGCAGTTCCGGCGTTTAGTTCAAGCACATAAATAGCGTTATTATCCGGGTAAATAATAGGGCAGGGTTCTTCGCGGCAGGGAATGGCATTTTCTTTAATAAAAACGACTTTTCTCTGGCTGTTAATCCAGATTATATCTAAGGGGATAGAGGTATTTTTCATATAAAAAGGCCAGATATCTTCTTTGTCAAATATAAAGAGCATTCCATGGCCAGGAGGGAGAAAATCGCGGAACATTAAGCCTATCCTTTGTTTTTGAGGTGTTAAGGCCAGTTCTACAGAGAAGCAATTGTCGTTAAAACACACTTTATTTATTTTGGGATCAGCATGCACAAAAGATGCATTGGATATGTTGGCAAGTAATACAAGAATAAAAAACAACAGCCTGGATAAAAATAAACAATTCATTAGTTTAAATTATTCTAAAGTTTTCCAAAAAAGATAAAATATGCTCCGGCTCGTTTTCCTCGTCTGCAAATATCCTGGAAATTCCTTCGTAAATTTCCAGGAAAGACTTCGAAGTTAATTCAGCTAATCCCGATTTAACGATAATTAAATCGGGGAAGTTTCATTAAGGAGCCTCGTCCGGAGTCCGTTGTCCCTTTTCTAAATGTTGCGGAAATGCTATTGTGAGCGGCTTAAATTAAGCTTTGAAAAACATATTTTTAATTTTACGACGTCCCTTAGTCGATTTATAAAATCTTTCTTTCTTCATCGCTTCGCTTAAAGTTTCAAACGGTTCTGTATTGACTACTGTATAGGGACGGTATGGCCGCGAAGATTTGACCTTTCCGGCATTATGTGCCAACAAACGTTTATTAATATTTTTGGTAACACCAGTATAAGTTTTTGTTTTTGTTTTGTTAAGAAGAATATAAACACAATACATCTTTTTGGAATACAGGGGTTTGTTGCACTACTTTTTCCTATATAAAAAAAAACGGAGAGTCCGCCTCGTCCACCAAAATTGTTTAGGAATCTGGTGAGACGGGCGAGACTTCTCCGTTTTTTGCAAAGCAAAAAACGGAGAGGGTGAGATTTGTATGCAATCTCCGGCAAGGCCGGAGCTATTCTGGAATAATTAAATTGTATCCAAAGAATGTATTAGGTTATCAATATACGATAATCTAATGCTTACACCCAATACTTATCAAGATAAATAGAACTACGGAGAGGGTGAGATTTGAACTCACGGTGGGCATAAACCCACACCGGTTTTCGAGACCGGCGCCTTAAACCAGGCTCGACCACCTCTCCAAAAAAAATGCGCGAGGCGGGAGTTGAACCCGCATAGTATTGCTACCACTAGGTTCTGAGCCTAGCGCGTCTGCCAATTCCGCCACCCGCGCAATTAACAATTAGTTTTTTTAGAAATTCTTTACCACATCCAGACTTTAGATATTTTTCTCTTGTTCTAGCTTGTTTTCTTTCTGCGCATATTTCTGCATATAGCAGATTGAATGGTGCATAGGGTTTGGTTGTCCTTTCTTTGCCAGAATTGTGCTGAGCTAATCTACGGGTTATATCGTTTGTTAACCCAATATAAGTATAATTTCTGGCAATACTTTTTATTGCATAAACTACGTATTTCATGAACTGTTTCTATGGGCTTAAGCTATGCGCGCCTGCCTGCCGTGTAGGCAGGTCTGCCAATTCCGCCACCCGCGCAATTAACAATTAGTTTTTTTAGAAATTCTTTACCACATCCAGACTTTAGATATTTTTCTCTTGTTCTAGCTTGTTTTCTTTCTGCGCATATTTCTGCATATAGCAGATTGAATGGTGCATAGGGTTTGGTTGTCCTTTCTTTGCCAGAATTGTGCTGAGCTAATCTACGGGTTATATCGTTTGTTAACCCAATATAAGTATAATTTCTGGCAATACTTTTTATTGCATAAACTACGTATTTCATGAACTGTTTCTATGGGCTTAAGCTATGCGCGCCTGCCTGCCGTGTAGGCAGGTCTGCCAATTCCGCCACGAAGATAAAACGCGTTTAATTTTATAGAAAGGATTATATCAAATAATAGGCTTTCTAGAAACATTTTTATCCTTTTGTGTGACGAGCAAGTTTTTGCTCTATTTAGGAGCTATTGCAAAATGCAACAGTTCCTGGTTGTGCAGATTTTAATCCCTCGCGAGATACCTCGGGCCTTAGGGCTTTCCTTAAAAAGGTATGAGGAAGGGTTATCCTTCTGGATAGCCCTGTATTGTATTTTGCTTGATAAATAAAGTTTTTTTGATATAAAAATTAAATATGTTGCCGAGGTAGCTCGAATGGCAGAGCAAGGGACTGAACCCAACTTTTGCGATAGCAAAAATAATATTTGTTGGGTCCGCGTCTTGTAAGCATAAATTAACCCAACCTAAGATATAACCAAAGAGTATTTTTTCGTAGAACGCCCTTATTGCTTAATGGAGCGAAAATCACTGCGTGGTTATTTTGTAACCTTCCAATAAACTCAATAACTTCTCCAATTCTCCTACAAAACAAAGCCTTTTCATACTTACCGCTATTTATATTAATCTTACCTGTTTGTATCGGTTTGGCTCTATTTTGGTCACTGGATGGTCACAAGGGTAGCGGCGGGTAACCACCCCGGCCTAATGACATTCCCCTGTTTGTAGATGATAAATGCCCTCTTGAATTTTTGCCGGTTTTAAAATTAAGGCTGCTTAATAAATCCCTGTCCACCGGATTTGATTAGGGGTATGGCGATAAGGGCTGTTTTAGGGCTGCGAAGCAAGTTTTTAAAAACCCTATTGAATCTCCCCCTGTAGTGGTATAATTCTAATATGCGAAAAGCTTTTAACCCGTTAGGAATAAAGAGTTACAGCAGAAAACAGAAATTTCTAACGGGGTTTACCCTCATCGAACTCATTGTAGTCATTGCTATCATCGCCGTCCTTGCTGCCATCATCGCCCCTAATGCGTTTAGGGCGATAGAGAAGGCAAAGGTGGCCAGGGTAATAGCTGATGCTAAAGTTCTTAGGACGGCAGTTCTTGCTCTTTATGCGGATACCGGACATAGGATTATGGATGGCTATAGCGGTACTCATATGATGTTATTGCCAGGTCAAAATCCTTTAGATACAAGCCCTCTGGATATTGTTAGTGTTTATTGGACAACTCCAGAGGGGTGGCCGGGTTGGGATGGCCCCTATGTAGAAAAAGTCCCTGGAATGCATCCTTGGGCTGGCCATTATTCTTTTAGCTGTTGGCAGGATTTTAGCAGCCCTTTGAACGGCATAGAAGAATTAGTTTTGGAGATAGACGATTATTGTTATCCTTACCCCATAGGCCCTAACGGCGGCTGCCGCATGCCGCAGAGCGCCGCTCTAAAGCTGGATGCGATGGTTGATGATGCTGAAGATTGGCCGCTTAATACTGGCGATGTCCGTGGCTCAAGAGATATCCATTGGATATTGTTCTGGGACTATGAAGACCGCTACTAAATCAGAACAGGCCCCGTTAAAATTACACCAGTAAAATTAAGATTGATTCCGGCAGTTTTTAAATTTTTTAAAATAGCCCGTTCACTCTGTGTAACCTATATTTAATCCCTCGCGAGATACCTCGGGCCTTAGGGCTTTCCTTAAAAAGGTATGAGGAAGGGTTATCCTTCTGGATAGCCCATGGAGGTTCCACTCAGTATAATCAGGCGCTGGTGCTATTATGCAACAGCATCACTTATTGTATTTGTCAATAAAATATCGTGTGTTATAATCCTATTTGTCTAATGATCATGGCACTTATGCCAATGATGTTAGTAGTAAAAGGGGACAGGCTATGGAAATAGTATCTATTGCGGTAATAAAACTTTCCTTGATTGCCTTTCTGGGCTTTTGCCTTTATCGCAGGAGCGTTCTTTCCGAACAGGCATTGAAGTTTTTGTCTTTTTTTATCGTAAACGTAACCATGCCTTTTCTCATTTTTTCAAGCCTTGTTTCTAATTCCACGATTGTAGCAACTCGGCCGATATGGATATTTGTGCTTATCAGCGTGGTTATTTTTGGTGTAGGGTATCTCCTGGGCCTGGCAGTTTCTTTAAGACGCAGCCATGAATTTAAGAAAGAGTTTATAGGGATGGTCAGTTTCCAGAACGGAGGCTATCTACCTATGAATATTGCCTTTTTTCTTTTTCCGGCGGGCATTAGGGAAGAATTTTTAGTTTATATTTTTCTTTATCTTTTCGGCTTCAATATTATTTTTTGGTCGGTAGGAAGCTTCTTTGTTTTTAAAAACAAAGGTGACCGTTTTAAGCTTAGAAGCATATTCACGCCTCCTATATTGAGCACTATTTTAGCTCTACTGTTTGTATATACAAATACTGTTAATTTTTTGCCGGGCATATTGCTTGACCCTTTACGAATGGTGGGAGAAACCAGTTTTGTGTTTTCGGCAATTATTTTGGGTTGCTGGCTGGCAAAGATAAAGCCAAAGGGGATATTTTCAAAACTATTTATAGCAAGTGAAGCCGGAATCCTCAAGCTATTTATTATGCCAGCTATTTTTCTTTCGGTTTTATTAGGTTTCAATATTTCTTCTTTGCTGGGCATGTTTGTTATTCTTCAGGCATCAATGCCCTCGGCTGTTTCTTTGCCGATTATAGCTGATTTACGCGGAGGAGACAGCGAATTCGCCTCCCAGGGGGTCTTTTTAACTAATATAGCGAGTATGATTACTATTCCTTTGTGGGTGGGTTTGTATTTAAAACTGACCGGCTTCTCTTTTTAGGAAAGCGCGGATAAGCAATAATTAGTAAGGCGTGAAGTGTACACGTCTGGAGATGTGTTTCCATATCTTGTGTAAAGGCGAACGGTATACGGTTGCGTAACTCGTATCGTTATTCGTTTGCCGGCTGCGTTAATAAAAGCTTATGAATAGAGGCGATTGACGTTCAATGACAGCCGTTTCAAGCTGCGCAACCCTTAAACGATGAATGATACGGTTATAGAGCAGGATGTAAACATAACTTTTGAATAATACCGCGTGAACTCACGTTTTTAGAATTAGTGTTTAATATGAAAGCAGTTGCCACTAACAGGAAAGCCAGGAGAGATTACGCGATAAGCGATGTTTTCGAAGCCGGAATAGAGCTTAAAGGCAATGAAGTAAAGTCATTACGGACAAGAAGCTGCTCTATTGATGACAGTTTCGGCCGTGTTGAGCGGGAAGAGCTTTTCTTATACAATATGCATATCCCGGAATTCGAAAAGAGTTCTTTTTTTAAAACCGATACAAAAAGAACCAGAAAACTCCTTATTCATAGAAGGGAAGTTAAAAAGCTTATAGGCATGACTTCTCAGAAAGGATTTACCCTGGTACCTTTAAAGGTATATTTTAACGAAAGAGGAATGGTTAAGGTTGAAATGGCCCTGGCTAAAGGTAAACATGTTTTTGATAAGAGAAAAAAAATTAAGGATGATATAGTAAAAAGAGAATCCGAACGGGCTATGAAAAGATTCAACAGAAGATAAGGCTGCTTATTAGAGGAGGTTTTGGACAATGAGCGATATGATAAATCTCGGGATTGATGCCGCGCGGGAAGCCGGAAAATTTCTCCTGGAAAATTTTGGAAAAATAAAATCTATAGATAAAAAAGGCGATAGAAATTTCGCTACAAACCTTGATAAAGAAGCCGAAGGCATGATAATCGATAAAATTAAAACCAGGTTTCCCGATCATGGGATAATAGCTGAAGAAAGCGGCTCAAATGGTGTCAGCGATGGCTACCTGTGGATTATAGACCCGCTTGACGGAACTCATAATTTTATGCGCGACATAAATATTTTTGGAGTATCCATAGGTTTGGTTTATAAGAAGGAATTCATCGCAGGTGTAATTTATATGCCGAAAGATGACGAGCTTTATGTGGGAGAGAAATCTCAAGGAGCTTATAAAAACGGCAGAAAAATTCATGTTTCCGAAAATAACTCACTAAAAGAATGTTCTATTTCTTTTGATTCCAGTATCAGGTATTCCTCCGAAGTAATGCTTAAAGTTCTGGATGATTTAGCCAAAGAAGTCTTCAATATAAGGATGTTTGGTTCTTCCGTAAGGCAGCTTTCCTATGTTGCCGAGGGGAAACTGGACTTTGCAGTTGAATTTCATGACCGGCCCTGGGATTTTTCAGGCGGAGTCAGTATAATAGAGGAAGCCGGCGGGCGTTTGAGCGCGCTTAGAGGAGGTATACTGACCTATGAAACTATAGGCTATATAGCCTCAAATTCTATTATTCACGATAAAGTCCAGGATATTGTCTCTGTGTATTTGAAGTGACACTCGTTGTTTTGAAATAGTTTTGTAAGTTGTATTCAGCCGCCGCAATCGAGGATTTAATAAAACTATAAAAATATCATTGACAACAAAGAAAAATTTGTTAATATAACATCGTTATGTGGTTAGGTATTTTATTTATTGCTATAGGAATATTCGCCAGGGTTATCCCGCATGTGCCCAATTTTTCGCCTTTGGCGGCTGTTGCGCTTTTTTCCGGTTTATATATTAATAAAAAACACGGCTACCTAATCCCTTTAGCCATATACATCATATCAGATGCTATCCTTGGTTTTCATAATACAGTCGCTTTTACCTGGTTATCCATAATTATAATTTACTTTTTAGGGATAAAACTTCGGCAGAGAAAGACAGCTGTCAATACGATTGTTTATACCTTGTTTTCTTCGTTATTGTTTTTCATAGTCACTAACTTCGGCGTATGGGCTATGGGGTGGTATCCTCCTACAATTGACGGTTTAATCCGTTGTTATGTTTTGGCTTTGCCTTTCTTTCGTATGTCTTTAATTGCTAATTTTGCTTATGTTTTTGTATTCTTTGGTTCCTACGAATATTTTCTTTCCCGCTATAAGCTTGCCAGACAAGCATTTTGATTTTTTAAAAGCATTGAAACCACCGCGAATTCCCCTTTTAAAATCTATTTTGTTTTCTACTAAATGGCATTCAGCTCCAGCCGACGAAAATTCTTTACACAATGTAAAAAATAGCTATAATAAATGTGATTTTTCGGCCTGATGCCTTCTGCATAAGGCGTGTTTGCTGTATTGACAAGGAATTGTCCGGGGGGTAGCGTAGTCTGGTTTAACGCGTCTGCTTTGGGAGCAGAAGATCGTGAGTTCAAATCTCACCCTCCCGACCATACTACGTCATCGTGAAAGAGGCCCCATAGAGGTAAGTTTTGTATAGTAAATAATAGCTGTGCCGCAATATTTTTATAGTAGTTGACTTCCCATTTTGAGTGTGCTAAGTTTGAGGTAGAAAGATATGAAATTTTTTTTGAGAAAATACACAAAATCTTTTGAGTTGATTGAGCTGACTGTTGTTATTGTCGTTTTAGGGGTAATTTTCGGTTTTGCCATCCCTGCATTTGTGAACGCCAAAAGGGAAGCTCAGGATAAAGAGGCGAGAACCAGTTTAGAGTTAATTCAAGATGCAGAAAATATGCACAGGTTAGAGCGGCATGAATACGCGGAATGTAGCAGCACGGGGGATTGCAATGATGTGCTGGATCTAGATTTGGCCCCAAGAGGATATTGGACATACTCGGTTCCTGCAGGTTCTGTTGACAATGCTGTTCTTCCTCCGAAATTTTGCGCTCAAGCAGTTCATGATATCCGCGCTTGGCACATTAACCATGATGATACAGAGGCAAGCGGAGGAGTTTGCGTAGTGGCGGAACCCGACCCCGATTAATTTTATGCAGATCAAGAAAAAAAGTGGAGTTTTAATAGAAGTCCTGGTTGGAGCTATAGTCTTGACGGTGGTGTCAGGCACTCTGCTACTTTCTTTTATTTCTGCACGCAGGTATATAAATAATGCCAATAAACTTTTAATTGCCGCTAATTTGGACAGAAGCGTTTTGAATAATTTATATAAGGAAGTAAGGCAAGATACCTGGGATGACTCCCAGCCAGAATCTATGGATGGTACCCCCATAGGGTTGCTTTACGCTCCTATAGATTCGAGCCAAGTTCATAATTTGCCTGATTATGCTATTGAGAACGTAGAATATAAAGGTAATAATTATACGGTAAAAAGTGTTCCCGGGAAAGACTACAGGGAAGTAAGCATAACCATAAATTATCCCTTAGAATAGAAGAAATGAGAAAATCAATTACTTTAGTAGAGCTTATTATCGCCATAGTCATAGGGGCGGCTATTATTTTAGCGATGATGGCTTTCAACGCTGCCAGTAGGAAATTTCTTGTTTCTTCGGAAAAAAGATCCTCAGTTTTAAACGATATATCTTTTGTTTTGGAGCATATTCATAAGAATGTTTTTGCCGGGACCGGGGATGTAGATAATCCGAGTATAACCGTAATAAAAGATTCTCCGGATCCGGGCGATTTCACTGTAGAAATTCGTCAAGACATGGATGAAACCGGAGTTTCACACAATACACCGCAAGATTACAACGACGATAGAAAAGCTGTTTATATTTTTGATTTTTCCGGTAATAAAATCAATTATAAAATTATAATTCCAAATGCAGGCGTCTATAGCCAAGCCTGGGAAGAAGATATAAGTGAAAATTTAATTTTTGAAAAGGATGGCGAAGCACTTAAAGTTGAGCAGGCCAACGGAGGCTTAGTATTAAATAATTTATGTTTTCGCTATAATCCTGCCGATGAAAATATAGATCCACGTGATAATCCCCAAATAGAAATCGACGAACAATTCTTTTTTCCTTTTTCCCAGTCTCTAAATTAATATTTAGTGGTTTAATTACCGTAAGCCAGTAGAATAAAATTTACTATATGAGTTAATGTGTTACTGTGGCGGTTACCGGCCGAGTACCATCAATGATAGTTCCGGTTCCGGTAAGAGGTTCTCCTACTGTCATCGTTACGCTTATGGGGTAACCTTTATTAGAAGGATCACCGACTTCAATTACATTATCTATAGGTTCTCCTTTTCGTAAATGTTCAAGAGTCTGGATTATTGCTGCTTGGGCGGCAAATAAATCACGGGTTCTTTTTATCTTGTGCCTTACAATGCGTGATTCTTGAGTCATGAGGGAAAAAGCAACTAAAGTTAAAGTGGATATAACAATAATCAGCCCCATTACGATTACTAAAGTTATTCCTTTTCTCATTTTATCCTCCATTTTATTCTATCACTTTCTATTGTACTATTTCTTTTATTTTTGTCCAGAACAGGTACAAAATAATAATAGGGCTTTATTCCGGTTCATAAAGTGTCCTACATAATTTTGAAAGGCAAGATGCTATTAAAGTAAGGCTGCGCTTACTTATTTACTATTTTAGCTGCAGGGGGGCAATAAACAGCCTGAAATAAATAAATAGGCAAATTTTCTATACAGTTGTAGATAAATTTGATATAATTGTTCCTACATTTTAGGTGTAAATTAATCCCGCCGGGCTTGTGGGAAATTTCCAAGAAAAATTTACCACATATAGAAGCGGGACGATAGGGAAACCTGTTCTTTTAAAATATTGCGCCCGTAGCTCATCCGGATAGAGCATCTGCCTTCTAAGCAGAGGGTAGCAGGTTCGAGTCCTGCCGGGCGCGTGTATTGTTTTAGCAGGAACGCTTTCAAGCTGAGCATAAGGGTTCTTTAATATAATCACAATTCTCGGATGCAATAAATCTCTTCGAGAGCTCCGATTGCATCGGAGATTGCATACGAGTCCCCGTCTCTCCGCTTTCAGCGGAGGACGAGGCAAGCTGCCGGGCGCGCGTATTACTTGTCCCTTCTTTATTGCAGAAATTTTGGTATAACTTTAAATAAAATTTTAATTTTAACAAAAAGGGTAAAAAGGGAGAAAAAAGTGAGAAAAGTAATTGTTATCCTGTTGGGCGTAGTTGTTGTAGTGGGCTTGCTTAATTTAGGCCTCAGTTTATTTATTAATACTAAAGCAAAAAGTATAATAATTAAAAGTGTCGAAGAGAATTTAGGAGTCAAGGCTGACCTGCGGTCTGTGAAACTTAGGTTCCCCTTTATTTTGGAAATAGCAGATTTCAGCTGTGATTATGGAACTTTTTCCCGGGTTAATATTACTCCTGTCTTCCTGAACCCCTTTAGTAAGGTTTTAACAATACGAAATGTCTATATTACAGGGCTACAGCTGAAAATTATCAAAGACAAACAGGGTATAACAGGGCCGGTGCTGCTGGCAAAAAGCCCTGAATCTGCCAGTGGTGGTGAAGTTGATTCTAAGGCAGGGCAGCAGAAAACTGCTCCGGCCCAAGAATCTGAATCTCGGCCCTGGGCTTTCAATATACAAAGGCTTACGGTTTCTAAAGGGAGCGTAGAATTCTCTGATCTCAGTAAGGATAACCCTTTGGTTGTAAAAGCCGAAAATGTCAACATGAGCCTAAGAGGCATGACCTATCCTTTGAGGTCAAAGTTCTATTTAAAATTAGCAGCATCTCTTAGGACAAAAGATGGTGTTGCTCCGGAAAGTATAAAAATCTCAGGCTGGATTGATTACCCGAGGAAAAACATGGATGTTGACTTCAATGTTGAGCCTATAAATTACGCGATGTTCAGTGAGCATTACCCCAATTCCTGGAAGCCTGACAATACAGGCATTGAAAACGCCGAAGTTTCTTTAAAGACAAAAATGGTTTCTTATGATAACGATCTTGTTATTGAGGGAAGCCTATCTTTAGATAAATTAAGTTTTCTCGGGAATCAAGGTGATTCTGATAGGCAGAATCTTTTGAGAACCGTTGTGGCTCTTATTCAGGCAGGTAGAGATAAAGCCACGGTAAATTTTAAGCTTAAAACAAAGATGGATGCGCCGGTTTTAGATTTTTCTCCCGTAAAGAAAAATATCGCCGGTTCAATGTTGTTTAAACCGGGTGTAATAGCCGGCCAGGCTGCTGGAAAAGCCTTGGATATTACAGAGGGGGCCAAAGAAATTACAGTTGATAATGTTATCGATACTATTAAAGATGTGGGCGATATGTTTGAAGGTATGTTTAAGCAGAAGGATTCACAAGAGCAACCGGCAAGCATTACCGGTTCAGAATAGCGCGAGTTTTATTGTAGCGCATTTGAGCAATTAAGTTATGGTGGCTATGGTGTAATGGCAGCACGAAAGATTGTGGTTCTTTTAGTACGGGTTCGAATCCCGTTAGCCACCCCAATTGGACGCCAATACGAAACAGGAGTAGTTTCGTATAACTTAATAGAACGCTTGAAGTTATGGCGTTCGTTTTTAGTAAATGGTTCATTTTCCAGTATTGTTTGGTTAGGTAAGGGGAGCCCCTTAGTTATTTCAGTTACAAAGAGCACTTATTTAGATTTGAGCTTAGAAGATAGGAGGTACTATGTTTAACAAAGTAATTTATATCACCGAGAACGACATAAAGAGATTAAGAGAATTAATCATGGTCGCCAGAGAGTTTGGCAAAGAAGAAGAGAAGTATCTAAGCGAACTAGAAAAAGAGCTGAATAGGGGAAAAATTGTTCAGTCTCAAGATATTCCCCATGACGTTATAACTATGAATTCAAAAGTTCATTTAAAAAATTTGGATACAAATGAAGAAATTATTTATCAATTAGTCTTTCCCGACGACGCTAATGCTGACCAAGGGCGAATTTCAATTTTGGCGCCAATCGGAACGGCTTTACTTGGGTATAGCGTAGGAAATGTCATCGAATGGAAAGTTCCTTCAGGCGTTGCGAAGCTGAAAGTGGAGCGGATTTTATATCAACCTGAAGCGGCAGGTGACTATTCTTTATAAAAAATGAAGGAGGGGCAAGGATAGGAGTATTTATTTTGGTTTTAAGAACACAGAATTGTAGTGGCTGCTGACGAATAATGAGGATTAAATGAAAAAACATCGAACGGGTATATCAAGGTTTTTAGAAAATGTGAGTGGATGTTTTTTGAGCGTTTTTGCCGGGGTACTTTATGCCATTGCGATAAAATATTTTGTTTTTCCGTCCCGTGTTATTATGACTGGGACAGAAGGCATTTCGATAGCCACGGCTTATTTTTTTGATAATCAAAAAGTATTTATCTGGTTGTATTTGTTTTTCCAGACGGCGCTGATTATTTTCGCGTTTCGCAAGATAAGTTTTCGTTTCGCCTTCAGGACAGCGCTTGTTATCGGTTCGGTTGTCGGGTTGTTAAGCATTTTGCCGGAATACCAGTTTGCCAGCCCGGAACCTCAGAACGAACGGATCATGTTGGTTATTTTTGGGGGGATCCTTGCCGGAATTGCAAAGGCTATTGCCTTTCGTTATAGTTCGTCGACCGGAGATGAAGATATTCCCTCCGCATATTTTTCAATGAAATATTTAAGGCCGGTAGGCAATATAGCCGTTGTCGCGGCCATTTTGTCGACAGCGTTTGGGATGGCCTTGGCTTTTATCAAAACACACCAGATAGAACCCGTCATCAATACTCTTTTGTACACGGCTGTTTATATTTTTATGAGCGCTGAGACGCTGAATAATTTCTACCGTAAATTCAAGCTGGCCCTAGTAAACGTGATAACAAAATCACCGGATAAGATCGGAGAAGCTATAAGGGCGGCGTTGCCTCATCGGACATTCACGATACAAGAGGGATTCGGCGGTTATTCTAAAGAGAAAGTCAAGACATTACGAACGATTGTTACTCAGGAAGAATTGCCGGATATAGTGCGGGTTATTGAAGGGGCCGACAAAAACACATTTTTCTTTTATAGCGATGTAGAAGGGGTATCCAAGCAGTATTATGTTTCCCCTATCGGGTAACAGGAGAAAAGCTGAATTAATATACTCGTACGGTTTATGCAGATATTATAGTTTTGAGCTCGATAGTCGTTTGATTCCGTTACGTTGTTCTTTCTCGGTTTTAAGGCGGGATATCTTAAGGAGTGTCCTGCCGGTGAAGGTTTTGAGCATTTGGAGATTATCGCAGGATTGTATATTTTTGACGAAAGCCAC
>JAQUWY010000006.1 GCA_028692655.1 Candidatus Omnitrophota bacterium | reverse complement strand
CTCCGCCTAAAGCCAGGGCTCCGGCATCACCCATAAAGGCCTCAGCCGGATAAGAATTAAACCACAAAAAACCCAGTCCCGCACCCACTAAAGCAAAACACACAACCATCAGCTCTCCCGTGCCTGAGATATAAGGAATAAGCAGATAATTAGAAAATTTCAGGTTTCCTACTATATAACTCAAGATGCCAAACATTAAAAAATTTGTGATAAGGGCTCCTGTGGCTAAGCCATCAAGGCCATCGGTAAAATTCACCGCGTTGGATGTAGCCAGAATCATAAAAGCAACCCAAAAAATATAAAAGTATCCTAAATCCAAAGCCGCTTTTTTAAAAAAAGGCAAGCTCCATTGAGTAGAAAAATTGTTATTAGAAACAATTGCTATCCCTAAAATAATGCCAATAAGGCTCTGCCAGAATAATTTTTGGCGGCGGCTGTAACCTTTGCCTTTTTTAATCTTTTGTAAATCATCCCCTAAGCCTAACAATCCTAAGGCAACCATTGAAATGCTTATGAGCCAGACAAAATAGTTATCCAGCCTCCCCCAAACCAAAACAGCTGTTAATGCCGAAAGCACTACCAGCACTCCTCCCATGGTAGGAGTACCTTTTTTAGCTTCATGAAGGGACTCTAAGTGTACGTGCCCATACATGTCTACTCTTTCTATCATCTTCAGGCGCTTAAGCCGCTTAACGGTGAATTTCCAGAAAGCCATCACGATGATAAAAGAAGTCACAAAGGCACATCCAGCTCGAAAAGTTATATAACGGGTAACATTGAAAACAAAAAAATACTTAGCTAAGGGGTAAAAAAAATAGTAGATCATAGCGAATCCTTATAAAGTTAAATGCCAAATAAAAACAGCTTTGAGCTATAAGCTTTTTAAAATAACTGTATTATCCGAAAGTTATGTTTACGGCCTACTCTATAGCCGTATCATTCATCGTTAGAGGGTTGTGCCTGCCTACCGGTAGGCAGGTAACTCGAAACGGCTGTCGTTGAACGTTAGCCATCTCCATTCCTAAGATTTTATTAACACAGCCGGCAAACGAATAACGATACGAGTTACGCAACCGTATACCGTTCGCCTTTAAACAAAATATGTAAACACATCTTAAGAATTATATATTTCGAGTCACAGGTAGCAAGCTTCAGGTTACAGGTTTCACGCCCTGAATTATTTTAGAAACCTACTGCCTGGTACTTGTGGCTTGTAACAGTATTCCCAATTCATCAAATTTAATTAATTCATCCAAATTATCCAATTCACCATAGCTTGTGCTTTTTCTGCTATAAATAGCCGATTACTTTCTCTAATTCCATCTTACGCGAACCTTTTAAGAAAATCAAACATCTTTTAGAATCAAAGCCCTTTTCTTTAATTACTTTCCAGATTCCAGACGCTGCCTTAGAGTGGGAATCACAGCATATAACATTATTATAGCCGAGCTGTAAAAGCACATCTTTTAATTGAAGAGCATATTTTCCCAGGAGAAAACAATAATCAATTTCATTTTTTACTATAAAGGCGGCTAGCCCCTTGTGATAAAAAGAGCTTCTCACCCCCAGTTCCAGCATATCGCCTATAACCGCAATTTTCTTAAAAGGAGCGGTTTTCAAAACTTCAAGGGATTTTTTAAAAGAATAGGGATTGGCATTATAAGCATCATTTAAAATCCAAAGCCCCTTTACTCTCTTCATATCCATGCGCATGGGAGGAAAGTTATCAAAACCGCTTATGGATTCTAAGAGTTTTTTGATACTTTCTCCCCGCAGCCGGGCCGCTAAAACAGCTGCGGCAATATTATAGATAAACTCCTGGCGCCAGAAAGGCAATGAAATACAATATTCATTCTGAATGAGAAAAATAACATTCTCGCCTTTGACTTCTATCTTACTAAAAAATAAATCGTTATTTTTGCCTTTACCAAACCAGTATATTTTCCGAAAGTCTGTATCGGCAGGAAATTTTCTTTGCCGTAGTACCGTTTCGCTTACTTTAGATAAACAAGGCTCATCGCGGTTAAGGACAACTTTCATTCGGGGATTTACTTTTAATAAGGATAATTTTTCTGATAAAATTCCCTTTGTGTTTTTTAAACCCTCCAAATGCACAGGGCGTATAAAAGTAATAATCCCGACATCAGGAAAACAGATTCTGGATAAATCTTCTATCTCACCCGGATGATTCGTGCCTAATTCAAGAATCATCACCTTCTCATTATTTAAAGAAAAAATTGTCTTGGCTACACCTAAAACATTATTCTCTGTCCTTTCATTCTTTAAAACCTTGCCTTCAGGCTCAAGAAGAAAAGCAAGCATTTCTTTGGTAGTCGTCTTGCCTAAAGAACCGGTAACAGCATAAACAAAGACTTTTTTCTCCTTCCGTATATAACCCGCCAAAATCCGCATAGCTGCCAGGCTGTCACTTAACTTTATAAACACGGCCTTTTTCGGCAAAAAAACAGGCTCCTTTTGGGCAACAATACAACAAGCTCCGTTTTTTAAAGCTTCTTCTATAAAATCATGCCCGTCCTTATGCTTGCCTTTTATGGCTATAAATCCCTGCCCCTTTTTTATTGAACGAGAGTCTATGGAAAACGTATTAAATGGCTTAAACTTATTAGGGTTATGTATTTTCTCGGGCTCAAGAAGGTGCTTTAATGTTGTTAATTTTGAAAATAGCATAATTTATTATCAGGTTACTGATTCTTTAACTAAAGATTTTACTACCCTGCTATCCTTGAAAGGAATTTTTCTCTCTCCGATTATCTGAAACTCTTCGTGCCCCTTACCGCAAATTAAAAGGCACCTGCCGGATAAATTCTTATCTTTCTTATCATTTTTCCTGAGACGCGATATCGCTTCTTCTATCGCCTTCTTTCTGTCAATAATCAAAATGTAATTATTCTTACTAAAGCCCGCAACAATCTGCCGGCAAATATCTTCAGGATTTTCATTGCGTGGGTTATCAGAAGTAATAAAACTAAAATCAGCCAACGCACAAGCCTCTGCTCCCATAGCCCGGCGCTTACCCTTATCTCGGCCCCCCCCGCAGCCAAAAAGACAGATTATTTCGTTATACCCTGACTGTTTCAATGCAAGAATGGCTTTTTTGATGGCATCAGGAGTGTGAGCGTAATCTATAAAAATATTATCGCAAATCTTCTGAAGCCTGCCGTCAACAGGCTTAAAAGAAGCAACAGCAGAAATTATTCCCGGCAAAGGAAAACCTAAAGAAGCCAGGGCAGCTACCGCAGCCAAAATATTGTAAATATTATGCTTGCCGTAAAGACAAGTAGTTACAGGATAAACCTTGCCACCGGCAACAAGGCTGAAACTGCTTCCCCAGGGCCCCAGTTTCAGATTTTTTGCCCGGTACTCTGATTCACGATTAACTCCGTAGGTAATAACTGCCGGCAGCCGGCTGATCAACTTTCTGCCGTAATAATCATCTGCATTGACAATGGCGGCTTTGTTTTTATGGCCAAAAAAGAGCCTTTGTTTTGCCAAAAAGTAATCCCGCATAGTCTTATGATAATCCAGATGCTCTCTGCTTAAATTTGTAAATACACACTTTTCAAAATCAATACCCTCTATCCTTCTCTGAGAGAGCGCGTGAGAAGAAACTTCCATAACCACAAATTCGCTGCCTTCTTCCTGAACTCTCACAAGCATTTTACGCAAATCTAAAAATCCAGGGGTAGTGTTGACCGCTCTTTGTTCCTTTGAACCCAGGCAATGCTTAACCGTTCCCAAAAGAGAAACGTCTTTATCCATAGATTTCAGAACTTCATAAATAATGAAGGCTACCGTAGTTTTCCCATTAGTTCCGGTTACGCCTATAAATTTAAAAGTATTTCTGCTATGCCTGTATAGAATGTCAGAAACCCTTCTTAATTCTTTTTCGACATCTTTGACAAAAATTACAGGTTTTTTATTTATCAGGCAATTCACCTTTTTTTTTGCCTGTCTAGCGGCCACAAAAACAGACACTTTCGCTTCCAAATTTCTGAGGCAAGAATATATATCAAAGCTTTCCCGTTCAATAATAAAAAATAGGCATCCTTTTTTTACCAAGCGCGAGTCCTGATAAACATCTTTGATATTGATCCCCTTTAAAGAGTTGTTTAAACGCTGGCTGGGAAAAAGATATTCTAAATACATAAATTTACATGCCGCTGCTTTCAGTATATTTAATTATTTTTTGAGCTATTTCCTTAAAAACAGGCGCAGCAACCACCCCTCCAAAATGCGATTTTCTGGGTTCATCAACAGTAACCCCTATAACCAAAGGAGGATTACTGTCGGTAACAAACCCTACAAAAGTAGCCCGGTAACGGTTAGGTGAATATCGCCCGATTTTCGAATCATATTTTTGAGCAGTACCGGTCTTACCGCCAATAGCCCTGCCGTCGATAGCAGCTCTTAAGCCGGTACCTTCAGAAACTACTTTAATTAATATTTCTTTAGCTCTCTGGGCAGAATCTTCGGGAATAATCTTCTTACGGAAATCTTCTAACGCATCGCAAAATCCCCGGGAACAAATATCAGTAACGAGCTGCGGCTTAACTAGATACCCTCCGTTAGCAACTACCGCAAAGACCCTTACTAGTTGCAAAAGGTTAACTCCTACTTCCTGGCCTATAGGAACAATAGACGCTGAGGTCTTCGACCAGGCTCGGAAAGATTTACAGCTTCCTGGGGTTTCTCCTGGAAAATCTACGCCGGTAATTTCTCCTAATCCCAGCCGGCCAAGATACCGATGATAAGTCTCCGGCCCTAGAGACGCTACTATCTTAGCCACCCCTATATTACTGGATTTCATAAAAACTTCTTCAAAGCTCAAGTCCCCATACGGTTTCCAATCGTGTAAGACAGTGCCTGGTATACGAAATATACCGTTTTCGCAAAAAAATACATCTTCATTATTGAAAGCCTTTTCATTAACGGCAGCAATAAGGGTGACTACTTTAAAAACAGAACCCGGTTCAAACATATCGCAAACCGCCCGGTTCTTGATATTATCAAAAGAGATACCGGATATATCGTTAGAGTTAAACCCCGGATAATTAGCCATTGCCAGGATTTGGCCATTATCGGCATTCATGACTATCGCCTGGGCTCTTTTGGCGTCAAAATCCAGGCTGACTTTTTTAAGGCTTTCTTCAACCCAATATTGGATTTGAGCATCAATAGATAAAACAATATCTGCCCCGGTAGCCGGAGTAATAACTTGAGAAGAAAACACTATCTCCCGGGAAGAAGAATCCCGCAAAACCCTGGCCCAGCCTTCTTTCCCGCTCAAATAACCGTCATAGAACAACTCTAATCCTTCCAGGCCCTTTCCGTCTATGTCCACTATGCCTATAACTGAAGCTGCAAGTTCTTCCTGAGGATAGAATCTTTTTTGCTCCCTCAGAAAACCAACCCCTTCTATTTTCAAGGCTTCGACCTTTTCTTTCTCTGCTAGAGAAATTTTTCTTTTTATCCAGACAAAACGCTTCTGTTTTTTTAGCCTTCTAAAAATAAGCTCTTGAGAGAGATCCAGTTTAGAAGAAAGAATCCGCGCGGTTTCTAAAGGATTCGTAACCAAAAAAGGATCGGCAAACACAGAGTAATAATGCATATCTGTAGCCAAAACCCTTCCTTTTCGGTCAATAATATTACCTCTCTTGCCGGCAAGGCGTATGAGGCGATAATGCTGGCCCTGAGCCATCTTTTTTAAAAACTGGCCCCTGAAAACCTGAAGAGATACAATTTTAAAGGAAATTATTATAAAAAGGCAGGCAAAAACAATATAGACGAGTGTTGTTCTACGGTCACGCTTTATCATTCCAAAATCTATTTTTTACTCACCGGCGATTCTCTGCTCTACCGGATATTATCGAAGGTAACACACTTGTCGCAAGCAACTTCAACCTTGTGAATGTAGACGTATAGCTTAGGCTTATGAAGCAAATCGTTATAATTGGTTTTTATCTTGCATTTTTCGCCAAAGCTGACGAAGTGGAAGTTGAGGCTCTTAGGAAGCGGTTAAACAATGAAACCAACTTTTTCTCTTTTCTGACTCCTTGAGATTTCGGGCCCAAGGCAACTACTCTTTCCTTATCGACCGGAGAAAAATCCTCAAGCTGCGCCCATTGGTTAACCTTAGCCAGAGAAACTTCTTTAGAAAAATTATACCTCAAGTAATCTCTCTTATCAACAAGTTCATTATACCTGAAATAATTGTGGCTTAAATGGTAGGCCTCAATATGTATCTGAACTTTCTGATGTAAATACAAAAGGCTTGGTATAAATAAAATGAAAGGAAAAATAAACACCAGTGTTTTTTTCATATTTATTATTTCTTTTCTACAACTCTTAGCTTTGCCGAACGAGACGCATTGTTTTCCTGCTTCTCCTCTTCGCTAGGCACTAGAGGTTTCTTGGTAACAATCCTGATTGCCCCCTTTAGGCTGTTTTCCCGAAAGGTATGCTTGACAATCCTGTCTTCCAGAGAATGAAAGGATATTACGCCTAGCCTTGCTCCCGGATTAAGAAGGTTTATGGCTTTATCCAGGCCATCCTTCAATGATTCCAACTCCCGGTTAACCGCTATACGCAAGGACTGGAATATCCTTGTAGCCGGATGAATCCTGGCGTAATGGCTCTTAGCCGGAACGCTACTCATAATTATCCTAGCCAGCTGGGTTGTTGTAGAAATCGGGGCATTCTTTCTTTCTTCCACTAAGACCCGGGCGATACGCCGGGAATAACGTTCTTCGCCGAATTTCTTAAAAATATTTACAAGCTCCATTTCGCTCAGGTTGTTAACCAAATCGTAAGCCGAAAGAAATGAATCTTTGTCCATACGCATATCCAAAGGGCCCTCTTTTAAGAAGCTAAATCCCCTCTGAGAATTATTCAGCTGATAAGTAGAAATTCCTAGATCAAACAGAAAAGCATCCGCGCCTTTACAATTTAGGCTGCTCATTACTTTATCCAAGTTAGAAAAATCCTCCTGGATTAAAACGAATCTGCCTTTAAATTCCTCCAGTTTCCTGGAGGCTATATCCAAGGAATTTTTGTCTTTATCTATTCCGATAAAAAAAGCTTCATTGTCAGCTTTTTCAATCATTTTATATGCCAGAGAACCCACGCCTGTTGTACAATCGACAATCACTCTTTTACCGGCTAACTCCAGAAGGTCCAAAACTTCCCGATACATAACAGGATAATGATATTCTTTGGGCATTTGATTAACCTTAACCTCTGAATTAATCATTCAATTTTCCTGGTGTAAAAAATCCCTTCATAGGCCTGCGTTTATATAAATGATCCAAAGGGTCTTCTTTGAAATCCTTACTGCAAATATTAAAACCTGAAAAAGCCAGAAGCGATGCGCTCGTGTTAAAACCGTGCGGCTTTTTCTGTTCCGCGTTTTTTCCGGTTTTATTTGTAACTCTCTTCATTTACTCTCCCTTGGCTATCTTTGACAATATACAATGCCTTTAATAAAATCACTACCGTGGTTCATTAAGTTTCAAACAAATTTTCAGCCATGCTTTCAAATTTTTTCTTGTTCTCGTTATAAAACTTATCCCAACGATTTTTATCCCAGATTTCAATACGGTCGGCTATTCCGGCTATAACAATCTCCCGTTTGATCTGCCCAAATTCTTTTAAGTATTCCGGAACACTGACCCGGCCCTGTGAATCAATCTCCACCTCAGACGCTCCGCTGAAATAAAGACGGTTGAAAGACCTTGATTGCTGTTTAGTGAAAGAAAGTGCTTTGAGCTTCTCTTCCAGCTTCTGCCAGGCTTCTTCGGAAAAAAGAAATAAACAACCGTCTAAGCCCCGGGTTATAAAAAACTTTTTTGATTTAAACTTCTTGATCTTCTCCCTGAACTTAGCCGGGAGTATAAACCTGTCTTTAGAATCTATTGTATGAGTATATTCTCCGTACCACATTCCACTTCACTCCACTTTATGCCACAATATAAATATAAAACTATTCTATTTTATTGTCAAGGCATTTTGAAGAATAAATCGTTGGAAATCAATAAGTTGTGGGTGTCTTAACTCGAGATACTATATTTTGAGGTTATAAAGCGGATATCTTTTGAAATAGCTTTTTGCAGCTCGGCAATAGAAGAGAAAATTCTTTCCGGACGAAGCCTTTCCAGAAAAGCCACTTCGATAATTTTATCCATAATATTTCTATTAAAGCCGATAATATGGACTTCGACCGTAGGCCAAAGTGATTCCTTAATTGTAGGGCTTCTGCCTATATTAACCGCCGCCAGGTAAATACTTGTCCCCAAAATAACTTTAGCAGCATAAACACCCTGCGCCGGAATAACATAGTTAAAGGTTCTGATATTAGCTGTAGGAAATCCTAATTTAGTCCCAAAACTTTTACCTTTCTTGACTTTTCCTTGAAGAGAAAAAATTCTCCCAAGATTTTTTCCAGCTTTAAGAATCTCACCTTTATTAATAAGCTTCCTTATACGGGAACTGCTTATCTTTCGCTTATAAAGCCTTTTCTTTTTTAAAACTGAAAGTTTGCAGCCATATTCTTTGGCTAAAGTTTTCAATTCTTTTATATCCCCTCTTCCTGATTTGCCAAAACGAAAGTCTTCTCCCACAAAAAGCATTTTTATCTCAAAATTTTTAAAAATATATTCCATGAATTTTCGGCTGGTAAGCTCCAACAATGGCCGGCCAGTTTTCAATAACCAAAGGTAGTCGGGATTCAGAGACTTCATCAGGGAAATTTTTTGCTTCAGGCTAGTTATATATCCGAAAAACTTTTTCCTCGGTTTCCAGGTATTGCGGGCATGGTGCAGGGTTAAAAATTGCTGGGGAAGACAATCAAAGGTTATGGCCAAAGAAAATATTTGTCTTTTTTTTGCCTCCCTTATGACTTTTTCAAGAATAAATTTGTGTCCAAGGTGAATTCCGTCAAAAACCCCTATAGTCGCTACGCACTTTTTAGGTTTAGAGGGTAATTTTTTGTAGATGACTTTCATTGATATCCTCTGGAGCCACAGCGCCTTTAACCTTATAGGGCCCTATGCCTAAACGTGCTATCTCAACCATATGAGCTCCACAAGAAAGCTTATCTCCAATATCCTCGGCAAGTTTCCTTATGTATGTCCCTTTAGAACAATGTGCCAGAAAATCAATATAGGGAAGATGGACTTTTGTTATTTTCAAAGAATAGATTTCTATTTTTCTGGGTTTCCTTTCAATTACAATGCCTTTACGGGCTAAATTGTATAGGCGTTTCCCCTTAACCCTTAAGGCACTAACCATGGGAGGAACCTGTTCTATCGGGCCCTGAAAGCAAGCGAAAGCTTTTTTGATATCTTCTTCTTTAATCTGCCGATAATCACCCTTGCGGATAACCTCTCCTTGAGAATCACCGGTAGCCGTAACTTCACCTAATTTCATAACTCCGTAATACTCCTTGTCAAAACCGGAAAATTTTGGAAATAGCTTAGTGTATTTGCCAACAAGCACAATCAACAATCCTTGGGCCAGGGGGTCAAGCGTACCGGCATGGCCGACTCTTTTTATTTCAAGGCGGCGGCGCACAATATCAACCACATCGTGCGAGGTAATACCTCTCGGTTTGTTCACTAAGATTATTCCTTCTTTGGATTTGTTATATATCATACTAACTAAATACGGCTGCAAGAATTGGTATTATCCGGCTTAGATCCGGGGCCTGATTTTCTGGCTTAAATTATCGGTGTATCGTTTTGTAAAAGAGATGACTTTTCTGGCGGTAATCTCCAGGCTATCGTTAACAGTAGTCCCGCTGGCTCTTTTATGTCCGCCGCCGCCAAAAAATTTAGCAATTCTGTTAACATCAACCCGGGAACAGGAACGAAAATTAACTCTAGTCCGGTTTTTGTCTATTTTTTTGAATAAAATAAAAACTTCAACGCCCTTTAGCAGCCTCATTGTAGAAAATATGACTTCGGTGAGGTCATAATTTTTGTCTTTCCATTCATTAATAGTAGCCCAGCAAATCCTCTTACGGGAATCAAACTTCAAGGAAGAAATTATTTTGCCTATAAAACACAGGTCGGAAGGAATACAAAGGCTATGTATATTACAATAAATAGCATGGGGGTGTAAATTGTATTTCATAAGCTGAGAAGCTATGCGGTGCGTTTCCCAATCAGTACTGGCGTAGGTAAAATTTCCGGTATCGGTAAAAATTCCGGTGTAAAGACAAAGCGCTATATTTTTATCCATAACTTTAAATTTTTCACAAAGCAGATAAATCATCTGAGCGGCTGAGCCGGCTCCCGGCTCTACCCAGTTAATGTCTCCGAAGTAAGTATTGCTTATATGATGATCGATATTTATTATAGAAGCGGCTTTTCCTAAATCATCCTTTACTTTGCCGGTGCGGGAAGAGTCAGAACAATCTAACACCATTGCCGCATCAAATTTCTCCTGCTTTATCTCATTCTTTATAACCCGGCTAAAGGGAAGAAAATGATAAATTCCTGGCGTAGGGTCATTATTATAAATCACAGCCTTCTTTTTGAGTTTTTTAAGCAAAAGGTACATAGCCAGCTCTGAACCTAAAGCGTCCCCTTCCAGGTTCATATGAGCAGTAATCATAAAATTCTTGCTCTTGTTTATTTTATCAATTATCTTCTTTAACAGATTTTTTCTCATGGTCCTGATAAAATTCTTTAATCTCGTCTATTTTCTTATTAATATCAACACTGTATTTTATAGATTCATCAGGAATAAAGATTAACTCCGGCAATGTTTTAAAACTCACTTTTCTGCCAAGGCTATGCCTGATCAAACCCTTCATGCTTTTAAGCGCTTGTTCGGCCTTAGGGTATTTAGTTTCGTCTAAAAGGCTAAAATAAACTTTAGCTTCTTGCAAATCAGAAGTTGTTTTAACCCTGGTTATAGACAAAAAATCTAAATCCGGATCATCTACTTCTTCCTGAATAATATTTATGATTTCTTTACGCAACTGGCTGTCAATTTTTTCCATGCGAATACTCATTCCTAACCTCCAAATGCTGCCTTTGTCCCTAAAACAAATATTCCCGAAGGGTGAAATTATAACCTAAAATCTTTCAATTATCAATATGCAAGAAAAGTGAAACCTCCACGGGATAAAAGCCCGGGGATTTTTGCCGAGAGACTAAACCCTTGGATTGTTTCCGCCGCAAGGCATATGCTTTTTGTATAAACGTTTAAAGATCTTTTCCACTTCTTTTAATTCCTGCTCTTTGCCGTTTAAGCCTTTTTTAATTTTCGCCTTCAGCAAACTTTGCAAAGCTCTACCGTATAAAGCCGAAGGAGCCAGGCTCATATCTTTCAAATCTCTTCCTTTAGTATCTGTGCTAATACAAGCCAGAGTTTTGAAAAAATATTCTATATTTTTTCTCAAGTGTTTTCCTCGGGAATAAGCATAAAAGAATAATATAGCTTCGAAACTATAATCTTTTAGATATTCATAAATTCTATAAGGCTCTTTTTTCTTGTCTATCTGGCTTAAAAGACCAACTCCTTTTTTTATAGAAGTTACTATTATTCGTTCGCCCTTCTTGAAACCAAACTTGGACAACAGGCTTTCTATTTTTCTTTGGCTTAAGATAATTAAAATCGCAGCCAGATATATAGTCACCTTATCAAGCTTTCTGTGATTCTTAAAAGTTCTATCATACCAGGCTGCCGCCGAATTAATTCTTTTAAACAAAACGGCCGCCTGTTTATCCAGAAAAACTTTCTTATCTATAAAGTAAAGGCTTTTTAATCTATTCAGGCTCTTTAAGCATTTAAACGGATCGGGTTCTTTAAGTATACAAATAAGCTCATCCCTTAGCCTGTGGGGACTTACTAAATTCAGAACCTCTTTAGAACTTGCCTGTTTGAGCAACTCTTGAGTGCAAGGCTCAAATTTAAAACTAAACCTTTCCTTAAACCTGACACCCCTTAATATACGAGTAGGGTCTTCTAAGAAACTTTCTTGATGCAAAACCCTGAGTAAACCTTTATTTAAATCAGACAGGCCTGCGTAAAAATCAATTACCTTGCCGTAATCACCCTGGTTTAGGCCTATAGCCATCGCGTTAATTGTAAAATCCCGCCTCTTCAAGTCTTCGCAAAGTTCTGCCGGCCTTACCTTGGGCAGCACGCCCCAATGAGAATAGATTTCGGTTCGAGCCGTAGCAAAATCTATTTTATGATTTTTGAAATAAACTGTGGCTGTTCCAAAAGCATGATGTTTTGCGTAGCTGCTTCTCAAGCGGCCTGCCAATCGGCTGGCAAAGGCTATGGCATCGCCTTCAACTGCAATATCTAAATCAAAGACGCCGCCTCCTAACAGCAAGTCTCTTACTATTCCGCCAACAAGAAATATCTTGCAACCAGAAGAATTAGCCAAGCTTGAGGCTGATTGGAGTATTTTTTGAAATTCTGGTGATAGTTTTTCTAACTTACTTTTCATCTTAAACGCACGATTTTACACGAATCAAAAAAATAATCTACAATCATCTGCGCCTGCCATATCTATAACCATCTGTGTCTAAGCGCGGGGATGAAACTGGCTATGAATCTTCTTTAAACGCACTTTGTTAACATGAGTATAAATCTGAGTCGTAGTGATGCTGGCATGGCCGAGCATCTCCTGAACACTGCGTAAATCTGCTCCCCTTTCAAGAAGATGAGTCGCAAAAGAATGCCTTAAAGTATGAGGGCTGACTGCGGTTTTGATACCGGCTCTTTTTACCATACTTTTGATCATTTTCCAAATGCTCTGGCGGCTAAGCGGCCTGCCTCCTTGGGCTAAAAACAGATACAAAGAACTCTTCTTGCCCAAAAGTTTTCCTCTGGCCTGTAAACTATATTTGCTTAAATAGCTTGCCGCAGTCTTACCTATAGGCACTATTCTCTCTTTTGAGCCTTTACCTTTACACTTTATAAAGCCAACATCAAGATTGATATCTGCAGCCTTAAGCCCTGATAATTCGGAGACCCTCAGGCCGGTAGCATACATAAGTTCTAAGATAGTCCTGTCTCTTAACCCTTGAGCTTTTTTAAAACTCGGTGTCTTCAGAAGATTGTTTACCTCTTCGCAACTTAAGCACGAAGGTATCTTTTTTTCTATTTTAGGAGCTTCAATAAGGTCCGAAGGGTCTGTCCCGGAAATCTTTTCTCTAAGCAAAAATTTATGGAAACTTTTAATGGTTGAAAGCATCCGGGAGATACTGACAGGTGCCATGTTCTTACGCGATAAAAACAAAAAATCACTGATCACCTGACGATTTATACTTTTTAAGTCTTTTATGCCTCTCTCGCTTAAATACTCCAGATATTTATTTAAATCATGGCCATAAGCATAAAGCGAGTTGTAAGCCAAGCCTTTTTCTATTTTAATATAGTCTATAAACGCTTCCAGATAAACATCCATGTCGTCAATCCTTTGAATTTATATGCTAATCGTTGAGTGGCCGCTTAATCCGAAAGGTTGCACGTTAATCGTCATTATTCTAAAATTTTTTTGACGCAACTAAACAACGGCTCACGATTCAAGTTACGCAATCGGGCAACGAATGACGAATATCTCTGCGATAATCTGCATTTCCCAATTCGCGTCCATTCGCGCCTTTTTATTCGCGTCCATTCGCGTTTCTCAAAAAAGGGTTATGCTTCCTCTCTCTGCCTACGTTGGTGGAAGGCCCGTGCCCCGGATACACCAGAGTATTATCTGGTAGAACCATTACATTATCTTTAAGGGATTTGATTAAAACATCACCGGAAGCCAGAGGAATATCGGTACGGCCAATAGAGTCAAAGAACAAAGCGTCACCGCTGAAGAGCCAGTTATTCAATTTTAAAGAAACCGACCCCGGGGTATGCCCGGGAGTAAGTATAACTTTTATTTTGTTGTATAAAAAAGGGATTTCTAAATTTTCGGGATATAAAATCGGCTCTTTTTCGATTTTTACCGCTTGTTCGAAAAAGGCCGAACCGTTCAAACGAGAATCTTTTAAAAAAGCTTTATCTTTTTTATGCACATAAAAAGGAACTTTATATTCATCCAAACCCGCTATATGGTCAAAATGGGCATGCGTTAAGGCAATGAAAAGTATATCTATTTTTTTTTCTTTTATGTATTCCCGTATCTCTTTGCTAGGCCAAGGGCAGTCTACGATAAAGCCCTTACTGTTTGTCTGATCAAAAACAAGATAACAGTTATTAGCAAGGCTTCCCGAAACAAAAGTTTTTAAGTTCATTTTAGCCATTTCTCAGCGTCGGTATAATTAAATTCTTTCTCAAACCTCCTTCTTATGCCCTCTGCTTTACGCCTAAAGGAGTTTTTTATCAGATTGCTCATATTAGGGTTATTATTTACCTCTTTTTTTATGGATAAAGCTTGCTCATATAAAGGATATATCTTATCCTTTCCCTGGGGAGTGTAAAAAGATATTATTTGCTCCAAATTCATTACAGCCTCATTAATGGCCCGGCGGGCTCGTTTATAATTTCCCGAACCGCTGATAGCAGAATCTCCTAAAGCTTGGCTAAACTCATCAAGCCAGCCCCGAACAAAAAGAGAATAATCAATATAAGCATCCCTCGAAGGCCTTTCGGGATAATCCTTAAAATCAACATATACCGGCGCATCCGCTTTAGCCTTTTTTTTACGGATAAATTTCTTCCTTATGTTCTGACAGCCTGAGGTAAAAAACACAACCCCGGCAATAATCAATATTATTACTTTACGCATAGTTTATGCTCCTAGATCATCAAAACCGTTTGGCGTTTAACATTAGCTACATTAAGAAATTATACCACTTATGAATGAAAAAACTATAATAAAATAAAGGCATTTGTTACCTGAAAAGTTATAGATATTTTACTTTATAAAGATAAAGGCCCTGAGCAGGCGCCGGATTATTAATGTAGGAGGTATTCTTTTTGAGTATATTTACGGCCTCCACAAGAGGCACTTCGCCTGAACCTATCTTAGCCAAAAAAGCCACGATATTTCTAGCCATGCTGCGCAAAAAACCATCGGCTTCAATATCAATATAAACTAAACCATTTCTTTTTTTTATTTCTATTGCCTTTAGAGAACGAACGCAATTTTTGTAATTTGATGCTCCCCTGGCAAATAAAGAAAAATCCTTTTTCCCTATTAAACTTAAAGAAACTTTGCGCATAGCTTCCAAATCAAGGCCTTGCGGAATATGCCAGGAAAAATCCTCCCAAAACACAGAAGGCTGGCGGCGGTTAAAGACAACATAACGATAAATCTTTGATCTAACCGAAAACCGGGAATGAAAATCAAGGGGCACCTTCTTTATCTTTTTGATTTTGATATCGGCCGGCAAAAAAGCGTTCAAGGCCTTTTTAATATTAGCCAAAGGTATTTTGGTTTTTACTTTAAAATTAAGGCTCTGAGCCATAGCATGGACCCCTCTGTCTGTACGGCTTGAATAAACTATCCTTATGTCCTGGAGAAAAAGTTTTTCTAAAGCTTTTTCTAAAACTTCCTGGACAGTTACCTCCTTCACTGCCTTCTTGTTCTGTATCTGGAACCCATAATAACTTTTCCCCAGATACTCTACTTGTAGAAAAATATTTTTTAGCCCTTCCTGCCTCATAATAAACTCTGCTTTTTAGGTGCTGCTCTCATCCAGCTCGTTTTAATACAAAACTAATTTTTTGGACAGTCAATTTTGGAAATAAGGCTGTTTGCCCGTTTTGTTATTATAAATACAACGCCTGAGAGTTCAAGGCTTTTTTGTTGATAGATTATACTTTAGAAGATATAATTAATGCGTCAATGAAGATAATGAAAAACTATATATCCCAAACCAATACCGGATATTTTCTCTGCTCTTCATACTCATAGGAAACCCGGCAGGAACCGGAATAAATTCTGTTTCTGGTGTTATATTTTCTATTATTTGGGGCATATTTATTTTTATTTTTTTCTGTTTGCCTGAAGCAAGAAAAGCCTTAAAAAAATTTTGTAGCCTGAATTGAGGAAATAATGAAGTTTCGGCTTTTAGCATTTTTATGTATGTTTACAGCCGTTCCGGTATTCATCCATGCCGGTTCCGGTAAGGTTTTCGCCGAAGCAGAAGGAACGCTCTCGCCTATAAAAACAGATAGCGGGCTTTATTACTGGATGCGATATTACTATCAGAGGCCTCAGCCGGAATTGGTTGAAAACGCTATCGCTTTCATTAATGATAATGATTTAATAAACAGCCAGCTTAAACAGCCGTTTTTTGCTTCTTTTTTCAGTATTATTTTCAGTAAAAACCCTCAGGATATAGATAAATTAAAAAACACCCTGAGCGCTCTCTTGCCTCACACAAAAGAAACAATCCTTCAGGCTCTATGGCTCTCTAACACTCAAGAAGCAAAACATTGCCTAAAACAAGAGGCCATCTTACTGAAAGAACCAGATTCAGCTTATATCAGACGGCTGTTAGGATTAGAGCCTTACGATATTTTATCCATGCAAATAAATAAAACCTCTGACCTGGATATGTTGTGGGGAGCTTTTTTTGCCAGCGGCGATAACCGCTATGTAAAAAAAATTATAAATACCTTATCCTGGCTGGAATTAAACGGGAGTCAAGAAAATAAAGCAACGATAGCGCAGGCGGCTGAAGAATCTCTTATAAATAACGCCCATCGAGACTCTCGTATCATGCAAATATGCCAGCAGGAGTTAAATACCGCCTCCTTGACTTTAAAAACAACCATTCAGAAAGTAATATCCCAAGCTAAAGACAAAACCGATACCCGTAAAAACTTACACATTCCGTTAAACGAAATAGAATAGCCGGGTTTTATCCCTTGCGAGACACCCTCAGGCTTTAGCCCGTGGAGGCTTCGCTCACTGATTTATTATATTGATTGGTTTAACCGAATAGATCTTTAAAGCAGGCATTGCGCTATCTGAACCGCGTTTAAGGCTGCACCTTTACGTAAATTATCGGAAACGCACCATAGCCAAAAGGAATTTTCAGAATCCAGGGCCTTCCTGAGACGGCAGACAAAAACAGGATCTTTGCCTTCTACTTGCAAAGGAAAACACAGAGAATCTTTAAGATAAACTACCCCTTCCGAAGAATTCAGGGCTTGCTCCAATTCAACTAAAGAAACTTTCTTAGAGGGTGTAAAGTAAATTGATTCTGAATGAGAAGTAAATACCGGAACCCTTATGCAGGTCGCTGATATCTTTATGTCCGGATTATCCAGAATCTTGCGCGATTCATAGACCACTTTCCATTCCTCAGACGTATATCCCTCTTCGGTAAAACCGCCAATCTGGGGTATGATATTGAAAGCTATCTGCTCATCAAAGCACTCCGGTTTCTCATCTAAAATTTTATCTAAAGCATCAAACCCGCGGTTTTTGTTTTTCTCAACCAGAGCTTTTGTCTCATTCCACAGGCTTTCAGCTGCTTTTTTCCCAGCTCCGGATGTAGCCTGAAAACTCGTAAGCATAAAACTTTTTAGTCCGAACTTTTTATGAATCCCGCCCAAAGCGGTAACAGCTTGAATGGTGGTACAATTAGGATTAGCTATGAGGCCTTTATGAGAGAGGGCAGCCTGCCTGTTCACCTCAGGAATAACCAAAGGCACATCCTTTCTTAGCCTGAAATCATTTCCGTTATCTATAACTACCGCTCCCTTTTCAATAAATTTATTAGCATATAGCACCGATGCCCCTTTTTCTCCTTCGGTTCCGGCAAAAAGTGCTATATCTATGCCGTCAAAACCCTCTTTATCTACTGCCTCCACTTTATACTTTTGGCCATCTATTTCTATATCCCTCTGGCTGCGGGCAAATACACGCAGGCTACCGACCGGAAATTTACGCTGTTTTAAAATCCGTAAGATTTCAACCCCTACTGCTCCTACACCAATGACTGCTAGGTTCTTTTTCATCTTTTCCTCTATTTAGGGCGAACACATAGGTTCGCCCCTACGTTATTATAAATTCTTAACTACTAAATCGCCCACCTGACTGGTAGAATAACCCATCTTGCCGGCCGCCAAAGCTTTTAGTTTCTCTCTGGCTACTTGAATCGAAGCTTTTTCAACGGATTCAGCTGCCTGAGTCTGGCCTATTTGGTTAAGAAGCATAGAAAGCGCGCAAATTGCCGCCAAAGGATTTATGACATTCTTTCCGGTATATTTAGGCGCACTGCCTCCTATAGGCTCAAACATTGACACCCCTTCAGGGTTAATATTACCTCCGGCAGCAATACCCATGCCGCCCTGTATCATCGCCCCCAAATCAGTAATGATATCTCCAAAGATATTATCGGTAACAATAACATCAAACCATTCGGGATTTTTAACAAACCACATGGTGGTAGCATCTACATGGGCATAATCGGTCTCTATGTCTTGGTATTCTGCGGCAACTTCATTGAACACCCTCTGCCATAGGTCCCAGGCATAAGTTAAAACGTTAGTCTTGCCGCAAAGAGTAAGTTTTTTACGTTTATTGCGCTTGCGGGTATATTCAAAAGCATAACGTATACAGCGTTCAACTCCCTTGCGGGTATTGTAAGAAATTTGAGTTGCTACCTCGTTAGCTGTACCCTTTTCTTTAAATTCACCCATCCCTTTGTATATACCTTCTGAATTCTCTCTTACTACTACGAAATCAATATCCTCCGGGTTTTTATCTTTAAGAGGGCAGAAGCGGCTGTCGTAAAGTTTTATCGGCCTCAAGTTTATATACTGGTCTAAGGCAAACCTCAAGGTAAGAAGAATACCTTTTTCTAAAATTCCGGGTTTAACCTGCGGATGGCCTATGGCCCCTAAATAAATTGCGTCGAATTTAGTAAGCTCGGCTATTGCCTCCTTTGGCAAAACTTCACCGGTTTTTAAATAACGCTCACCGCCAAAATCATAGTTAGTGGTCTTATAGTTGAATCCAAATTTCGAAGAAACAGCTCCTAAGACCTTTAACCCTTCGGCTACCACTTCCGGCCCTGTCCCGTCACCGGGTATGACTGCTATTTTATATTCCTGCATAAGGCACTCCTTATTTCTTCTTTTTTCTCTTTATCCAGTTAATCAATCCTCCACTGGTAATTATTTCCTGCATAAAAGAAGGGAAAGTTTCGGATTTAAATTCTTTCTTTAATTCCTGATCATAGATAAGCCCTTGTGTTAAATCCACCTTTAGGTTATCTCCAGCGTTAATTTTTGAAGTTTGGGAACAAACCATTATCACCAAACCGACATTTATGGAATTACGGTAAAAAATACGGGCAAAACTCTCGGCTATAACTATTGAAATCCCACACCCCTTAAGTGCCCAGGGAGCATGTTCCCGGCTCGAACCACAACCGAAGTTTTTTCCGGCAACTATAATCTCCCCTTTTTGGACTCTTTTGCTAAAACCAGGGTCTATATTCTCCATTGCCTTTGATCCCAGAAAAATATGATCCTGAGAATCTAAATATTTAGCTGCAATTATATCGTCGGTATTTATATTATCACCGAATTTGTGAACTTTACCTTTGATAATCATCTTATGAATCCTTCGGATTTATGCACAGATTATCGCAGATTAGATGTTGCTGATGATCACTGACACAAGAATCTGCGATCGTCAGCGATTTTTCATCTGTGATCATCTGCGTTTTAGTATTTCATCGGGATGGGTAATCCTGCCAGTAATCGCGCTGGCAGCGGCTACCGCCGGCCCCGATAAATAAACAAAACTTTCCGGATGCCCCATCCTGCCCACAAAATTTCTATTAGTAGTGGCTATAGCCACCTCCCCCTTATCCAAAACCCCGGCATGCCCGCCTAGACATGGCCCGCAGGTAGGAGGCGAAATAATAAATCCTGCCTCGTGAAGAATCTCTAAGTACTTCTTTTTGTAAGCCTGACGGTATATATTGGGCGTAGCCGGAAAAACTATGGCCCTTAAACTTTTTTTTACTTTCTTGCCCTTGACGACTCTGGCAGCAATCTCCAAATCGCTCAAACGCCCGTTGGTGCATGAGCCCACAACAACCTGGTCAACTTTCACCTTCTTGAGCTTATCCACATCACTTACATTACTGGGAAGATGCGGACAGCTGACCTGAGGTTTTAAATTCGTAACATTAATTTTTATAATTTCTTTATATGCGGCATCGGGGTCACTCTTCTCTAAGCGTATTTTAGTTTTAGGATTTACTTTTTTCATGTAAGAAACGGTCTTTTCGTCCGGAGCGATAATCCCGGTCTTGCCTCCGGCTTCAATTGCCATATTGCACATAGTAAACCTATCATCCATACTCAGCTTTCTTATCGCCGGCCCGCAAAATTCCATAACAGTATATAAAGCCCCATCAACACCGATTTTTCCAATAGTATGTAAGATTAGGTCTTTGCCGCCTACCCAGGCAGGAAGCTCGCCTTCATAAACAAATTTTATTGTCTCAGGAACCTTTAGCCAAAGTTTACCTTCCTTCATGGCCCCGGCTAAATCGGTAGAACCAACTCCAAAGCTGGCCAAACCCAAAGCCCCGTAAGTACAGGTATGGGAATCTGCTCCGATAACCAGTTCGCCTGGCTTAATCAACCCCGATTCGGGTAAAAAGGCATGTTCGATGCCGCACTTATCAATATCATAGAAATGCTTAATTTTAAATTTTTTCGAAAATTCTCTTAAAAGCTTGACGTTATTGGCGGCTTTTAAATCCCTGGCTGGAACAAAATGATCACAAATAAAACCTATTTTTTTCGTATCAAATACGGAATCGAAACCGGCTTTTTTAAATTCTTTGACAGATAAAGGAGCGGTAATGTCGTTACCAAAGCAGAAATCGACTTTAGCGTATATGAAATCTTCCAGTTTCCCTGAAGAAGAATGTTTCTGCAGTATTTTTTCGATTATTGTTTTGCCCATAATAAATTACAGTTTAAACCTGAAAACGAAACTCTGAATTGAATATTTCGTGTCAGAATCCGCCTTTATATTATTTGATTTTTTTAACCAAAAGACTAGCGTTATGGCCTCCAAACCCCAAAGAATTAGACAAGGCAACCTCTCCTTCAAAGTTAAGAGCCTCATTCGGCGTATAATCTAAATCACATTCCGGGTCGGGATTTTCATAATTTATAGTCGGAGGAATAATCTTGTTTTCTAAAGCCAGGCAGCAAGCAATGAATTCTATTGCTCCGGCAGCTCCCAGGGTATGTCCGGTCATCGACTTTATAGAACTAATAGGTATCTCTTTCGCCCTGGTTCCAAAAACGCTTTTTATAGCTTTTGTTTCCATCTTATCATTAAGCTGAGTGCTGGTACCATGGGCATTTATGTAAATATTTTCTTGACTGGAAACTCCGGCTTCACGCATAGCATCAGACATCGACTTTATTGCAGCACCACCTTCAGGATCAGGCGCTGTAATATGATAAGCATCGCAGGTTGCTCCATAGCCGGAAAGTTCACAGTAAATATGAGCACCTCTTTTACTGGCGTGCTCAAACTCTTCCAGGACTATAATTCCTGCCCCTTCAGCCATAATAAAACCATCTCTTTCTTTGTCAAAAGGCCGGCTGGCTCTCTGCGGTTCATTATTACGTTTTGACAGTGCCTTAAGAGCGCAAAAACCGCCCACTCCTAAAGGCACAATGCAGGCTTCCGTCCCCCCACAAACCATGGCCAAAGCTTTACCTTGAGCAACCGTCCGATAAGCTTCTCCTATTGCATGAGCCCCTGAGGCACAGGCTGTAACCGTGCAAAAATTCACACCCTTAAGGCCAAAATGTATAGCAACGTGGCCAGGCGCTTCGTTAGTAATAAGCATCGGGATCATGAAAGGAGAAAGTTTCTTGGGGCCTCGCTCTAAAAGCACTTTGTGTTCTTTCTCAATCGTTTCAAGACTGCCTACACCTGAGCCGATAATCGTTCCTATTTGATAAGGGTCAATTCTCTCCAAGTCAATACCACTTTCGGCCAATGCTTCTTCGGCAGCTTTAAGGGCAAACTGGACAAAGCGAGGGGTTCTTCTGTTATCTTTGGAGGAAAAGAATGAAGGAGGCGTGAAATCGTTCACTTCTCCGGCAATCTGAGAATCAAACTCAGCAGCATCAAAGTGGGTAATCTTGCCTACACCGCTCTTGCCTTTAAGCAAAGAGTCCCAAAATAGACCCTTACCCACCCCTACTGGAGAAACTACTCCACATCCGGTTACAACTACCCGTTTCATTTTTTCAAATAACTACGCGTCTTTCTTGTTTATTTTATCTTCAATATATTTTATTGCTTCTCCCACGGTAGTAATTTTCTCGGCATCTTCATCCGGTATCTCTATGCCGAATTCTTCTTCTAAGGCCATTACAACCTCTACCGTGTCTAAAGAATCTGCCCCTAAATCGTCAATAAAGGAACTTTCAGGTTTAATTTCTTCTTTTTTAACCCCTAACTGTTCGGAAATAATATCCTTTACTTTTTCATCAACACTCATCGCTACCCCCTTTAATATTGCTAAATCATACCGCCGTCTACTACTAAAACCTGGCCAGTTATATAATCTGAAGATTCTCCAGCTAAGAACAAAACAGCCTGGGCTATATCTTGAGGCTGGCCAAGCCTGTTAAGAGGAATTCTTTTCAACATTTCAAGCTTGACCTTTTCAGGCAAAATATCTGTCATTTTAGTCTGGATATACCCCGGAGCAACCGCGTTAACACAAATATTTCTAGAACCAAGCTCCTTGGCCAAAGTTTTAGTAAGCCCGATTAAGCCAGCTTTAGATGCTGAATAGTTAGCCTGTCCGGGATTGCCAATAATACCTATAATTGAAGATATATTAACAATCTTGCCTTTTCGTTGTTTAAGCATGTGCTTTGCACAGAGCTTTGAACAGATAAAAGCACCTCTTAAATTTACAGCTATTACTTTATCCCAATCATTTTCAGAGAGCCGCAAAACCAAATTGTCTTTAGTTATGCCTGCATTGTTAATTAATATATCAATCTTTGAAAACTTGTCAATAATTTTGTTTATAACCTCACCCGCTTGCCCGGCATCAGTCACATCAAGAGCATAATACTCGCATTGGGAATGCTGGCTAACCTCGTTCCGTAAATTTTTAAGCCCTTCTTCATTTAGATCAAGCGCTACGATGACGGCCTTCTTCCTGGCAAACGCTAAAGCTATCTGCTTTCCTATACCCTGAGCTGCTCCGGTAACGATTACTACTTTGCCTTCAAAATTCATATTCCTCCTAAATGATCCGCCTAAGACGGGATATACCTTTAAACTCTATAACCCCTCCAAATCTTCTCTCTTCTCTATGTTAACAACCTTGATTTCAGAATTTATCTTACGCATAATACCCTTAAGCACTTTTGACGGCCCAACTTCATAAAATGTTTCTACACCCTCATCTATCATAAACTCAGCGCAAGCTTTCCATAACACCGGCATTGTCAATTGTTTAAGCAAATTCTCTCTGATTTCTGAAACATCCGTGTGCGGCTTTGCAGTTACATTGCTGACTATAGGTATCTTAGCCGGTTTAAAATCAAGGCCTGAGATTACTTTTTCCAGGTTCTCGCGGGCGCTATCCATAAAGGGAGAATGAAAACCACCGCTAACATCAAGTTCTATCACCCTTGCCGAATGCGCCTGGAGTAGGCCGCGCACGGCCTCTTTGTTGCTTTGAGCCAAAGATACAACTGTCTGGCCGCCAGCATTAATATTGGCGATATAAAAGCCTCCCTCCTGAGCACAAAGACGTATGTTTTCTTCGTCTATTCCGATAACCGCAAACATAGTCGAAGAATTAAGTGCTGCGGCCTTTTGCATAGCCAGAGCCCTTTCTCTTACCAAAATTACCAAATCTCTTAACGTCAGGCTCTCGGCAGCATACAAACAACTGTATTCTCCCAGGCTCAGGCCGGAAAGGTAATCTACGGATATCCCTTTCTGTTTAAAAACCTCAAAAGCTGCCAGGCTCACCGTCAAAATGGCTAATTGCTGAATAGCCGTATCTTTGAGTTCATAAAGCTGGCCTTCAAAACATTTCTTCGAAAGTTTAAACCCCAGAATCTTATCCGTTGAATCAAAAATATCACGGCAGCAGGAAAACTCTTTATACAAACTCTGCCCCATGCCTTTATATTGTGAACCCTGCCCTGGAAAGATAATCGCTTTTTTTGTGCTCATAAATACAGTTATTTGAAATTCATTATCCCTGGCTATGTATCTTAAATTAAGCCCACTTTACCACACAGCTGCCCCAAACAAGGCCTCCTCCAAATGCATCTAAAACAACTATATTATCTTTTTTAATCAGGCCGTCTTCATGTGCTTCGCACAAAGCTACGGCACTGGAAGCCGAAGACATATTGCCATAACGGCTGATATTTACATACACGCGCTCTAGAGGTATATCCAGTCTTTTTGCTACAGCGTTAATAATGCGCTCATTGGCTTGATGAGGAATCAACAGGCTCACATCAGAAGTTTTTAGTTTAGCCTGGGATAGGGATTTTTTGGCTGCTTGCACCATAATACGCACAGCTATCCTGAATAACTCATTTCCCTTCATATGCATATAGTGCAGCCTTTTATCTATTGTTTCATAAGAAGCCGGCTGGCGCGAACCACCTCCGGGCAGAATAAGAATATCTGCCTGGGAGCCATCACTGCCAAGATAAGAACTCATAAATCCTTCTTTTTTTGTATCTACCAAAACCGCGGCGCCTGCCCCATCACCAAACAAAACACAAGTCGAACGATCCTGCCAATCGGTTATAGCTGAAAGGGTTTCGCTTCCGACGACTAAAACTTTTTTATATAGGCCGCCTTTTATAAACTGCCAGGCTGTAGTCAACCCATAAACAAACCCGGCGCAGGCTGCAGAGATATCAAAACAACAGGCATTAGGCGCTTTTAAGTAATCCTGAAGATAACAAGCCGTGGAAGGAAATTGCGTATCAGGAGTTATAGTTGCTACTATAATTAAATCCAAGTCTTTAGGTTTGATGCCGGCTCTCTCCAGGGCGATTTCGGAAGCTTTATAAGCCATATAGGAAGAGCCTTTACCCTTAGAGCAAATTCGTCTCTCTTTTATGCCGGTTCGAGCTTTAATCCACTCGTCGGAAGTATCAACCATTTGCTCAAGGTCTTTATTGGTCAGGCGCTTAGCCGGCAAGTATTTGCCTAATCCCACTATCTTGGCAGATTTCATTGACTCTCCTTTTAATTCTGGCATTCAAGTCATGGCTCAGCTCATTACAAGCGACTCTTATGGCATTTTTAACTGCCAAGGCATTGGAGCGGCCGTGGCCTATTATGACTATACCGTCAATACCTAAAAGAGGCGCCCCGCCATATTCGGCGTAATCCATAAAACGTTTAAACTTTCTTAAGTTATTCTTAGCCAGCAAAATACCTATTTTACCCAAAAAACCTTTAGTCATGGTTTCTATGAGAAACCTGCCTATTGCCTCCGCGCTGCCTTCGGCAACTTTAAGGGCAATGTTACCTATTAGGCCATCACATACTATACAATCACATTTGCCGGAAAAGATATCTTTAGCTTCCACATTGCCGATAAAATTTAAAGATGACGAAGAAAAAAGCTTGTGTACATGTTTGATAAGGCCTGAACCTTTTGAGGCTTCTTCTCCAATATTAAGAAGCCCGACAGTAGGATTCTCTTTTCCGAGAACCGCCCGGTAATACACAGAAGCCATTATACCGTATTGGAAAAGATGCATAGGCTTGCAGTCAATATTGGCCCCAACATCTATAACCAAGGATATACCTGTTCTGCTAGGCATCATAAGCCCTATGCCCGGCCGTTCAACCCCCTCTATCAAACCCAGCTTTAGAGTAGAAGCACACACAACCGCCCCGGTATTACCACAAGAGACAAAAGCGTCTATTTTTTTCTCTTTTAAAAGTTGGGCAGCGATGGTTATAGAAGAATTTCTCTTTCGGCGCACAGATGTCGCAGGAGGCTCGGCCATCTCTATCTTCTCAGGAGCATGGACTACGGAAAACTCGCTAGCCGGAAACTTATTTAAAGCCAGCTGCCTTTCGATCTCCTCCTTAACCCCGATAAGAACAATATCCTCATGCAGCTGATTACGGGCAAGCATTGCCCCTTTGATTATCTCGGAAGGAGCAAAGTCACCCCCGGATATATCTAAACCTATTTTATAACTCACTTTTTCCTTTTGCTTTCCTTGGGTTTTATCTCTATAATCTCTCTGCCGGCATAATAACCACAGAAAGGACACACCATATGCGCAGGTTTTAAACGGGAACACTGATTGCATTTAGTCAAAGAAGGGCTTGTCAACTTTTGATGTGTCCGGCGTTTTCTGCCTCGAGCGCGTGAATGTTTACGTTTTGGATGGGCCATTTATTTACCTCCGTTTAAAAAACTAAAAACCAGTTATTAAAATAAAACTATATTATTCGAAAGCTATGTTTACAGCCTGCTCTATAGCCGTATCATTCATCGTTAGAGGGTTGTACCTGCCTACCGGTAGGCCGACAGCTTGAAACAGCTGTCGTTAAACGTCAATCGCCTCTATTCATAAGACTTTATTAACGCAGCCGGCAAACGAATAACGATACGAGTTACGCAACCGTATACCGTTCGCCTTTAAACAAAATATGTAAACACATCTCCAAAATTATACAATAAAACTTCTATATCAATCAACATATTACCGTTTGTTATGTTTTTTGCAAAGACATTGTTCTTCATTCAGATTAACCCCGCAATCTTTGCATAAACCTTTACAATTTTCAGAACAAAGCACTTTTAGCGGGAAATTAAGCAGTATTTCCTCACGGATGTCCTCATCGAGATCTATTTCTTTTCCTAGCTCTGCCAAGTTATAATTCCTGCGGAAATCATAATGTTTTTTTTGCTCCACTTCTCTAAGGCATCTGGAACAAATAGCTTTACAGGAAACACTTATCTCGGCATTGACTACAAAGTTCTCCGAAATCTTTTCACATAAAGAATCTATATGAATATTCCCCACAAAAAAAACGTATTCACTATCTAAGTTCCAGGCCTCTGCCGGAACATCTTCCTGGAGCCTTACTTTATCGGCTATCTCATCGATCGCTATTTTCATTGAGCTTTATTTTAAGCATCTTAATAACTTCCCCGGGCAAGAATTGGTGCAAATCTGCGCCTAAAGATATCACTTCTTTTATAAGCCGGGAAGATATATAAGAATAGTTGGGGTGCGGCATGAAAAAAATTGTCTCAACGTCAGGTGCCAAATTTCTATTAGTCAAAGCCATCTGGAATTCATACTCGAAATCGGATATCATCCTCAGGCCCCTGATTATCGTCTTGGCTTCTTTTTTGCGGGCAAAATCGACCACTAAACCTTTAAATTCTTCTACGGTAACGCCCTTTATACCTTGGGTCGCTTCATGAACCATAGCCACTCTCTCCCGGCAGGAAAAAAGGGTCTTTTTGGAGGTATTTTCAGCTACGGCAACTATAATTTTCTCAAAAATAGCCGCGGCGCGTTTTATTATATCAATATGACCGTTGGTAACCGGGTCAAATGTCCCCGGACAAATAGCCACTTTCATTGCTTTATTTTCCTACGCCTTGCGGCATGCTCCCTCTGTTAATACAACTCTGTAATTGCCTATCGTTTGTATATTAAAACAATAGTCTGGCCGTAAATTCTCTTATCTATAAGCGTTAAAACCCTGCTTTCCTCTATAAAATCATCTTTGATATAACCGAAAGCTACAACATAACCGGAAGGTGTTACTATATCATACTCTTCTAAGGCTTGCAAGGCTTTTCTAAGTATGCCTTTGTAATAAGGCGGGTCCATAAAAACACAGTCAAACTTCTCTCTCTGCTTAAAGAAATACTCAATAATATCAAGGACTTTTCTCTGATAAACCTTTGTTTTAGGGCCAAGCTCTAAGGCAGATATGTTCTTCCTGATAGCGTCCGCACAGGAAGCTGTTGCTTCCACAAAAACTGCTTGTTCTGCGCCCCGGGAAAGGGCTTCCAGGCCCAAAGAACCTGAGCCGGAAAACAAGTCCAAGACCCTTATTCCTGGTAATTCTGCTGCTAAAATGTCAAAACAGGCTTTTTTGACCCTTAAAGAAACAGGACGAATACCGAAAGGAATTTTTATCTGTCTGCTTCTGTATCCACCGCCTAGAATTTTCATATTTTCTCTAAATTATTATGAGTTTTCAATTATTAAGATGTTCGTTTATACAGCTGTGTTCTTTTTTATTCAATCCAGGGTCACTCTTTATCACCTTATAGGCAAGCGAACGGGCACGGTTTAACAAATCCATATCCCTTAAGGGGTTGGCTATCCTTAAATCCGGTAAGCCGTGCTGTAGATTACCGAAAAAATCTCCCGGGCCTCTGGATTTGAGATCCTCTTCGGCGATAACAAAACCATCATGAGTCTGAGAAATAACCCTCAGCCTTTCGCTGGCGTTTTCAGAAAGTTCCTTACTGCTTATAAGCACAAAATAAGCCTGTTCCTCAGAACGTTGTATCCTTCCCCTTAATTGATGAAGCTGGGCTAAACCGAATCTCTCAGGGCTCTCGATTACCATTACCGTAGCTTCTTTTATATCAACGCCCACCTCAATAACGGTTGTAGAAACAAGAATTCGGGATTTTTTTTCTCTAAACTCCTTTATAGTTGTTAGTTTTTCTTCATTTTTCATCCTTCCATGAAACATTCTCGGCTTGAATTCAGAAAATCTTTTTGTAATTTTCTCGAACATTACTTTTAATGACTTAAGTTCTTCATCCGGGCTATCATCAATAACCGGATACACAATGTAGGCTTGGTGTCCTGATTTTAATTCTTTTTCTAAGAAATCATAGACCCACTGCCGTTTATCTTCTTTCACCCACATAGTTACAGGCGGTTTCCTTCCCTGTGGCATATCTTTTATTACCGAAAGATCCAGGTCCCCGTAAAGAGAAAGAGCCAGGCTTCTGGGAATAGGCGTAGCGCTCATAACAAGACAATGCGGCGACAAAGCCTCTCTGTTAGAAAGCAGAGCCCGCTGGGCTACTCCAAACCTATGTTGTTCATCAATAACTACTAAACCTAAGTTTTTAAATTTAACCTTTTCTTGTATCAATGCGTGCGTTCCCACAATAACCTTTAAAGTACCCCGGCTCAAATCTTCATAAATCACGTCTTTTTCTTTTCGCGATAAAGAAGAAGTTATAATCTTTATGGAGCTTTCAAAATCCCTGAAAGCCATGGCCTTCAGTTTAAATATGCGCCTAAGAGTCTCAAAATGCTGATAAGCAAGGATTTCTGTAGGAACCATAAAAGCCGCTTGTAATCCGCTGGCATAACAGGCTCCTATAGAAAAGGCAGCGGCAATAGTTTTTCCGCATCCAACATCTCCCTGTAATAATCTGTGCATGGGGTAAGGCTTGGCTATATCTGACAATATCTGGCTTACCGCTTTTGCCTGCCCTGCAGTCAAATCAAAACCTAGATTATCATCAATGGCTTTAAAGTCATCCTGCTCTATTTTCAAACTTACGCTTTTTTGGAAAATCCTTCTGGCTTTACGTAAAAAAACCGAAATTTGTGAAAAAAATAATTCCTCAAATATAAACCTCTCTCTGGCAGCAGCAGCCTTGAGCCAGGAAGAAGGAAAATGGATTTCCTCAAAACTTTTAGCAATATTCATGATGTTTTTTTCCTGCCGGATATAAAAAGGCAATGGATCAATACATTTAGATATATACTGTTTTATGGCCGCTGAAACAATTTTTCTTATAAACTTTTGGTTCAAACCTTCGGGAGCGTGATAAACTCCGGTTATCTTTGCCTCTGCCGGAGAATCCAAATTTCCGGAAATTTCATACTCGGGAGAAATAAACTGTGTGCCTTTTTTTGAAAAATAAAGCTTTCCGTAAACCGTAAGCTCTTCTCCCGGCTTAATAGCCTCGGCAAGATAAGCCTGGTTAAACCACACACATTCAAGAAAGCCCGTTTCATCTTCCAATATCGCCTCAAAAATACTCTTTATTTTTTTTGAACGCAGAAAATAAGGGAACTTCTTTATATTCGTAGTTTTAACTTTTGCCCTGACAACGGCAAATTCACCTATCCTCAAAGTGCTAATCTTTTTTAAAAACCTTCTATCTTGGTAACGAAAGGGGAAATAATACAGGAGATCTTTGACCGTAAAGATACCTATCTTGTTAAAAACCGCCTCTCTTCTAGGGCCAACGCCTTTTAAGTAGCGGATTGGAGTCTTATGCATAATGAAACCTCCCATAACTCCTCTATACTTCAGCAAGGCTAATACTTAAGCGGCGCTTATATATCCGCAGCCTTAAGGCTGCGATTTTTGCGCTGCAAACGTATAAAAACAACCAAAAACTAAAACAATAAACAACCTGCTATGGAAAATCAAAACATTACCAGATCTCAAACAATCTAAAATAATATTTGTGGAATTTATTAGACAGAGATTGCTGGCATTATTGATAGCCTCTCGGTTATTTTCTAGCCTTAAGGTAATCTTCTATAATTTTTTTGTGGTCAAAAGCTGTTTCTTCAGGCAAAGAATTCAATTCTACAACTTTAGCGCCCTTGGCATCAGAACCTGGCTCCAGCTTTCCTTCTCCCCGGCCAAAAAATACTGCTGAAACTGTATGAAAACGCGGGTCCCTTGATGCGTCGGAGTAAACTTTAAACTGCCTGAAATCCACGAAATTAAGGTTTGTTTCTTCTTTTATCTCCCTTACTATAGCCTCTTCTAGGCTTTCGCCATAATCTACGAACCCCCCCGGCAAAGCCCAGCCTAGGGGAGGGTTGCTTCTTTCAATCATAACCAGGCCATCTTTGTACTCTATTAAACCATCGACTGTGAGAAAAGGCCCTTTGTGTATCTTTCTATCCATATGTTTGAGGTAATCAATGACATTTTTTCTGAAAATCTCAAACGGCTCCTTGGCATTTAAAACAAATCTTATTTGTTTTAAGGCTGGCTTTTGGGTTTCCTGAATATATCTGAATACTTCCTGAGCCATTATTTTCGAAGCCGCCTCATAAGGAAATCTTCCCACGCCGCAGCCAAGAGCACAGAAGGCGATTGATGAAATTTTATTTTCCTGGGCACACCTTAAAGCACTGTGCGCGGATTTTCTGATAATTTTTTCATCAGTCCTGAATCTTTCTCCTTTGCTAAAATCCGGCATAGTCATGGTTACAGAATGAATAATATAATCAGCCGGTAATGTACCTGCAGAAGTAATAACCGATCCCCCTACTGCCATCGGGCCTTTTTTTACCGCTTCATCTTCGATAGCCTGGCCGCCCTTGCGTTTAATAATACCTGCCAGGCCCCCTCCCATTACAAAACGGTTATTGGCCGCATTTACTATAGCTTGGCTTGAATCTTCGGTTATATCCCCTTGATAAACGGTTATCTCTATACCGTCAATATTCATATCTTCATTTTCCTCCCTTAACGACTTTGCTTGTACTCTCGGTACACAAGCGGGCATTGATTATTTTCTTTGCCTGGTTAAAAGCCTGTCTCCTGTTAGAAATCACGCCCAAGGACTGCTCCTCTTTTATCTTCTTTAAAATTTTCCCTATCAAAGGAGAGCTGCTTAAATTAAAAGTTTTCATCAGCTGGTGGCCATCTATAAGTTTAGGCAAAGGTTTGTTTTTTTGCTTTATGAAATATTTCTTAACCAAGCCAAGCATTATTCTTTCATGGCGTTTTCGTTTTAGAGCATCTGTCAACGGCCCCCTGGTAGCCCGCCAGTCAGCAAGTGAAAGCGCAACCACTCCGGCGCCTTCTTTGTTGGTGTCGCGGAAAAAACGGTAAACAGCTCTTTGAGAAGGCGTGACTTGATCCGCCAGATAACCCGGGCGCAGATGCCAAAAAATAAGTTTCTTGAGCAAATCCTCCTCCCGGAAAGATAACCTAAGAGATTTAGATACATCTGCGGCCAAATCCCTCCCTATTTTTTCATGAGTATGGAAAATAGTCCGTTTATTGAGCTTGCGTTTGGCAAGAGGTTTGCCCGCATCATGCAACAAACAGGCTAATTTAATAATTTGAAACCTCTTATGTCCAGAACTTAGTTCCTCATCCAGATAATCCTGAAAATCCTTATTTTTGTTCAGCCTGCGGCTGCATAAAAGCTCGAACTGACGAAGAGTCTCAAGAGAATGATCCCAAACATCAAGGTGATGATAGCCCCCTTGGCTTACGCGGCGCATTTCGGAAACGTGAGGAACAATCTCGTCAAGAATCTTTAACCGGGACATCTCGTTGATAGTCTTGAAAGAATGCTTCACCTTAAAAACCTTAAAAAGCTCTTCGCTTATCCTTTCTTTTGAAACTTTCTTAAGAAGCTTTTTTCCTTTGATCATTAATTTCAAAGTTTCGGCTTCGATACAGAAGCCATACCCTGCCGCAAAGGAAAAAGCCCTCAAAATTCTTAAGGGATCTTGAGGTATAACCTCCTCTCTTACTACTCTTATCAACTTATTTTTTAAATCTTTTTTGGCCCCGAAATAATCGATTAAAGAGCGCCTAGTAGAACATAAATCAACGGCTAAGGTGTTAATTGAGAAATCACGTAAGGACGCATCCTGATAAAAATCCCCGCCTCTCATTAGAGTAAAATCATAAGTATAGGCTTTCCCTTTTTTCCTTACAACCACCCGCAGGCTTTCTTGCTCGGCGTCCATAACGATACATTTGGAAGAAATTCTTTTGGCGAACTCCCTGACTACGGAAAATGTCCGGCTTTCAACACAGAAGTCAAAATCCGATAAACTAGAAATCCTACCCAGGGAAAAATTTCTCAAGCACCCTCCCACAAGCCATACACTGACCTTGTGCTTTTTTGCAATGCTGGTTATCATGGGAAGGTAAGGAATTGTTTTTAGAAAAGTGGTAACAGTCACACGGCCCCTTATATTTACAGCTTGGCAGCAATATTTAAGTTTAATTTAAATCATCAAAAACCAGGCCTAAAGTTTTTTGGATAGAAAATTAAATACTTTGAATAAACAGAATATCAAGACAATTTATCAAAAACCTGACTGTGGACAAAGATAGGAGATTTAGCTCTTACTGCCAAAGCAACGCCATCAGAAGGGCGGGCATCGACAATCTTAATCATTGCACCTTTATTATTTATGTAAAGTTTAGCATGAAATACCCCTTCTACCAGATTATCTATAACAACTTTTTCTAACCTGGCGCCCAGGGCTTCTATAATGGAAAACATAAGGTCGTGGGATAGCGGCCGAGGCGGCTTGAGCCCCCCCAGGGTCATTTTTATCGCTGTAACCTCACTCATTCCTATAACAATAGGCAAAGTTTGCTGGCCGCCTTTTTCCTTCAAGACAATTATCTGTTCCTTCTTTGTTTCATCAATTACTATCCTGGAAAGCTCCATTTCTATCATGTTCTTTATTTGATTTTTTTACTAAAAACATCCCTTAATTCCCGCATAAACTGGTTGATGTCTTTAAACTGCCTATAAACGGAAGCAAAGCGAACGTAAGCCACATCGTCAAGCTTGGCTAATTTTTCCATAACTAGCTCTCCTACGATATGTGACTCCAACTCCTGCTCAAATCTTTTTTGAAGCTCGGTTTCTATTTCGTTAACTATAGCCTCCAGCTTTTCCACACTTACCGGGCGCTTCTCGCAAGCTTTAAGGAGCCCGGAAATAATCTTTTGATGGTTAAAGGGTTCACGGCGGCCGTCTTTTTTAATAACCATAAGCGGTGTTTTCTCAACATATTCATAAGTAGTAAATCTTTTATTACAATTAAGGCATTCCCGGCGCCGGCGTATAGCCACGCCTTCCGAGGTTTCGCGTGAATCCGTAACTTTATTTTCGCTGCTGTTGCAATAAGGGCATTTCATCGTTCACCTCTGAATTTAAGTTTACCTAAAAGATTTTTAAATCGTCCTGAATAAAGTTCTATTATTTGCTCTTGGAAACTTTACGTATTTTAACTTTAGCAGCTTTTAAAAATTCTATCGCCATTTTATCGGGGTATTCTTCTAAAACCACTACCTCAATTATACCCGCATTAATAATCATTTTAGCGCAGATACTGCAAGGAGTATGAGTTATATAAAGGCTGCTGCCTTTGGTTGAAACTCCATGTAAAGCCGCTTGCAATATAACATTTTGCTCCGCGTGCAGCCCTCGGCAGATTTCATGCCTCTGGCCGGAAGGAACCCCTTGAGCCTGCCTAAGACAGCCTGCAACATCGCAGTGCTCAATCCCCATTGGAGCACCGTTATATCCGGTGGCAAGAATATGTTTATCTTTAACCAAAACAGCTCCCACCTTGCGGCGCAGGCAAGTGGAACGTTCACAAATCAAAGAAGCCGCCTTCATAAAATATTCATCCCAACTCGGCCGTTTAGATTTATCTTTTTTAACCATAAATTTCACCTATAAATCCCTGCAGCACCTAAACACTTTCCTTTCTTCAAATTATCCCTTCGTAAAGAGGGTATTTTTTAGTAAATTCTATAACTTCTTGTTTAATTCTTAGGAGATTTTCCTGGTTGTTCTTATTCTGTAAAGCATTATCCATAAACTCAGCAATTCTCTCCACGCCTTCCTCTTTTATGCCTCGGGTCGTAATTGCCGGCGTCCCTATACGTATACCGCTGGCAACCGCCGGAGGCATTGGGTCAAACGGTATAAGGTTTTTATTAACGGTTATATTGATACTTTCTAAAAGCGCCGAAGCTTGCTTGCCGCTTATATCTTTAGCCCTTAAATCTAAAAGGAAAAGATGCGTGTCTGTACCTGAACTAACAACCCTGTAACCTTTTTTCTCCATTAAACCGGAAAAGTATCGGGCATTAACCACTACCTGCTTCTGATAATCAATGAATTCTTTTTTAAGAGCCAGGCCAAAAGCAACAGCTTTAGCCGCAATAACATGCATTAAAGGGCCGCCTTGTATCCCCGGAAAAACAGCCGTGTTAATTTTCTTGCCGAACTTTTCCCGGGCTAAAATAAACCCACCCCTGGGGCCGCGTAGTGTCTTATGAGTCGTCGAAGTAACAAATTCAGCATATTCGCAGGGATTCGGATAAATCTTTGCTGCTACTAAACCGGCAAAATGAGCCATGTCTACTAAAAGGTACGCACCTACTTTATCCGCTATACCCCTGAAGCGTTTAAAATCTATAGTTCGGGGATAAGCGCTGGCACCGGCTATTATCATCCGGGGCCTATGCTCTAAGGCTAGGCTTTCTATCTCATTATAATCTAAAGCTTCTGTTCTTTTATTAACCCCGTAGGGAACAATATTATAAAATCTGCCGCTGAAATTTAGGGGATGGCCATGAGAAAGGTGCCCACCACAAGCTAAATCCATAGCCAGAATAGTATCTCCAGCATTTAAAACTGCCATCATAACAGCCATGTTAGCTTGGCTGCCGGAATGAGGTTGAACATTGGCATATTCAGCTCCAAACAGTTCTTTGACCCTGGAAAGAGCCAAATCTTCAGCTTGATCAACAAATTCACAGCCCCCATACCAGCGTGCTTTAGGATACCCTTCGGCGTATTTATTAGTCAAAACCGAACCCTGAGCTTGAAGAACTGCCAAAGGGGTAAAATTTTCACTGGCGATAAGCTCAAGGTGTTCTCTCTGCCTGGTAAGTTCTTTTTTTATACTTTCGTATATTTTTATGTCTACCCGCTTCAACTCTTCAAACATTTTCTCTCTCCTCTATTTCTCTTATTTTCCTTAACCTGCGTGAGTGCCTACCGCCCTCAAATTCTTCTTTAAGCCAGCGGTTAATTATTTTTTTGATATAATCTGTTTTAAAAAGATAGGATGGTATAACCAGGGCATTGCTGTTATTATGCCGGCGCGACATATAAGCACTTTTCAGATTATATACAAGAGCGGCCCTGACTCCTTTAACTTTGTTGGCGGCAATGCAACTGCCTATACCTGTAAAACAGATAATAATAGCCCGGTCAGCTTTTTTATTCTTTAGGGCTGCGGCAGCTAAATAAGTGTAATCCGGGTAATCACATGGCTCCTTGGAGAATGTACCGCAATCAATGGCCTCGTGGCCCTGCTCTTTTAAAAATCGCAATAAAATACTTTTTAGTTTAAATCCTCGATGGTCACTCGCCAATGTTATCCTCATCTCTACCTCTCTTTCTGCTGCTTTGACACTTGAATTTTACAACTTTTTAAAAATATTTAAAGCCAGTCTTTGAGCTCTAAAACTGCTTCCTTTATCAGGCCATACACTTCTTGATGAACATCAGTACTGCGCCCGATAGGATCAGTTATATCGGCCTCGGGTTCAGGAGTAATAAACTGCTTAAGGTTAAAAACCCTTCCTTCGGCCTGAGGAATAAACCTTAGAATATAATTCTTTTGGGCATCTTCCATGGTAAAAATAAAGTCAGAAGAAAGGACCATGAATTTATCCAGTCTCCGGGCTGAAAAACTCTCTGAACCCAGATTTTCCTTTTCTTCTAAAATCTTTGCTACATGAGACGAAATTCCCGCCCCGGGCAGAGCTGATATTCCGGCAGAAAAAATTTCATATCTGCTATCAAAATAAGGCTTTTGGCGGCGTAAATACTTGTCCAGAAGCAGCTGCGCCATAGGCGAACGGCAGCTGTTGCCCGTACAAACAAAAAGTATCCTTTTTTTAACAAAAACTTTTGCAATATCTTGTTCGCTGATTATGCCCTGGCGTAAAACCCTAAAAGGCCGCTGGGTTGCATCAACTACTGTCGAAGGTTTTGCCTCTGGTATTGTGCCGGAATCAACCAACAGGTCAATCCCTTGAGGAAAAAAACTTTCTACCTCAGCGGCAGACACCGCTTCTTTATGGCCATTTGTATTAGCCGAAGACAGATACAATCCGGCAGGTGTAAATTTCAAAATACGTTTTGCAACAGGATGGCTGGGAACACGCACTCCGATCTTTGTGCTATCAAAAGTATAATAGATAATCGTAAGCGGGCCCGGCCAAAATTTTTCTGCAAGCCTGTATCCAAAAGGAGTCATAATATCGAAATAATTATTAAGCACCCTGGTAGGAGTATCCAGGGCCAATGAAAAAAGCTTATCTTGCGGCCTCTTTTTTAATACGGCAAGTTTCTCCAACAAGTCGCTTCTACCTGCAAGAACGGCTAAGCCATAAACGGTTTCGGTGGGAAATGCCACCACTCCACCATCAAGAATGATCCGGGCTGCTTTCTCAATTAAGGCATTATCAATATTAGCAGAGTCTATAGTTATCTTTTCCATTAATTACCTAGTTAAAAATAATTTTGACGGATTAAACTCTAGTTGCGCCTGATTCAGAATTAATATTATCAGCCAAAGATGCAGGCTGAAAAAACCGGATTACCTTATATCGCTACTTCCAAAATTGTTGGTTTAGAAGAAACGGCATGCTTTATTTAAATTTTTTCTTTAGAGCCCTCAATTTGACAGCGTATTTTTTATCTCCAAGAGCAAGAATCTCTAACGAAAAAATTACTGCATTTATAAAAGCACTCTTCCCTACTCCAGAAGCAACCAAACCCAGCCCTTTAGGAGTACTGGTAATAGAGAAAAGGGCATCTATCCCGCCTAAAAGCCCTCCTTCTAAAGCGACTCCTATAACCGGTATATCTGTATAAGAAGCAATGAACCCCGGCAAAGCTGCGGCCATTCCCGCTGCAGCAATAATAGTCTCGATGCCTCTTCTTTTTAGAGATAAACAAAATCTTCTCAATTTCTCAGGATTTCTATGTGCAGAAATAATCTCCAAACAATAAGCGATCTTTAAATCATCAAGCAAATCTATGCCTTCCTTAAGCTTTGGCATATCATTTTTACTGCCTAAAACAATGGCAATTTTTTCTTTCATTATTATACCTCCCGATTAAATTATCTTATTTTATCGTTTAAATAGAAGAAATTCAAACCTTTATTTTTTTAGAAGAATCTCCCAAAAAACAACACTCGGATTTTAGCAGAAAATCAAAACAAATAAGGCTGGCTTAGTCAGGGATAAGGTTCTCGTTTTATAGAGCCCCATTGCCAATATCTTTACGATAGAACATGCCTCCAAAATTTATACGGTCTATCGCCGCATAAACCTTTGCTTGTGCCTTGCTAGGAATAGAATCCAGGCCAGCTACGTTTAAAACCCTGCCTCCCTTGGTTAAGAAACTTTGGGTGTTAGACGCTGGATCTTGGATGAGCTCGGTACCGGCATGGAAGATTAGAATATCCTTTGTATTTTTGAACTCATCAAGCCCTTTGATCATTTTATTCTTTTCATATTTTCCGGGATAGCCTCCTGAGGCCAGAACCACGCACAAACAAAATCTATCATCCCAGGCTAAACCGACTTCAGAGAGACGGCCGCCTATTATTCTAAGCATTACATCCGCCAAGTCACTTTTAAGTTTAGGTAAAATTGCCTGAGTTTCTGGATCCCCGAAACGAACGTTAAATTCTAATACGTAAGGCCGGAGGTCTTTTATCATTAGCCCCGCATAAAGAATTCCTTTATAAATTTTACCTTCTTTTCTCAAGCCGTGTATGAGAGGTTTAAAAATTCTGTCCATAGTTTCTTTGAGCAAGGCATTATCAAACAAGGCCGAAGGCGCGTAAGCCCCCATACCGCCGGTATTTGGGCCTCGGTCATTTTCGTACGCTCGTTTATGATCTTGAGAAGCTACCAAAGGAAGAATCGTTTCACCATCGGTAAAGGCGAGTATCGAAACCTCCCGGCCGGCAATGAACTTTTCAATTATTATTTTATCCGCGGCAGAACCAAACTTTTTTTCAACCATCATCATATCTATGACTTCTTTAGCCTGGTTCTCTGTCTGGCACACAACAACGCCTTTGCCGGCAGCTAACCCGTCGGCTTTTACAACTAGAGGATACTCGCAATTTATTATATATTCTTTAGCTTTTTGAGGATTTGTGAAGATTTCGAAATCAGCAGTAGGAAGGCCAAATTTGAGCATTGTCTGTTTAGAAAAAACCTTACTTGCCTCCAGAAGAGCCAAATCTTTCGTGGGCCCAAAAATAGCCAGGTTTCTGTTTTCAAACTCATCCACTATGCCGGCAGCCAGAGAAACTTCCGGCCCTACAACCGTAAGCCCGATTTTCTCTTTTAAAGCGAAATTCAAGAGCCCGCTTACATTGTCAGCGGATATATTGATATTATGAAAGCTTTCTTTGGTCCCTCCATTGCCGGGAGCACAATAAATTTCATTTACCAATGTAGACTGCGAAAGTTTCCATGCCAAACAATGCTCCCTGCCCCCAGAACCAACCACAAGAACCTTCATACAAGCACCATTTTTTTAGAAGATTTTTCGACACGTCCAATAATATGAACTTTTATTTTTTTGCTCAATTTTTCCTTAATACGGGCAGCATATTTTGAGTCTACAACCAAAAACATACCTATTCCCATATTAAACACAGAATACATTTCTTTTTCGGGGATTCTTCCTCTGTTCTGAATAACTTTAAAAATTTCAGGAACTCTCCAGCTTTTTCTTTCTACAACCATGCCCAAATTCCGGGGAAGGATTTTGGTGGCTTTATTGTAAAAAGCACCGCCTGTAACATGAGCGATGCCCTTTATGGCTGCAGGCTGTAAGTTGTAAGCTTTGAGCAAAGAAAGAATAGGTTTGACATAAATACGGGTAGGTTTGAGTAATTCCTTAGCATAGCTCTTAACCCCGTTAGAGCCCAGGGCTTTCCTCACCAGGGAAAACCCATTAGAATGAAGGCCTGAGGACTCCAAACCGATTATTAAATCTCCCGATTTTATGTTTTTCCCGTTGATTATGCGGTTTTTATCAGCTATGCCTACACAAAAAGCCGCTAGATCATATTCACCGGGCTTATACATACCCGGCATTTCAGCGGTTTCACCGCCAAGAAGCAGGCAATCCGATTCCCCAAGCCCTTTTTTAATCCCCTTCATAACACCAACGAGGGTATTAATATTCAATTTCCCACAAGCAATATAATCAAGAAAAAACAAAGGCTTTGCGCCTGTACAAATTACATCATTAACGTTCATCGCTACCAAATCTATGCCGACAGTATTATGAACATTCAATTTTTGAGCAATATTCAGCTTTGTTCCCACGCCGTCAGCCGAAGAAACCAGAACGGGATTCTTAAAATCTTTAAGCAAAGGCCCTAAATCAAAAAGCGAGCCAAAGGCTTTCATCTGTCCGGATTTGTTTACGTTTATTTTTTTAACAAACAGCTCGCCTTTCTTAACATCAACTCCTGATTTTTTATAATCCACTCTCTTCATAGCAATCAACTCCTATGGTCCCCTATCCAGCAATAGCGGCAAAGCCTCTCTTTAGGCAAACCCACAGCTTCTACCATATCATCTATAGTTTGATATCTTAAAGTAGTTACTTCTAAATCACGGGCAATCCACTCTATCATCTTAGCGTATTTAGGAGAATTGTAATCCAAATATTCGCTTATATCTTCCAGGTCTCTCCCTTCTAAAGCTTTTATGGCTTTGCGGGCAACGAGCTCATTTGCACTGCGTGTGGATAGGCAGAATTTACAAGGAAACATTAAAGGCGGACAAGCCGGACGGGCATGAACCTCTTTGGCTCCGGCCTCCCAGAGTTTCTTTACGGTAAAGTTTTTAAGCTGGGTACCCCTTACAATTGAATCTTCACAAACTACAATCCTATTACCTTTAATTATATCTTTTATAGGAATAAGCTTCATCTTGGCTACAAAATCACGCGTTTCTTGAGAAGAGGGAGTATAACTTCGGCCGTAACCCGGAGTATATTTGACTAAAGGCCTGCGGTAAGGTTTACCCGATTCCATGGCATATCCTAAGGCGTGGGCAATGCCGGAATCAGGAACCCCGGAAACTAAATCTACATCTATGTCTTTATCTCTTCTAGCCAGAAGCTTACCGCATTCTTCCCTCACCACTTCCGTATTAATCCCTTCGTAAGTTGAAGCAGGAAACCCTGTATATATCCACAAAAATGTACATATCTGGCTATCGCTGATACCATTTTTTTTCGCTGCCATACCATTTTCATTTATCAAGACTATCTCCCCCGGCTGAATATACTTTTTAATATTAAACCCCAGGTTAGGAAAAGCGCTGGTTTCAGAAGTAACCGCCCAGGAGCCTTCTTTCTCTCCTATGGTAAGGGGAGTGTATCCACGCCTATCCCTTGCCGCATAAATCCCCTTTTCATTAAGCAGAAGGAGAGAGCATGAACCTTCAATAACTTCAAACACTTTTTCAATACCATCTGTCAAGTCTTTGCCCTGACTGATCAATTTTGCTATAAGCTCGGTACTATTTACTCCGCTTTTGGTAACTTCGCTTAAAGAAAAACCTTTTTTCAAAAGCTCTTTCGCCAAATACTCTTTATTTTCAATGAGCCCCGCAGTAACCAGACAAAAAGGGCCAAATTTGGAATTTAGATAAATAGGCTGCTCATCAAAATCGCTGATGACGCCTACGCCTTTGTTCCCCTTCATGTGTTTGTAATCCTCATAAAACTTTGATTTAAATTGTGTCTGGCTTATATTATGAATTTGCCGGCAGAACGAATCACCCAAAACAGCCACACCCGCGTATTCAGTCCCCATATGAGAATGGTAATCTGTACCATAAAATAAATCCTGTGTACAATCTTTTCTGGAAACGATGCCAAATAAACCGCTCATAATTATCTCCTGGTTAAATAGCCTTAGTTAGATAGCATTATTTAAAATAATCAGCTGCATTGCTGAAAAATTTAACACCAAAAGGAAACACTTCTTTGTATTTATAAAACGGGCAATGATGCTTAAAAATAAAACGCTCCGGATGGGGCATCAGGCCTAAGACTCTTCCTGTAGAATCAGTAATCCCGGCGATATTGTTCAGCGAACCATTGGGATTAAAAGGATAGCCGGCTAAGTTTAAATCTTTATCTGTATAACGCAAAACTACCTGATGGTTGCCCTCTATTCTATCTAAAATATCCTTTTCTGCATAGAATTTTCCTTCTCCATGAGCTACAGGCAAACATATCCGCTCATCCATGTCTTTGAGCCAGACACTTTGAGACTCCACTTTAAGGTAAACCCAGCGGTCTTCAAACCTGCCGGAATCATTGTCTGTGAGTGTAACTTTCTGCCTGAAATCGGCATCGGGCAATATGCCTGTCTTAGTCAATACCTGGAATCCATTACATATCCCCAGGATTAAGCCGCCTCTATCGACAAAACGCTGCAGACTTTCTTTAAACCAGCAGATAAACTCTAAAGACAAGATTTTTCCCGCTCCTAAATCATCGCCATAGCTGAAACCCCCCGGTATACATAATATTTGATAGTCGGAGAAATCCGGCTTTTCTTTGATATAATTAATATGATGAAGGCAGGTTTTAACCCCCGCTGCCTGAAAAGCAAATTCAGTTTCCTTGTCGCAATTTGTACCGGCTGTCCTTATTATCAGAGCTTTGGGTTTCATAAAAAAATATTAACGAAATTCATCAAATGTTTTCATCCAAGAGCCCCTTAATTCTGCTATTGTCGTATCTATCACTTGCTTATTTGTCTGGCTATAAATAACTAGTTTTTTCTCCCCGCAAACACATCCGATGAGCCCGAATTCCAAACCTTTAAGACAAGCTTCGAACTCTTTCTGGTTCTCCTTTTTCACTTCCACTATAAACCGTGAAGCCGATTCGGAGAATAAGACTTCGTAATCCAACATTCCTTCGGGCCCGGGGACTTCTCCTAAAAATATATTAACTCCTAAATCAGCCCCTATACACATCTCGGCAATAGAAACAGCCAGGCCGCCTTCTGAACAATCATGGCATGATTCAACCAAGCCTTTAGCAATTACCCTGCTTAAATTGCTAAATGTATCTTTTGCCCGATTACGGTCAACTTCGGGAAGAATTCCTGAGGTTATCTTTAATTGTCTGAAGTATTCTGAAGCTGCCATCTGTGGTTTAGTTGAACCGATGATATACACAAGATTATCTACGCACTTAAAAATATTTGAAGTAACTTTTCTATAATCATCCATAACCGACATCGCCGAAATCAGCAATGTTCCGGGAATAGCGATGTGTTTTCCGGAAACATCATATTCATTGTAAAGGCTGTCTTTGCCGGAAATAAAAGGCACACCAAAATAAGTTGAGAAATCATAGCATGCCTTCGATGCTCTGACCAAACCGCCTAAAACCAGCTCATCTTGCGGCGAAGCCCAGCTGAAATTATCAAGCACAAACGTTTTCTCCAGTCCGGCACCGGCACATATCACATTACGCAAAGCTTCGTCTATAGCCAAAGCAGCCATCCAGTAAGGATCTATATCCGAATAAAAAGGATTTATGCCAAACCCGACAACAACGCATTTTTGGCTGTTTAAGTCCGGACGGCTAACGGCTGAGTCACTTAAGGCGATTCTATTTATACCGTAAATCGATTTGGTAACGGAACCGGCTTGAACCTCATGGTCATACTCTCGCAATATCCAGTCTTTCGGCGCAATATTAGGGCTAGCCAATAAATTCTTTAAGTCTTCGTTGTAGGATTCCTTCGGTTTGATTTTGGAATCTTTTTGTTTCTTGCAGATCCAGACAGCCTTTTTTTCCAATTTAGGCAGGTTAAATATAAAATCCATATCTAGATCGCAGACTTTACTGCCTTGATAGGAAAGCTCCAGCTTATGAGTATCGGTAACCCTGCCTACAACCGTTAAAGGAACTTCTTCTTCCCGGAATATTTTCTCGAGTTCTGTTAAATTTTCAGGCCGGGAAAAAAATACCATTCTCTCCTGTGATTCCGATATCCAAATTTCAGTATAGTTTAACCCCCTGTATTTTAGAGGGACCTTCTCCAGATCTACCTTTACACCATGGGCCTGGGCCAATTCTGTTATCGCACTAGATATACCTCCTGCACCACAATCGGTGATAGATGAAAACAAATCCTTGTCTCTGGCCCGCAGAATTGCCTCTGTAAGTTTTTTTTCCTCTATGGGGTTGCCGACCTGAACTGCTGTAGTAAGGCCCACTGTATGCTCATCGAGTTCTTTAGACGAAAAAGTAGCTCCGTGAATACCGTCCCTGCCGGTTTTAGCCCCGCAGAGGATGACTAAATCTCCCGGCTGTGATTCCTTAAATGATTTATTTTTTGGCAATATCCCCAACGTACCGCAATAGACAAGAGGGTTTCCAAGAAATCTTTCATCAAACAAAACCGCCCCGCAAATCGTGGGAATACCCATGCGGTTGCCGTAATCACGCACCCCTTTTATGACGCCTTTCATTATCCTTTTTGGGTGAAGCAGCCCCTGAGGTACGTTTTCATGGGCAATCTTCCAGGGTGAAAAACAAAACACATCTATCGAAGCAAAAGGTTTAGCCGCGCATCCGGTACCCAGAATATCGCGAATAACTCCTCCGATCCCGGTAGAAGCTCCCCCATAAGGCTCGAGGCTGGAAGGATGATTGTGGGTTTCTACTTTAAAACAAATATTGTTATTTTCGTCAAAAGCCACTACTCCTGAATTATCTTCAAAAACCGACACGCAGCCAGAATGAGCCAATTCTTTGGTAGCCCGCATCAAGGTCGACTTCAGCAAACTGTTTATAGTTTCTTTTTTTATTATTTCTCCCTCGGAATTCTTTTCACTATATTCAATTACTCCGCGAAAAGTCTTATGAGCGCAGTGCTCGGACCAGAGAGTAGCTATGGTTTCCAATTCGCAGTCCGTAGGGCTTCTCTTAAGCTTTCTAAAATAATCCTGGATAATTGTCATCTCTTCTAAACTTAGAGAAAGACAGCCTAATTTTGATATTTCTTTAAGTTTAAAAGAATCGGCTTCTAATAAATCTACGGTTGCTAAATCAAATTTATAGTCTTTCCCGGAAAATTCATCCAGCGTGGTAAGCTTTCCGGCTTTTTCATACTCAAGGATATGTTCTATAAGGGGATTATACAGAATCCTGGGAGCGATGTAGCTTATGTCTTCCTTAGATAAGCCGTTAAGTTCAAAAAAACTTGCTGTGCGGGCGCTTTTTATTTCAAAAGATAAATCGCTTACGGCTTTCTCAAGCGATAAGCCCACCGGGTCACAAACTCCCGCATTATAGGTTATAAGTATCTGGGTATCACTTGGAGGAACTTTGAAAATACCTTCTGACAGGGAATATTCTTGGGTTACCGGATCTATTAATAGCCGGGAGGCTATCTGGTTCATCTTCTCCGAATCAAGGTCAGCTTCTAAGAGATAAACTTTTCTAGTATATACCCCCGCCACTTTAAAATTGCCTAAATCACCTATATCCGAAGCAATTTTAGAAGAAGAAGCCTTTTTTTTAGCAAATACGTCTATTCTCCAAATCATCGGTCGGTAAGCCTTTGATAAAGCTGGTTGATACTGGGTATGTAGATTGTTAATCGATTAGCTGATGCCAACTCTTTTGTAAATCTTATCTATATTTGAAAGATAAGTGTAAGGATTAAAAATCTTTTCGAGCTCTTTTCTTGGTAATAACTTTTTAAGTTTAGAATCCAAAAAGGCTTTCTCTTTAAAAGAAGAATTTTCATTTATAACCCTGAGGGCTATACCCTGGACGATATCGTAAGCCTGCATACGCGATAGGCCTTTATCCATGAGGGCGATGAGTATTTTCTGTGAATAAATTATGCCCCGGTTAAGCTCTATGTTTTTAAGCATTTGTTCCGGTATAACTTTAAGGTTGGCTATAACTTCTTTAAATTTACGCAACATATAGACAAGGGCTATCGTGGAATCAGGCAGAATAATTCTTTCAGCTGAAGAGTGAGAGATGTCCCTCTCATGCCATAGGTTTATATTCTCCGAGGCAGCCAGAGAATTAGCGCGTAGTATCCTGGCTAACCCGCATATTCTTTCGCAAATAATAGGATTCTGCTTATGAGGCATGGCGCTTGAACCTTTTTGGCCCTTATAAAAAGGTTCTTTTACTTCGCCGACTTCATTGCGATGTAAATGCCTAATTTCTGTAGCAAAGCGTTCAAGAGTAGAGCCAACCAGAGAAAGGATGAATAAATAATAAGCTATCCTTTCCCGGGAAACAACCTGCGTCGAAACTGCCGCATTATTTATACCTATTTTCCTGCATATATACTCTTCTATCTTGGGCTCGAAATAAGCGAATGTCCCCACGGCTCCGGAAATCTTACCGCAAGCAGAATACTTAAGGCTTTCGGCTAATATTCTTCTCTCCTCCTTAAGGTCCTCATATAGGTATAAAAATTTTAAGCCAAAACTGTAAATCTCAGCGTGCACCCCGTGAGTTCGAGCCATACAAAGAGTATTTTTATATTTCAAAGCTTTGCGCTTAACTTCCGACAGAACCTCATCCAGGCTCTTAAGAATTATCACTGTAGCATCTTTTATCTGCCAAGCTAAAGTTGTATCCAGAAGGTCTGAAGAGGTCAGGCCGCGATGAAGATATTGTGCATTTTTGCCAATTTGTCCGGATATATGCTTCAGGAAAGCTACGATATCGTGGTGAGTTTTATCCTCTATTTTTTTTATTTTAGCAGTAGAGATCTTGACCTTGGAAAAGCTTTTACTTACGCCTTTGGGAATTTTTTTCTGCTTTTCCAAAGCTTCACAAAGCAGAGCCTCTATTTTCAAAAATCTTTTGAATTTCTGCTCTTGGCTCCAAATAGCCCCAATATCACCGGGAGTGTAGCGTGTAATCATTATCAGCTCCGTTCTAACGCAAATGACCACCCTCTAACGGCAAGTGGCCATAGACAGGACATATTATCAAAACTTGCTTCCGGAGTCAATTAAAATAGGGTTTTTCTTCAAGAAAAAAAGCTCTCTGGCTTTGAAGGAAATTTTCCTTTTCTAATATCTCGGGAAAATTCAATAACTGCCTTTTTTATTTCTCTGGAAAAATCTCTATAAACCCTTACAAACCTAGGTTTTTTTTCACTGTAAAGGCCAAGAAAGTCGTAAAGAACGAGAACCTGGCCGTCGCAATATTTTCCGGCACCAATGCCTATGGTAGGAATTTTTAAAGAAGCAGTTATTTTCCGGGCAAGCGGATAAGGAATACATTCTAAAACCAGGCTAAAAACTCCTAAGTTTTGTAAAATCTTTGCCTGCCTAAGCAATTCTTCGGCAGCAGGCTTACTTCTACCTTGAACCCTGTAACCACCTAAAAGATGTACTGTCTGGGGAGTAAGGCCAATGTGGCCCATAACCGGAATACCATTCTTGATAAGTTTTCCAACTACATAGAAACAGTCCTTTGAATTTTTAGCGCCAAACCATTCGATTTTGACTGCGTCGGCACCTAATTTTAAAAATTTACGAGCGTGCTTGAGGCAATCCTGAGGTTTCCTTTGATATGCCGAATAAGGCATGTCAGCCACCACCAGAGACCTCTTTGTACCGTAAGCAACAGCTCTTGTATGCTGGTACATTTCGGTTAAGGAAATCCTGCGGGTCTGCTTAATACCCAAAACTACATTGGCCATAGAATCTCCCACCAGAATAATGTCAAGGCCGGCCTCATCCAAAATTTTAGCAAAAGAATAATCATAAGCCGTAAGCATGATTATTTTTTCTTTATTCTTCTTTTTTTTGATATCCCCGGCGGTTATCTTGTTCATTTATTCCCCCACTTTCTCTTAGAAATACTTTGTACATGTATGATTCTAGTTATTCGGCTTATCTACCGGTAGCACCACTACTTTCATATGCCCCGTTTCCTGTGCCAAAAAATCATTCAACTCTTGTGAACCCATAATAAAAAAAGCCGTCGCAAAACAATCAGCCACGAGACAGCTCTTATCAACAACGCTGATACTGCCTACGGTTTTTTCAGCCGGATACCCTGTGCGAGGATCAACCAGGTGCGAATAGATGTTATTTTTAAAAACAAAAAATTGTTCATAATTACCCGAAGTAGCAACGGCTTTGTCGGCAATCTCTAAATCCTCAGCCGTTTTATCGAAAAACTCAGGATCCCTGATGCCTACTTTCCAGGTTTTTAGGCCGTTGGTACCTAAACAATAGATATCTCCCCCGGCATTTATCAAAGCGCTCTCTATACCTTTGGCTCTAAGGCATTCTACAGCCTTATCTACCATGTATCCTTTAGCAATGCCGCCCAAATCTATTATCAAACCCTTTTTGTTAATTTTAACCGTGTTATGAATACAGTCAACGGCAATATTTTCCATACCTCCCAAGTTTTTCAGAGACCTTATAAGTTCCGGATCGGGAAAAGCTTTTTTGAGTTCAATGATGCCCCGGACATCGCGTAAGTAAGAGTTTTCTTTCATCCAATCTTTCCAAAACATATACAAAGCGCCATAACTTACATCAAAAGCCCCCCGGGTTCGTTCGTTCATCAAGCGGGATTTTTGCAATATTTCAACCATATCGCTCGATACTTTCATCATAAGGCCGCCGGAAAAGTTAAGGCGGGATAATTCTGAGGAAGAATCATACAGGTTAAATAATTTATCCAAACGCCTGAATTCATTGTAGACTATACCGGCTGCCCGCGGATCAAAAGATAAAACTTCAAGATAAGTACCGGTAGTTACAAAAGTATTCTTATGCAGAGGCTTAGCACAGGAAACAAAAGCTATAAGCGATAAAGCTACGGCAACATGGCGTCCGGCAGCCAGATAATATATTACTATACGCACTGCTTTGTTCTTGTGTTTTTCTCTTTCCATAAAGCTCTAAATCCCAATACTACCAACTATAGAATAAATCCTAAATCCGAAATTCTAAACCCTAAACAAAAATAGATTGTTTTCTCTGAAGTTTTATTGAAACAATTTATTTCTATTTATTTCCATATATTTCTACCGTATTTCCGCTAAAGAAATGTTCTTTCGGTTTTCGGTTAGCGCCTGCCTGCCGGTAGGCAAGGTTTTAACTTCCCTATTCTTTATGTTTTTCAATCTTTTAGTTTTTATGTTCTTCGGTTTTTTGGTCTTTCAGTTTTTCAGTTTTTCAGTCTTTCTGTTTTTAGTTCTTTAGTTTTCTGTTCTTTTGTCTTTTGGTTTTCTATCTTTCAGTTCTTTCGTTCTCAGTTTTTACGTTTTTCTGTTTTTATGTCTTTCAGTTTTTCAGTTCTTCCGTTTCTTGGTTTCCTGGTCTTCCCAAATTATCAATTATTAGTTATCAATTATTACTTCTCAACCTTAGCCTTTATGCTCTGTGGACTGCTTGCCCTGAGCCCTTCGATTTCACTCAGGATAAACGTAGTCGAAGGGTGGTCTGTCGACCGTGGACTTTTTTTAAGCCTCAGCCTCAACCTTAACCTTAGCCTCTACCTGCCATTACAATAACCCTTTATTTCCCAAGCCATTTTGACAATTCATCCAAACTGAGACAATTTATAACATCCTGCCTTTCTAACCAGGCCCTTCGTGCAGCATTGACTCCGAAAGCCATGAGATCAAACTGCTCAGCATTATGCGCGTCTGTTCCCAAAATAAGTTTGACTCCAAAACGTTGAGCGGCCATTGCCCTCGTATCACTTAGGTCCATGCGTTCGGGGTGACAATTTATTTCTAAAGCCGTGTTGTAATCCCGGGCGGCTTTAAAGACCTCATCAAAATCTATTTCATAAGGTTCCCTCAAACCCCTTAATCCTCCCGTAGGATGCGCAATGGCCCTGACATAAGGATTCTGGCAGGCCCTGACTATCCTTTGCGTTAATTCCTGCTTAGATTGCTTAAACCCTGAATGGATAGCGGCAATAACAAAATCAATTTCCTTAAGGACGCTATCGGGATAATCAAGTTTTCCCTGGGCCAGTATGTCAACCTCGCTGCCGCAAAAAACTTTTATATTTTTCTGACGGTTATCTATCATTCTTACCGCCTCAATTTTTTTATGCAAAAGGCTCACTGAAAGCCCTCTTGCTACTTTCAGGCTCTGAGAGTGATCGCAGATTCCTACATACTCGTAGCCTTTGTCTTTGGCGCACAAGACTATCTCCTCAAGGCTGATAGAGCCATCGCTGTAATCGGAATGGATATGGAAATCTCCTCGTATATCACCAAATTCAACTAATTCTGGCAAATTATCTTCCAGGCTCGCTTCGATCTCGCCTCTTGCCTCCCTTAACTCAGGAGGAATATAAGCCATGCCTAGAAAAGAAAATATTTCCTTCTCGGATTTTGAAGCAAGTGTTCTTTTCTTAAAAGAATCCTTATCGGAAAATAATCCATATTCATTCAGATGATAACCCTTCTTTATAGCCAGCTGGCGCATCTTTATATTAAAATCTTTAGAGCCTGTAAAATACATTAAAGCCGAACCAAAATTCTTCTCTCCCACAATTCTTAAATCTACTTGAATATTTCTCTCATTAGCCAGAACCGAAGATTTTGTCTGGCCTTTAACTAAAACTTGGGCTGCCAACGGCGATGCAGTAAAAGCATCCATAACCTCAGAGGGTTTTTTAGAGACGGCTAATATATCTATATCTTTAGCATTCTCTTTCTTCCTGCGTAAACTGCCGGCAATCTCGATTTTCTCTATCAACCCCGTACTTTTAAGCTGTTTTATAATTTTTTCGGCGATGTCCAGACCAAGATGCAAGTAAATTCTTTCGCGAGCATGTTTATACAGCTCAACCCCCCTCAAGATATTGCTCTGTGTTTTCTCCTTTATGCCTTCCAAACTAAGCAAAGAACCTTGTCGACAGGCCTTCTCTAACTTCTCTATACTGTCAATTCCTAAATTATCGTAAAGTAATTTGACCGTCTTAGGGCCCAGGCCGGATATTCCCAGCATATCGATAACTCCGGAAGGGATTTGTTTTTTCAGCTCGTGGTAATAATTCAGCAAACCGGTAGTAACAAGCTCTTCTACCTTTTTGGCTAAATCGTTGCCGATACCCGGTAAAGACGTAAGCCTTTTTTCTTCATAAACTTTGACTATACTTTCAGGCAGGTCTTCTATCGTCTGAGCGGCTCTTTCATAGGCCCGTATTCTAAATAGATTTTCGCCTTTTAATTCTAAAATTTTTGCTATTTCCCGAAATATATGGCTGATATCTTTATTCTGCATTTCTAACCTCCTGAAAGAAATCTTTGAGCCATAAACGGCAATATCTTGTCTTTAGGGGTAAAAAGGAATAAAATGGCAGATAAGAACTTCCGTGTATTTATTAATTTTACAGGCAGCCTTATTTCCGGCTCTTATGAAAAGCCGTAACCCTGTTCTCTGTGCCGCCTCTTGAAGTAAACTCTCCGATTACCGTAATTTCACGCGGCCTTAAGGCCTTGAGCAGATCTTCGAGAATTTTGTTAACGGCATGTTCATTATAAATCTTAACATTCCGAAAGGAATAAAGGTAATACTTCAAAGACTTCAGTTCAACCAGGTATTTTCCGGGAATATATCGTATAATAAGAGTGGCAAAATCAGGCAAGCCGGAAAAAGGGCATACACAGGTAAACTCACAAGTTTTTAACTCTACGGTTATCGGCTGGCTTGGATACTCATAGGCAATTGTCTGAAGAATACCGGGAACGATATCAGCTACCGAAAAGGTTTTGCCGGCAGTTTTCTTTGCTTTTTTTTCAATCGATGGCGTTAGCCTGTCTTTGTAAATCATAGGGGTATTATATCAAATTTTTTAAATTTTACACATTTTGATTTATTTAAGGGCTGCTTGGGGAATTTTAAAAATACTCGAATAGGCCGCATTACTGAAATCAAAATGATAGGACATAAATTCCCTTAAGATATAGAAAATATCTTCCTGGCAGGCAACAGTAGGATTAAGCCTTAAAACCAAAGGAAAATCCGTTTTTTGTATATAGGCAAGGGAGCGGGAAGCCTGCTGGCTGATAACCTGGATATCCTTTACTCTATGAGAGCACCTTCGGCAGACAAACCCTCCCCGGGAAATACTGAATAAAGACTCCTGTTGCAAGGAGTTTTCACAGCATATACAGCGGTCAAGTTCCGGTTTAAATCCGGAAAGGGTCAGGAATTTTATCAAAAACAGATAGAGCACCTTCATTTCTTTTTCTTTTGAAAGCAGATTCAGGCAATAATTTATAAGGTTAAAAATCTGATAATTAGCATCCCAAAGCGGCATGGCTTTTTCTACTACATTAAACAAAAATGCCGCTACCCGCATTTTGGATAAATCCTTGCGCAAAAAAAAGAAATCAGACACGAGGTCAGCATGAGAAATCAACCAGATCTCATTACGTTTAGGGTAAAACACAAACTCATTAAGGCTGAAAGTATCAAGATGGGCTGAAAATTCTTTTTTGCCTGAATAAAACCCCTTGCATATACCGCTTATTTTTCCAAATCTTGCAGTATAAAGAGTAAGAATCAAGCTGGTTTCCCTGAAATTATGTCTTTTTAAAACAAATCCGAGGTCTTTTTCGATCATAGATTTTATACGGTTATCGGTTTTAGGTTAGCGGTTATCGGCATTTAAAAACTTTTGCGTAAACCGAACACCGCAGACCGCTAACCAAATATTTTTCTAAGGATTTCTTGCTGTTTAGCTTCCATGCTTTTTCTTTCTTCTTTGTTGCTGTCTCTATATCCGGCTAAATGCAAGATACCGTGAATAATATAAAGAGTCAGTTCTTTCTGCCAAGTTAATCCGTATTCAGGAGACCTTAAAACAGCTTCCTGCACAGAAACAAAAACCTCCCCGATATAATCGGATACACCTGGATCTCTGAGTTCAAAAGCGATTACGTCTGTAGGTGTATTTTTCTTCAGGTACTTCTTATTCAGCCCTGCAATAAAATTATTATCACAGAGAACTACAGAAATACTCCCAGAGCGGCTTCCAGAAAATTTCGTAAGGTGGCCGGCCAAAAAACTCATTGATTCTTCCAGGGAAGCTTTGAGCTTTTTGACTGCAATCTTCTTAATTCTCTGTTGGTTGACTATATCTATTTTTAAAACACGCGGGGCATTTACCATGATAAAACTTAAACTAGTAGAAATTACTGCTTGTGGGAGTCATCTTTAGGATAGTTTATCCGGGCATGAAACACAGCGTTTAAAATACGGATAAAACTTTGAGTTATTTTTTCTAAATCCTTCAAAGTAAGGTTGCATTCATCTAGTTCGCCTTCCATAAACCTCTTTTTAACAACCTCACGGACCATTTCTTCAATCCTGGAAGGAGTGGGTTCTTCCAGCGTCCGGGAAAGGGCTTCGATTGTATCAGCCAAAGCTACTATAGCAGTTTCTTTATTCTGCGGCTTGGGCCCGGGATAACGATACTCTTCTTCATGTTTTCCTTCCGGTTCCAACTCTTTAGCCCGTTGGTAAAAATAATATACTAGTGTACGGCCATGGTGTTGAGTAATAAAGTCGGCTATCTTGGGGTTTATCTTGTACTTAGCGGCTAAATCCAAACCGTCTTTGACATGGTTAAAAATAATAAGTTTACTCATCGAAGGCTTTAACTTCTTATGTATGTCTTTGTAATTTACTAAATTCTCAACAAAATATTCCGGCTTAAGCATTTTACCTATATCATGATAATAAGCTCCCACTCTAGCTAAAAGTGGATTGGCACCTATAGATTCTGCGGCAGCTTCACTCAGATTTGCCACAACTAAAGAATGTTGATAAGTCCCCGGGGCCTCCAGAATAAGCCTGCGTAACAAAGGATTGTTAAAATCTGACATCTCAAGCAAAGATATGTTGGTAACCACCCTGAAAACATATTCAAAAATCGGCTGAAGAGTTAATACTATCGCCGAAGATAGCGCAACGTTCAAAGAAATCATCCTTATCAGGTTAAGATCCAAAGCCGGAAGAACAAAAAAACTCTGTTCCCGCTCCATAATAAAAGCTACAAAAAACTGCACGCATCCGGCCAAGACAACCGCTCGAATTACCTGAGACCGCCTCTTGACACGATAAGTCAACATGGCAGCGACAATAGAACCGCAAAGCAAACTTATACCTATATTAAAATTGTCATTACACATGCTGGCTCCCAGAAGAGACACAAGAAAACCAAAAATAAAAGACAGCTCTAAACTGTCAAATAGCAAAGTAATCAAAACCACAAATCCTATAACCGGTATGACATAACCTGATACTTTAAAAACAGCAGTTACAACTAGGGGGATAAGGATTGATATTGCTGCCAATATAGAAAGGTCAAGATTCGAAGGAAGATTCTCCACTTTGCGCACAAACTTTGCATAAACAAAAACAACAAAAACCAATACTAACAGAGAAAAATCCACGGAGTAAATAAAAAATACCAGGCTCATCACAGCAAAAAAAGCCAGGCCTATCGCTAAACTAGCCCAATTAATTTGTTTTTTTATTGTAGAAATTTTCATAAACCTGAATTATTTTTTGTATCAAAGGATGCCTGACCACATCTTTCTTGTCTAAATTGATAAACTTTATACCTTTTATCCCTTTTAGGAGATTTATGGCTTCCAGCAACCCGCCGGGCTGGCCTTGCGGTAAATCACTCTGGGTCACGTCTCCGGTAATAACAGTCTTAGAGTCAAACCCTAAACGAGTAAGAAACATCCTTAGCTGTTCACAAGTACAATTCTGAGCTTCATCCAGTATAACAAAAGCACTATTTAAAGTCCTGCCCCTCATATAAGCCAAGGGAACAATCTCAATAATTCCCGTTTCCAGGTGGCTCTCAATTACTTCAGCATCCATCATATCATAAAGCGCATCATAAAGCGGGCGAAGATACGGTCCAAGTTTCTCCCTCATATCACCAGGAAGGAATCCCAAAGATTCACCGGCCTCAATAGCCGGGCGAGTCAAAATTATCCTACGCACACTATTAGTAGTAAGAGCATTTACCGCCATGGCCATAGCTAAATATGTTTTTCCGGTACCGGCAGGGCCGGTAGAAAAAACAATATCGTACTCACGCATAGCTCGTATATATTCACCCTGGCCCTGAGTTTTCGGAAAAACCAGTTTTTTCCTGAGAGGAACCTTGACGCTGAGCTTTTCGAACTTTGCATCAATGACATCAGGACTGGATTTTTGGGCGCCGGAAATTTTCGTTCCCAGATAACGGATAAGCTCCTGCTGGCTGAGAATGAATCCTTCTTTAGCCAGTTCTGTCATCTTTCTTATAATATATACCGTTCTATCAACCCCCTCCTTGGAACCTTTAAGAAGGATGCCTCCGGAATTAATCATAATCGAAACAGCCAATTCTTCTTCTATAATCTTTAGATTGGCGTCATTAGGCCCAAAAATATAGCTTAGGTAAGAAGGATCTTCAACGGTAACTATTTTCTGCATGCTTTTAATTTAAAACCGGTATCTTGATCTTTTTCCCCGGATAAAGCCTGTCAGGGCTTTTTAGAGTATCCCGGTTGGCTTCAAAAAGCATTTTCCACTTTTTAGTAGTCCCGTAAAATTTCTTGGAAATTTTCTGGAGAGTATCATTCTTTTGCACGGTGTATGTTTTATATTCCTGTTCGGCGACAAACTCGCTGACTTCCATCTCCTCTATCCCGGCTGAATCATAAACAATCTCTTGATCTATAAAAGCCTCTTCTTCAACCATATTCGAAGAACCTTTCTTAACCTTCGAGGAACCCAGCTCAATTTCCACCACTGATATTTTACGAGTATCACCTAACCTGCTAACCTTTGACCTGCCTTTAGGCGTACCGCTTAAATACCCTTGATTGCCTTCTATGGTTGTATCTACCCTGGGTTTTTCAATTGTATAAGACCTGACACCCACGCAGCCACTGATAAGAAAAATACCTGTTAGAAACCAGTATTTCATATACCCCCCCTGTTTCTTAAACCTTTTTGCATACCCTTTTATTCTTGCGCTTTCACTATATCTATATACAGCTCTTTTAGCTGCTCTGCGTCAACTTCGGAAGGAGCGTCACTCAAAAGGCATGTGCCTTTTTGAGTTTTAGGAAAAGCTATCACTTCACGTATGCTATCCGACCCGCTTATTATAGCATACAAGCGGTCTAACCCAAAAGCAATCCCTCCATGCGGCGGAGCTCCGTACTTAAAAGCTCTTAAAAGAAAACCAAACTTTTCTTCGGCCGACTGCCGGTTTATTCCGAGAATTTCAAATATCTTATTTTGAAGCAGGCAAGAATGAATCCTTATTGACCCGCTGCCAAGCTCTGAACCGTTAAGCACCAGGTCGTAGGCGCGGGCTAAAACTTTTGAAGGCTCGGTTTCCAAGAGATTCTCATCTTGTATGCGGGGAGCAGTGAAAGGGTGATGGCATGCCTGTAATTCTTGGGAGCCGGCCTCAGAGGTAAACATTGGGAAATCAACAACCCATAGGAAACGATAGTCGCCTTCTCCTATATCCGGTTTATCACTCCCGTATTTACTCATAGCTTCATCGTAAGAAATACGAAAAAAAGGAGTTTTAATCTTGATTCCCAGAACTTTCTCAAAGACGTAAGCGAACATCTCTTCGGTCAAAGAAATAATATCCTCCTCCTGGATAAAAGACATCTCTATATCTAGCTGGGTAAATTCCGGTTGGCGGTCTTTACGCAGGTCTTCATCCCTAAAGCACCTGGCGATCTGGTAATACCTATCCATACCTCCGGCCATAAGAATCTGTTTGAATATCTGAGGAGATTGAGGAAGCGCATAAAACTTGTTGGGGTTCAGGCGGGAAGGAACCAGATAGTCCCGGGCGCCTTCCGGAGTTGACTTTGTAAGAAAAGGCGTCTCTATTTCTAAAAATTTCCTTTCATTAAGAAACCCCCTGAATGCTTGGTTGAAGTCATGCCGTAAAACCATTTTTTCGCAGATTTTTGGCCGGCGCAAATCCAGGTAACGATGCGTAAACCTCGCCTCTTCGCCGGCTTCTGCATCATTATCGACGACAAAGGGCAAATCTTGAGCCTCATTAAGAATTTCTAACTGCATAGCACAAACCTCTATAGAACCCGTAGAAATCTTGGGATTCTCAGTCTTCTGGGGCCGCAAACCGACTTTACCGGTAACTTTAATAACATCTTCACAGCGCAAGCGTTTCGCCTTTTCGTAAGTTACGGCATCCGGTTTAGGCAGAAAAACAACCTGAGTGAGCCCATATCTATCCCTAATATCTATAAAAATAAGCTTTCCGTGGTCCCGTCGGGAAGCAACCCAACCGCACAAAACCACTTCAGTATCAACATTCTCTTTGGTCAACTGGCCACAATCATGAGTTCTTAACATTGACACCTTCCTCTCTCACCAAAAATAATATTTTTTTCGCAATAATCCAGAATACCTGACCTTGCCACCTTCTCCTGCTGAGAATTAACCATATTCTTGAATAAAACAGAACCTTGCGCCAGCTCTTGCTCACCGATTATAAGCGCAAAACTGGCTTTCTTTTTCTGGGCCAGCCGCATTTGACCTTTTAAGGATTTACCGCAGAAATCGAGGTCAGCATTAACCCCTGCTTCCCTGAGTTCTCGAACTATCTGGAATCCGACCTTCTCAAGGCTGCGGCCGGAAACAACCACAAAAATATCCAAAGCCGGCTCAAGAGAAGTGCTGCCAAGAGCCAGAAGAATCCTCTCGACTCCTAAAGCAAAACCTACCGCCGGAATATCCGGGCCGCCCAGAGATTTGATAAGGCCGTTGTATCGTCCACCGGCACCGATGGCATTTTGCGCCCCTAATTCAAGGGAGGTTATTTCAAAAACGGTATTAGTATAGTAGTCGAGCCCGCGGACAAGACACGGATCGAGTATATATTTTATACTCAAATCATCAAGTAAACCTATCAAATTTTTATAGTCATCAAAACACCTCGGGCATAAATAATCCTGCGGATAAGAATCTATTTTCATAAAACTTTTTATTTGTTTCCGGCACTCCTCATTTTTGCAATCCAAAACTCGCAGAGGATTTTTATTTAATCTAATGTGGCAATCTTCGCAAAGATACTTTTTTCGCTTGTCAAGATCAGCTTTAAGAAGGCCAATAAACTTATCCTTATCTTTTTTACATCCCAAAGAATTTATAATTAGTTTTCTCTCTTTAAGCCCTACTGAATCCAGTATTTTAAGGCTTAAATCAATAATCTCGGCGTCCAGATAAAAACTATTAGAACCTATAGCTTCGGCTCCAATATGATGAAATTGGCGCAATCTACCCTTTTGCGGCCGCTCACCTCTGAACATCGCCCCGGTATAAAAAAATTTATAAAAATCGCTTTTTTTATTAAGTGAATTTTGCAGGTAATATCTCACCACCTGGGCTGTTCCTTCCGGGCGCAGCACTATATCTTTACCTTCGATTTTAAACATCTGCCTTTCGACTATGTCAGTGCCCTGGCCGACACCTTTGGCAAATAACCCTTCTTCTTCCAGAAGAGGCAAGATTATCTCTTCGTATCCAAATGACTTCAAAATAAACTTGGACTTCAGATTAACCTTGCCAAAAAGAAAGGCGTCTGAACCGTCAAAATCAGAAGTGCCACGTATACTTGAATACATATTTTTCACTAATTTTTGCCTCCTGCTGTCAATAAAAAATTTGCCTGGGAAGGTAGGATACTTAAATCCATTGTAGGCGGCTGGAATTATTTGATAAATTTCTTCATATCCAAACCGGGTTTAAAAACAACGGTCAACCTTTCCGGCACCGGAACCACTTCGCCGGTCTTGGGGTTTCTGCCTATCCGTTTTTTACGTTTTTTGGTCTGGAACACTCCGAAATTTCTGAGTTCAATCCTTTTTCCCTCTTTTAAAGCCTCGAGGATAGCATCAAAAGTCCGCTGCACAATATCCTTAACCACTACCTGCTTTATTTCTGTATCTTGGCTAATTTTAAGGACTATATCGCGCTTCCTCATGAGTTAAGTCTATCAGCCCCAATTTATAGTGTCAAGGACAAATTTTTTTCCCCTACCACTAAACCAACATCTTTTAACGCTTGCTCATTGGCCCCAATAGAGAAATTTTTACCGGTTTTGACCTTAACTGCCCCAAACTTTGAGCCTTTGAAGGAAAAAGACACCGGGATAGTGCCGCTATTATCGATAAAAATCTTCTTAAGCTTCTCCAGAGGAAGCTTATTGTCAACGATAGCTATATTCACTTCTTTGATATTTTCAGTTATCTTTTCTATTGGTATAATCTTGGAGGCCAATATCTTAGGGACTTTCTCCTTAGATTCTACTTGGCCTTTAAGCACTAAAACCGCCTTTTCTCGTAAATAAAGGGAAGTTTCCTCAAATAAGCGGGGAAAAACAAAAACCTCGATACTGGCAGTTTCATCCTCAATTTTTAATATCGCCATACGCTCATTTTTTCTCCGGGTAGTGATTATCCTGGCTTTCTCCACCACGCCGCAGATAAGAGTTTCCTGGCTCTGCTGGTGCTCATAAAATGTAGCTATTTTCCTGCGCGGCAGATAATCAACTACGCCTGAATAGATGTGTAAAGGATGATCTGTCAAATAAATACCCAGGAGAGATTTTTCAAAACTTAATATCTGAAGCAAAGGCCACTCTTCGATATCCGGAACACTCTCGTCACGAGGGGGAACAAACAACAGTAATTGTGAAGGATCGGATTTTTTAGTAGCCTTGTTCAATAAGCGATCCAGGATAGCGGCCATCTGAGACCGCTTCAATCCTAAGCTGTCCATAGCGCCTGTTTTTATAAGACTTTCTATGACTTTTTTATTTACCACCCGAGAATCAACCCTTTCGCAAAAATCGAAAATGTTTTTAAAGTTTCCCTGCTGGCGTATGCTAATAATACTTTCCAAAGCCGCCTGGCCTACATTTTTGATAGCGATAAGCCCAAATCGTATATCGTTAGCTCCAGTTACCGTAAAATTTGTAAAACTAGTATTTATATCCGGGGGCAGCACTTTTATCTTCATTCTCTCGCATTCATTTACATACTCAACTACCTTATCCGTATTGTTTCGTTCGCTGGTAAGAAGGGCTGCCATAAACTCAATCGGATAGCGCGCTTTAAGATAGGCTGTCCTATAAGAAATCAGAGCATAAGCAGTGGAGTGGCTCTTATTGAACCCGTAACCGGAAAAATAATCTATAAGGTCAAATATCTGGCCGGCCACACCGTGCGGAATGTTATTCTTTTGACAGCCGTCAATAAACAACTGCCTTTGTTCATCCATAATCTCAGGTATTTTTTTACCTATAGCTTTCCGCAGCAAATCTGCCCTGGCCATATCGAATCCGGCCAATTTTGAAACTATCTGCATAATCTGTTCCTGATAAAGAATGATACCGTAAGTTTTTTTCAAAATAGTTTCAAGCTGTGGATGAATGTAAGAGATATTCTTTCTGCCCTGTTTCCTGTCGATAAAGTCATCTACCATGCCGCTGCCTAAAGGCCCCGGCCGATAAAGAGCTAATACCGCTATTAAATCTTCGAATTTGCTGGGATTTATCTTCTTTAGAATATCCCGCATCCCTCTACTTTCAAGCTGGAACACCCCCACTGTATCGCCCTTAGCTAAAAGAGCAAAAGTCTTTTTATCGTTGAGGGGAATTTCTCCGATATTGATATCTTCTGACTTGGTCCTCTTTATTATCTTTATTGCTTGTTCGATAACGGTCAAGGTCTTTAGGCCTAGAAAATCCATCTTAAGCATTCCGGTTTTTTCCAGAGAACTCATATCAAAGCCGGTAACAGCTTCTCCTTCGGAACCTCTTATCAAAGGTACACGGTCGATAATCGGACGGTCCGAGATAACTACTCCGGCGGCATGGGTTGAGGCATGGCGGGACAAGCCTTCTAACTGCATAGCCACATCTATTAATTTTTTAATATTGGGGTTGGAACGATAAACATCAGCCAATTCAGGACTAGCCGAGAGGGCAGATTTTAAATCTGTATGCTGGCCGGGGCCGTAAGGAATCATCTTGGCTATCTTATCAACCTCTGAATAGCTGAAGCTCATAACCCGCCCTACGTCTCTGACTACAGCCCTTGCCTGCATAGTTCCAAAAGTAACAATCTGGGCTACGCAGTCTTTACCATATTTATTACTTACATATTCCAATACCTGGCTTCTCTTTTCATAACAGAAATCTATATCAATATCCGGCATAGATATGCGTTCTGGATTTAGGAAGCGCTCGAAAAGAAGTTCGTAATTTAAAGGGTCGACATCAGTAATATGCAATAGGTAGCTGACAATACTTCCGGCAGCACTGCCCCGGCCCGGGCCTACAGGTATGTGATTTTCTTTAGCAAACTTTACCAAGTCCCAAATAATCAAGAAGTAACTTGAGAAACCTGTTTTCTCTATTACATTAAGCTCATAGTCCAGCCTTTCCTTAACAGATTTCTCTGCTTTGGGATATCTCTGGCTGATGTTTTTATAGCATGTAGTTTTCAGGTAATTAAAATCAGTTTCTCCTTGTGGCAAAGGAAAATTGGGTAGATGAATCTTTGAAAAATCCATAGTAAGATTGCATTTCTGCATAACTTCCAGGGTATTTTTAATCGCCTGGGGAACCTCACTAAAAACCGCTCTCATTTCCTGGGGGCTTCGAAAGTAAAAAGTATTACTATTGAATTTAAAGCGATTGGGATCCGAAAGCGTAGTTTGAGTCTGTATAGCTAAAAGGGCCTCATGAGCAAATGCTTCATCCTTTTCTAGGTAATGGATATCATTGGTTGCTATCAGAGGTACATCTAAATCTTTGCCTATTTTTATAAGCCCCTTGTTAATTTTCTTCTGCTCCGGGAGCTCATTTTCCATAATCTCAAGATAGAAATTACCTTTACCGAATATATTAAGATATTCATCAGTAAGTTTATAAGCTTTTTGCATATCGTCGGCCAGAATTCGGGAAGGTATTTCTCCTTTGAGGCAAGCACTTGAAGCTATTAGTCCCTGGCTGTAGGCAGATAGTATTTCTTTATCAACCCTGGGTTTGTAATAAAAACCCTCCAGGTGAGCCAAGCTCACCAGGCGTACAAGATTAGCATAACCTTTTTCATCCTTAGCCAAAAGGATAAGATGGTAATTATCATCCGCTCCCGGCTTATACTCCCGGTTAAGCCTGGAACCAGAAGCTACATAGACTTCACATCCTATTATGGGTTTTACCCCTTTTTTAACACATAGATTGTAAAATCTTATCGCCCCGAACAGATTGCCGTGATCAGTCATAGCCAAAGCCGGCATCTTGAATTCAACAGCTTTATCTACGAGCCTTTCCAGAATGCAGGCCCCATCTAGAAGGCTATACTGGGTATGAACATGAAGGTGGACAAAGTCGGAGTGTTCCATGCAATAAACTATTTTTATAAAATACTAAACAAAGACAGCTTTAAGCTATAAGTTGTAAGCTGATAGAAACGGGTATAGGCAAAGGCTAAGGCAAAGATTAAAAAAATTCTAAATCCTAAACTCTAAACAAATTCAAAATCCTAAATTCTAAACAAAGCAGTATATTCTCTTTGCACCCATATCTAAACAACCTATTTCTATTTATTTCCATGTATTTCTACCGTATTTCCGCTAAAGAAATGTTTTAAGGTTTCTCTTAACCTTAACCTGTATATTCTGTGGACTGTGGTCTGTCGGCTATGGACTTCTTCTGTCCCTTATCTTTTTGTTATTCCCATTCTATAGTCGCCGGGGGCTTGGAACTAATATCGAAGACTACTCTGTTTACGCCTCTGACTTTATTGATGATAGCATTGGATATTTCATCTAACACTTCATGAGGAATCTTGAACCAATCAGCTGTCATACCGTCAAGGCTGGACACTGCCCTGATGGCAGCCACATACTCATAAGTTCTCTTATCACCCATGACTCCGACTGTTTTAAGAGGGAGCAAGACACAAAATGCTTGCCATATATCGTCATAAAAGCCATGTTTCTTTATTATTTTCTCCAAAATACTGTCAGCTTCCCTTAATATCTTCAGCTGTCCGGAGGTAATTTCTCCCAATATTCTTACTGCCAAACCCGGACCGGGAAAAGGATGGCGATTTATTATCTCCTGGGGCAAACCTAGAATCTTAGCTATCTGGCGCACTTCATCCTTAAATAACTGCCGAAACGGCTCTATAAGCTTTAATTTCATATCTTTCGGCAAGCCGCCTACATTGTGATGCGACTTTATACAGGCAGTCGGGCCTCCAAAACAAGATACAGATTCAATAACATCCGGATAAAGCGTACCCTGAACAAGAAACTCCACGTTTTTTATCTTCCTCGCTTCAGCTTCGAAGACTTTTATAAATTCATTGCCGATTATTTTGCGCTTAGTCTCAGGATTTGTCACTCCTTTAAGCTCACGCAGGAATATTTTAGAGGCATCAGCGTAATGTAAATCAATTTTGAAATTTCCTTTAAAAATCTTCAGAACCTGGGAAGCTTCATTTTTGCGTAGCAATCCGTTATTAACAAAAATACATTTAAGTTTTTTGCCGATAGCCTTATGAATTAAAACCGCAGCCGCGGAAGAATCTACCCCTCCGCTTAACCCGCAAATAACATTTCTTGAACCGACTTTCTTTTTTATTTCTCTTATTTGCTCAGCCACAAAATCTTCAAGCTGCCAGTTAGCGAAACAATCAGCTATTCTGAAAATAAAGTTAGATAATATCTGAAGCCCAAAATCTGTATGAACCACTTCGGGATGAAATTGAACGCAATAGACCTTCCTCTTTATATCCCCAATTGCCGCGTATTTAGTATTAGAAGTATGAGCCAATACTTTAAACTCTCCTGGCAGGGCATCTACTTGATCGGTATGGCTCATCCAGGAAACAATCTTAGCCGGCAGAGAGAAAAATAAATCTTTATGGTTATCTATATACATCTGGGCCCGGCCGTACTCTCTTTTCTTGCTCTCTCTGACTTTTCCCTTTAAAGTTCTAACCACAATCTGCATCCCGTAACAAATCCCCAGTATAGGAACCCCCAAACTGAATATGCCTTTATCAAGCAAAGGAGCGTTTCTCTCATAAACACTATGAGGCCCGCCGGAAAGAATTATTGCTTTAGGATTTATTTTTTTTATCTTTTCGAGGCTCATAACGCAAGGCTCAATAATACTAAAAACTTTAAGCTCCCTGACTCTTCTGGCTATGAGCTGCGTGTACTGCGAGCCAAAATCTAAAATTAATACTGTGTCTTTTTTCATTTTGAGCACCTTAATATAACTATTCAGCGAAATCCCGATTACTATCGGGATATATATTCAATTCTCTATTTTATTTACCCATTCCTACTCTCTGGGAAGCCTGGAAAATTTTGCCTTCAGTTTGTATGGAAGGAGCGATTATTATTTCTACAAAATGCATTTCTTTAATATTTTTAGCGCCTAATGACCCCATTGAAGTAGCCAAGGCTCCCATAAGATTCTGAGAACCATCATCTACCACTGCCGGGCCAAATAGTATCTCTTCCAAAGTTCCGGTAACACCTACTTTTATTCTTGTTCCTCGAGGTAAATTACCATGAGAAGTGGCCATGCCCCAATGGAAACCTCTTCCGGGAGCTTCCTTTGCCCTAGCAAAAGCTGAGCCAATCATAACGCTGTCTGCCCCTGAAGCAAAAGCCTTACAAACATCTCCACCCCGGCTCATACCTCCATCAGTAATAATCGGCACATATTTACCAGTCTTTTGATAGTAAAAATCTCTAGCCGCAGCACAATCAATAGTCGAAGTCACCTGAGGCACGCCTATACCCAGAACACCCCGAGTCGTACAGGCTGCTCCCGGGCCAACTCCGACTAGAATGCCAGCGCACCCAGTCTCGAGTAATTCAAGCGTTACATCATACGTAACGCAATTACCGATAATAACCGGTATCTTAAGCTTTTTGCAAAATTTTTCTAAGTCAAGAGGCGTATATTTTGTCGCAATATGCCGGGCAGTAGTCACTGTAGATTGGACCACAAAGCAATCAGCCCCGGCTTCCTGAGCAATACTTGAAAATTTGTCGGCATTCTGAGGAATACAGCTCACCGCGGCATATCCAGATTTCTTCTTTATTTCCTCAACCCGCCTTGCAATTAGGTTCTCCTTGATAGGAGTAGTATATACTTTTTGAATCAGATTTGTGGCCACCTCCGGAGTAGCCTGGGATATTTCTTGCAAAACTTCGTCAGGGTTATCGTACCGAGTTTGCACTCCATCTAAATTTAAAACCGCCACAGCGCCAAGCCTGGACATCTCTACGGCAAATTTTACGCCTACCACTCCATCCATCGCCGCGGCGAGTATCGGAACTGAAAATCTTCTGCCGGAAAGCTCCCAAGAAATATCAACCTCTTCAGGATTAACGGTAACTCTTCCCGGAGCTAATGCTATCTCGTCAAACCCGTAACATCTTCTTGCTCGTCTGCCTATACCGACCCACTCTGCCATAATAAACCTCCGCTTATTTTATAAGTCCGTTATTTATTTCGCTTACCCTAGTTATTTGAACAAACCTGCTTAGCCAAGAATTCATCTATAAGCCTGTTCTTGCCTTCCTCACTTAAAAGCATTTTCTCCGCAGTCAAAGGCTCCCCCTTAACCATATAATCAGCCAGGGCCAAGGCATCCTCTTTTGCCTGGGTATGATTAAATTTAAAAAATATTTCTTCCCCTATATTTTTAGAAGATACGTCACCCATAAAATAAAGCCCTTCGCTTATGGTAGAAATAGCATCACTTGATATTATTTCTTCTTCGAAAAAACATTTATTAACCGTAAAACCGCTATCAATGAATAAAAGCTGAGAGGGAAAAACTTTTAAAGGCGATATTTTGATTGCTTTAATCCTTGATTCTCCTACTGCTTCCTCAACATGGGAATTAAGATATAAGGATATACCCCTCTGGCCTAGATAATCTATCACTTCCTGGGCCCTGCTGCCTAAAAAATCTAAATTTTCAGCAACTATTCTTACTTCTTTTTTCAGACTGGCCAGAGACACCGCCAGCTTTAGCCCTAAAAAAGTCGAAGCGTAAACACAAGCTTCCGGTGATAATTTAAGCAAGTCTTTCAACTTCCAAGCATCAATGTCAGAAAGATAGAAAAACCCCTCCCGGTGTTCGCCTTTAACAGGCAGTTTTTTTGACACAAGGCCCGTTGAGACCACAAGTTGTTCGAAATCTCTTGCCTCATGTTGTTTAAAATATACCTTTCTTCTTCGGATGTTTATTCTTTCGACTTCGGCTTCGATGAACTCAATATTTTTTTCTTCAGCCCATTTTTTCAAGTCCCAACATTCTTTAAAATCAGCGGGGTGAGTTATAGAAAGTTCCCTTTCCGAATAATAATTTTTCTTATCTATAAGTACTATTTTGGCGGCGAGCCCATTTTCTCTTATTCTTTCAATGAAAGAAATTCCGCTTACTCCGCAGCCCAAAAGAGTTATTTCTTTCATTTGGTAACTCCCTGAATTCTGGCCGTAATAGCCAAATTATAATACAAAAACATAGTTGTCAGGCGCCCCACGCCTCCGGGAACCGGAGTAATATACTTTGCCTTTTTTGAAGCTTCTTTGAATTCAACGTCTCCGGCTAAGACACCGTTTTTGCGGCCGGTGCCCACATCAATTACCAGACTATCTTCTTTTATCCATTCACCTTTTATGAGGCCGGGCTTACCTACAGCAGAGATAAGTATATCAGCATTGTTAACGTAAAAAGCAAGGTCTCCCTTATTATACGTTTCTATATGCGCAATGCTGACAGTAGCAAATTCATTAGCCAAATAAATAGCTAAAGGCTTGCCAATAAGGGAAGAAAACCCGACAATGGTAACTCGGGCTCCAGAAAGATTAGCTCCGCTGGCTTTAATCAAATCGATAATGCTTAGGACTGTAGGAGAAACACAAAATCCCAGAGATGCATCCGGATAAGAATCGGATAAAGCTGACTTAAATCCAATACAAAATCTCCCTAAATTAAACGGATGAGTCCCTTCAATGTCCTTCTTCTCATCAAGAAGAGCAAACGCCTCCTGGTCTTTCCAGCCAGAAGGAAAAGGTTTATTTATGATAATACCGGTAACACCGGAATCTTTATTCAAAGTTTCTATTTTATTTTTGAAAGTATCAAAGGATATATCTTTCCCGAGATTTACCTCTTTATACTCAACCCCCAAGCTGAAAGCTGCTTGTTTCTGTATCCGGCGGTATAAACAACTGGCGTAATTATCTCCTATAGAAACCGAAGCCAGGCACAAACCAGGCAAAGATTTAAGAATTTTTCTGATTTCCTTTTCTAAATTACCGCAGAGTTGTTTAGAGTCTAAAATTACTGCCATTTCTTAAGTGTATTTTTAAAAACTCCCAATTGCCTGCTTTGAACCCCAAACATCTTTTTATTGGCTTCAAGATTGAGAACACAGCCTTTTAAAGCAAGCTTTACTAAATCCAAGCCTAAGATGAAATCACTTATTATACACTTTTTTACCCCGATTTCCACCTCTTGAGTAATAAAAAATATTTTCCGGCACCTGGACCCCAAATCAGCTATTAAATTCTGGCTTTTATCAACATAACGTTTTTTCTTAGCTCCTTGAAAACTCATGATTTGTTCAAAAATATCGCCGTCTTCGTCAATATAATGATACGGTTTTCCTGATAAAGAACGGATTTTTTTTATCCTTGCAGTAATCTTTTTATTTTTTTTCTTTAGAGCTGGTGTGGCAGGATTCTTAGGGCAGGAAAAAACCAGTGCTTTTTCTATCAGGGCTGTCCCCAGACAAAAAGCAAGAGCAGCTACGCTGCCTCCTCCCGGAGAAGGCTTTAAAGAAGCTAATCCCGACAGATAAGTTTTAAAATATCTCTTATATCCCTTCATTCATTCTTTATTTAATTCTTAATGGAACCATTCGGATTAAAGCTCGGGAATCTCTGTAGGAGTTTAAAAATCCTCCTCTACCAGCCCAAAGGCATCTTTTATTAAAATATACCTGCGCCAATTTTGGCCCTGGATTATCTCAAGAACATCAAAACGGGATAAGAATTCTTTACCGGCCGCGTACACAAGAGCTGTTTTTCTGATACTGTCCCTTTTCTTTTTATCGACAGCTTCCAAACCTGAAACTGTAAAATTTTGTGCTCGAGCCTTTACCTCAACGAAAACGATATATTTAAAATCCCTGGCTATTATGTCTATCTCTCCAAAACGGCTCCTAAAGTTTCTCTTCCTTACCCTGTAACCTTTAAAATTAAGAAATTCTACAGCCTTATCTTCAAAGAACGTTCCTTTTGTTTTTGGCCCTGCGATTCTGTCCTTCATCAGACCCAGCTAAATTAATTCTTAAAAATACTTCGGAAACTGGTATATCTCAAGAAGAAAACTTGCTGCAAGGATAAAAGCTCTTGCGATGAAAAGGCGTTAAATCACAGCGATGAACTTGCTCCATGTGTTCTTTAGTCGGGTACCCTTTGTGCTTGCTGAAACCCCATTGGGGATACAAAAAGTTGAGAGAGTCCATCAAGTGGTCCCTTGTTACTTTTGCTACTATTGAGGCTGCTGACACCTCTTTGATTCTGCTGTCGGCTCTTTTCATACAAACGTAGTCTATATCCAGATCTGTACGAAACAGCGTGCCGTCAATCACAAACCTGGCCGAACGTAGTGAAGGCTCGACTTTCAATAGCCCCTTTATCGCCCGGTTAAATGCCAAAAACGTAGCTTCCAGTATATTAATTTCATCGATCTCTCTAGCACTAGCCAGAGAGACTCTAAACAAAGCGTACTCACTTAAAAGAGAAAAAATCTCTTGCCGGCGCGCCCAAGAAAGAACTTTAGAATCCTTGATGCTAAACGGCGGGTTCTTTTTGAATGCTAAAGCGCAAACCACCACTGCCCCAGCCAAAGGCCCCCTTCCAGCTTCATCAACACCGACTATCATATAACTAGTTCAAACTTCTTTATTAACCAGCTTATAAAACTACCTGGATTTACGTCAACATTGCTTTTTTACCGGATCTTGTTCTTAAATAGTAAAGTTTACTTCTTCGAGGCCGCCTGCGGCTTTTCTTAATAACCTCTATTTTCTCTATATTTGGCGAAAAATAGGGAAAGGTAACCTCATAAGCCTGGCCGTAAGCGACTCTCCTTAAAGTAAACGATTTCCTGTGCATCGCACCCTGAATTTTTATTATAATGCCTTCTACCGGATGCAACCTTATCTTATCCTTTTCTTTAATCTTGTAATATACCTTAATAACATCTCCGGCGTTAAATTCGGGGTGTTTTTTATTAAGCTTGTTCTTCAACTCTTTTTCAACCATCAGCAATTTTTCCATTTTGACCTCCTATGTTAATTGTCCATAACTAATCTACTCTCAAAACACCAAGCCATTTATCGACAGCCCTTACGTCAGGCTGGAGATAAATGGTAAACTTTTTTATCAGTCTGTAGCTTAAAATTAGCAAA
>JAQUWY010000058.1 GCA_028692655.1 Candidatus Omnitrophota bacterium | reverse complement strand
CCTCGAAGCTCAACGAACAATCCGCTGTTTCGCAAAAATTCTATAGCTTCGTTATCAGTATAATCCGAGTAATGTATAATAAGCTCCCCTCCATCCTGCAAAATATCACAAATATTGCTAAGAACAGTTTCCAAATTCATATAACAGCCCGCAAAAACATCAAAGGCAAAAATCTTTCTGAATTTATCTTCATCTTTTCTCTGCCGCCATTCTTGAGGAACATTCTCAATTTTACCTTTGATAAACCGGCCGTTGCTTCTTTCATAGAGGTAACTTTTTTCTTCCCGAAAAGAAGGGCTGATCGCGTGGATAAATCTTCGCTGAAGCACGGGTAAAACTTCCATTAGAGCTTCTAAGAAGCAGGTATCTCTAGCTCCTATCTCTAAAAAATTTCCCTTGAGTAATCTCTCCACGCCTCGCCTAAAATTTATTTCATAATCCCTTGAGTCAGTGCCAAAATCTCCTGCCAGAGCTAATTTATATTTCTTTGCTATTACACTTCCAGCATGATCGTTTCTGCTGATAACCGAGACTACCCCTTCCACCATTTGAGCTGTTTCTAATTCTTCTTTTACCAGCTCATATCCCGAAACTATTCCCTGAACTTTTACCGCTTCTTGATGCGATAAACCATCCGCTTTTGCCAAACCATGCAAAACTACAGCCTGAAGAATAATAGATAGGATATCTTCTTCGGTAAAACCCCCATTGATGGTACTATATACGGTTTTCCTGGCCAATTGATTAATCGTTTCCACTGCGTGTTGAGAGAAATATACACAAAAACGGTTAGTTTTTTCTATGTCTTTGGAAAAAATATAATCACTTCGCGCCCCGAACAATATTTCAAAACAAACAACTCTTCGGCCTCTTACCTCTACACCGAGCTGATTAAATCTCTCTATAGCCATAACAATTGCTCTTTTCTCAGCTATTGCCTGCAGTAAGGCTTCTAACATCTGATCCGTTCCGTTTCCAAAAAATCCTGCATTGTTATTCAGAATCGCCTTATTGCCGTAAATACTAAAAGGCTTCTTACGTAAACCGTTATCAAAAGAACGGATTGGCTCCGTCCCGGCGCTAAAATCAATATTGCCGCCGGCTATACCAAGAATTTGATTCTTAGCACGAGTTGAAAACCTATAATCAAAGCCCATACCGCTCATATAGCGGAATACTATAGAATTTTTGCAGCGGCTTTGCCACACAACATAATCTGCTTCTATCTCACAATTTGTCTTATGAGAAGTAGGAATAATTTTCCCTGTCATTGGTTCGGCAAAAACAGCGGTTACAGCCGCCGCGGTCTCATGGATAGCTATAAGTCCAAAATCTTCTTTTTCCCCATTATTAACAAAAATCTTAAGCATTGGCTCATTCTCATCTGATAAATCTACCTGCCAATAACCTTTATGCGGAAGACCTTTTAATATATGAATCTCCACTCTCATTTTTTCTAAATACCGGCTTATCCGCTCATACATATAAGCGTGCGGGCTTTCTTTGAAAAACCTTTTAAGAAATTTATCATCCGCTGAAACATCTAAACATAAGTGTCCTAAATTATCCTTTCTGTGCGTAGCCTTTTCTATTATTCTGTCTACTGTGTCCCGAGCTAAAAACTTACTTCCGGAAGCAGAAAGATCTGCTTCCGCAGCACCATGATTAGCTTCTAACGCCGCCGGGAGCATCACTGTCACAGAAGTACCTTTGCCTAAATCAGAATTAATAACTAATTTTCCTCGATATTTATTTATAAATGTTTCGGCAATAAAAAGCCCTCTGCCGCCTTCGTCTTCATCGGGACGCGTAGTCTCTTCATTCTGACAAAGCCTTGCTATATCTTCCGATGCTATACCAGCACCCTCGTCAATAATTTTGACAACGCAGATATTTTCCCCTGTCAACTCTACAGTAGATGTTTCAATCGTAACTGTTCCTTGTGTAGGAGAAAAACGCAACGCATTAGAAAATATTTCTTCGAATATATATGTTAAAGCAACTTCATCTATGCCATTTAGAAACACATCTTGTCCGTAATAAGTATTAATACGTATGCCTCTTAAAGCGACATCGCCCTCTGGGTCATTGTGATTACTTATTATTCCGTCCATAAAGCTGTTGACATTTATTGTCCCGGCCATAGAAGATAGATTTATTTTTACTGTTTTTCTAAAAGTGTCTTCTATCCAATTTATATCCAGCTTGTCCCGATCAATAAAGTCGGTATTCAAGATGATATCCGGCTGGCGGGAATCTAAAGAAACAGCGCTAACCTCTGTGCGCAGCTGGGCATAATCATAAGAACCACTGCCCTCGGCGATTCTTTGCTGCCGGGAAGATAAGCTGCCCCTTAAACGCACTAACAAATCAATATTCTGGCCGTCCGTTGGCGGCTTTGAAACTACTTCGGCGATGACGACATCAAAACCAGAATATTTTTTGTTTAAAGCTTCAAAACTGTTATCTCCGCCAATACCTCTATAAGCTTCATCTAAATCGTTACGCATTTCGGGATTTACAGCATCTGCCACCCTCAATCCGCTTTCGCTTAAGACTTTGCTGAGAGATTTTATTGTTGTGGATTTTAAAACTCCCGGGTCTCCGATAAAAAGCAAATTTATTGGCCGGGAAATTCTTGAATCACGCCTCCCAATAACATTGGAAATTTTTCTTCCCATTAGTTCAAACAATAAGACAGATAATGAGTTTTGATAAGACGCATCAAGTTGAACGCCGCTTTTATCCAACGCCTCAAAGAAATTTTCCAGCTCTTCGGGATTTTTTCGAAAATAATCATAACTGCGCTGGACAGCTTCATCGTGAGAACCGGTTAATAATTCTTCTATTTCGTGCCGTTCGACATCTTCCAAGAGGGGGCTCCCTATTCCTTCCTGGAGCAATACCCAATGGATATTAAATGTAATGCTGTTTTCATCTTCCTTGAATGAAAAAACTTCTGTCTGCCATTGGCCGGAAACAACAACTTTTACTTTTTTCCGCCCCGGAGCATGAATTAGAATGCTTTTTAACATATCTTCTACCTTTGATATAACCGCATTTTGCTCCCCAAGGCCAAAAGCAGAATCTCTATACAATAATCTTCTAACTCCGGCAGGCTCAGTTATAATAATGGTCTTTTCTATTGAGGTAATTAGAAAACCCGCTGAGGTGCGGCTTTTTTCTAAATGTACCGTTGGTTTTTTTACAGGCAGACGGGAAAAAGCAGGGTAAGCCCCCGAGTTGACAACTGCCTTCTTTTTAATAAGTTGATCGGCCCATAAGCTGATTAACCCTTTCGCCTGATTCCTGATATCTCCCTGTGTTAAGCCCATACGTAAAGAATCAAATGCGACGGCCGCATAGGCTTTACCGTTATGATAATCTTGGCAGGCAGCCGCTAATTGTTTCATAAAAGATTGTTTTTTAGGCTTAATCTGCCCATCTCCATTGGGTTTCTCTTCGTAATCAACAATATAGCCGGTGCCCCACACAGGGAATCC
>JAQUWY010000029.1 GCA_028692655.1 Candidatus Omnitrophota bacterium | reverse complement strand
AGTGGTTACCCCAAAGCGGCCAGAGGCGACCTGCTTTATGGCACTGCGGCGTGAATCTCCGTTAGGCAAAGGTTTAAACCTTTCCGGATCCTCCCCTCCTTCGCCGGTATTAGACTTTCCTCCTAACCGGTTCATGGCCAAAGCTAAAGTCTCATGAGCCGGGCGCGATATGGAACCAAAGCTCATAGCTCCGGTAGCAAAACGCTTGAATATACCCTCAAGAGGTTCAACCTCAGAAAGCTTCAAGGGTTTTGTTTTCTTAAAATTCAAGAAGCCCCTTAAGGTAGCCGGATTTGACGACTGTTCATCTATGAGTTTGGAAAATTCCTTAAAAAGAGAATAATCATTGTTATGGACTGACTCTTGCAACATGCTGATTGATTGCGGATTCCATAAATGGAATTCTCCGTCACGTTTATACTGGTATATGCCTCCGGTTGTTAAAACGTCTCTTTGCTGGGGGCTATTAAAAGCTTCATTATGACGCATCAGAGCTTCTTTCTTTATCACCTCAAACCCCGCTCCTCCGATACGAGACGGCGTCCCACAAAAACAACGCTCAATCACCGCCTGATTAAGCCCAAGACATTCGAAAATCTGCGCACCCTTGTAACTGCGTAAAGTCGATATCCCCATCTTAGAAATAATCTTCAGGATGCCTTTGGCCAGGGCTTTGCGGTACTGTTTAATCCCGGTTTCAACATCCGTTTCTATAAGCCCGAGTTCTTTGAGATAGCCTATAGCTTCATAAGCTAAATAAGGGTTAACGCAATCTGCGCCAAAGCCGAATAAAAGAGCAAAATGATGCACTTCTCTCGGTTCACCGCTCTCGACAATAATACTTACCCTAGTCCTTAAAGATTTTTTTATCAGGCTCTGATGCAAAGCGCCTAAAGCAAGGAGCGCCGGGATAGCCGCGTTATGTTCGTCTACTCCCCTGTCACTGAGAATAATAAAAGAGCATCCTCCTGATATGGCTGTCTGAGCCTGGCTGCATATGCTATCAAGAGCATCAATGAGGCTGTTTTTCCCCGCGGCTTTGAAAAGCATGGAGATGGTCTTCGCCTTAAAGCCATTATCTTTTATATGGCGGATTTTTTCTAAATCAATATCGGTTAGAATCGGTTCGTCTACCTTCAGGCTGTGGCACTGGTAGGGAGTCTCCTCAAGAATATTATTTTGCTGTCCAAGATAAGCAGTAAGACTCATCACGCATTCCTCGCGTATAGAGTCTATTGCCGGATTAGTCACCTGGGCAAAAAGCTGTTTAAAATAATTGTAGAGTGGCTGTTGACGCAGTGAGAGCACGGCTAAAGGTGTATCATTACCCATGGAGCCTGTCGGTTCAACTCCGGTTTGAGCCATGGGAGATAATATCCTTTTTAAGTCTTCCCTTGAATAACCAAAAATCTTAAGCATCCGGAAAGTATCATGTCGGCGGGAACAATCTCCGGTAACAGGAGGCAATTTAGCAATATCCAGCATATTTTCTTCTATCCAAGCCTTATAGGGCTTAGCCTGTGAAACTCTTTCCTTTATCTCCTCATCGCTAATAACTCTTCCAGCGCAAGTATCAATGTAAAGCATTTTGCCCGGCTCAAGCCGGCCTGAACAAACAATATCGCTGGCTTCTATATCCAATACACCAACCTCTGATGCCAGAACCGCAAGGCCTTGTTTGGTAATTATATATCTGGCCGGACGCAGGCCGTTTCTATCAAGAACCGCACCGACATCTTTACCGTCGGAAAAAGCTATTGCCGCCGGGCCGTCCCACGGCTCCATAAAACACGCGTTGTACTCGTAGAAACTCCTGAGTTTATCGCTAAAGAAAGGATTATTTTCCCAAGCCGCAGGTACAAGCATCATCATTGCCTGATACATCGGCCGGCCTGCTAAAACCAGAAGTTCAAATACATTATCGATAGTAGCAGAGTCACTCAAGTCGTCACGGACTACCGGAAAAACTTTCTGAATCTCCGATTTAAATAAATCGCTCTTAAGAGATGCTTGGCGGGCTTTCATCCAATTCACGTTCCCTTTTAGAGTATTAATTTCTCCGTTATGGGCTAAAAAACGAAATGGCTGAGCTAAATCCCAAGTAGGAAAAGTATTAGTGCTATAGCGTGAATGCACCAGGGCTATGGCGCTGACCAAAGACTCGTCTTTTAAATCAAGAAAAAAATCTTTCAATTGAACGGGCATGAGGAGCCCTTTGTAGGAAAAAGTCCGGCTGGATAAATTAGTTATGTAGAAAAAAGATTTTTGTTTAAGTCCGCAAGCATAAATGCTTGCTTCTATCTGTTTGCGGATTATGTAGAGTTTTCTCTCGAAGTCAAGGCCGCCGGGAGATTTTTCACCCTTGCCTATAAAAACCTGGCTTATTGCCGGTTGAGTATCCCTGGCTGTTTTGCCTATACCTGAATTATTAACCGGCACGCGGCGCCAACCTAAAAGAACCTGCCCTTCTTTTTTTATTATCTTATAGAATATGTCTTTACAGAATAATCTTTCTTCTATATCCGGCGGTAAAAATACTAAACCTGTGCCGTAAGCCCCCGGTTCAGGAAGGCTTATCCCTTCTTTCCGAGCTTCTTTAATAAAAAACCCGTGGGGCATTTGTAAAAGCAGGCCCGCACCGTCACCAGTTTTAGGGTCAGCTCCGGTTGCTCCTCTATGGGCAAGCCGCTGCAAGATTGTGAGAGATTGCTCTACTATATTATGGGATTTTTTACCTTTGATATCACAAACAAATCCCACGCCGCAATTGTCTTTTTCAAAACGCGGGTCATACAAACCTTGTTGTAAGGGAAAATGTCTCCGGCCCATTTTCTACTCCTGCTTAATCTTCATCCGGACAGCCGTCTTAAGTTTCAGAATCACGTTCTTAGCTTTTTCTGCCGGTCGTCCGTTTGATATAATGAAGCCGGTCTGCCGGAAACGTTAAAGAAAAGCTCTGATAACTCTTTATCTATCTCAATATCTACAGCTGTTTAATCCCGCTTTTTGAAGCGGCCGGATTGAATTTTATTACAGAATTGACAAATACTTGTCCAGCTCATACTGCGGTACTTGTATCCTGTAGTTATCCCATTCTTTTTTCTTAAGGGCTATGAAACGCGGGAAAATATGTTCACCCAGCGTCTTTCTTACCAATTCGCTTTTTTCGGTAATAGAGACGGCCTGGCCTAAATTATCGGGTAAAGTCTCTATGCCTTTTGCTTTTCTTTCTTCATCACTCAAATGATAAAGATTTTTCTCCATAGCCGCGGGAACCTTATATCCCTTCTCAATACCATCTAATCCTGCCTGCAGCATTGATGCGAATGTAAGATAAGGATTGCAGGCCGGATCAGCCGCACGAAACTCACACCTGGTAGCCTTTTCCTGTCCAGGATGATACAGTGGCACACGAATCAAAGCGCTTCTGTTTCTTCTGCTCCAGGCAATATAAACCGGGGCCTCATATCCGGGAACAAGCCTTTTGTAAGAATTTGTAGTCTGGGCGAAGATAGAACAAATCTCCTTAGCGTGTGTCAGCAAGCCTGCGATGTAAGCATGTGCTGTATCGGAGAGAAAATCTTTAGCGTTAGCATCATAGAATGCGTTCTTTTCGCCTTTAAACAAAGATTGATGAGTGTGCATGCCTGAACCATTCTGGCCAAAAATAGGCTTAGGCATAAAAGTAGCATAGACACCGAATTTACTGGCTATCTCTTTTACAACAATTCTGTAGGTAATAACATCATCTGCCATTTTTAAAGCATCACTGTAACGCATATCAACCTCGTGCTGCGAAGGAGCAACTTCATGGTGAGAATATTCAATACGAACACCCATTTGCTCTAAAGCCAGTACGGTTTCCCGGCGCAGGTCACTGGCAACATCTAAAGTTGTAAGGTCAAAGTAGCCTCCTTTATCAAGAATTTCGGTTCCCTGATCATTTTTGAAATAGAAAAATTCCAATTCCGGCCCAAGATAAAAATGGTCATATCCCATTTTATCTGCCCGCGCCAAGGCCCTCTTTAAAACATAGCGAGGATCGCCTTCATAAGGAGTTTTGTCCGGATTAAGAACATCACAAATCATCCTGGCAACCGCTTTTTCTTTTGGCCGCCAAGGCAAAAGAGAGAATGTGCTCGGGTCAGGCATGGCAATCATATCTGACTCTTCAATATCTTGATATCCGGTTATCGATGAACCGTCAAAACCCATACCATTGCTAAGAGCCCCCTCCAATTCACCATCGGTAATTGAAAAACTCTTAACCTGGCCCAAAAGGTCGGTAAACCATAGACGGATAAACTTCACGTCCTTTTCCTTAACTAACCTTAAAATATCCTGTTTGGTTTTCTTTACCATATTCCCTCCTGTTTTTTTCAAGCCTGCTTCTGCTGACAATAAAAAAAGGCGTTTCGCTTAATTAAGCCTGAACGCCCTCGTCCAATCACTATTTTTGCACACACTTTGTGCTATATTTGCTATCATTATAATAAGTAAATTCAACGCTGTTTTGGTAACCCTGACTTTCATCCTACAGCCTGCCTTCCTTTCTCCCCGGTGCGTATCCTTATGCACTCCGGCAGATCCACGATAAAGATCTTACCGTCGCCAATGTTGCCGGTCCTGGCTCCTTTAATAATGGCGTCTACTGTAGCATCAACATAGTTTTCATTTATCGCTATTTCCAGGCGTACTTTTTTAAGCAGATTAACTTCTTGTATCACGCCACGGTAGGTCTCGGTAAACCCTTTCTGCTGCCCACAGCCAAGAGCATTAGTGACCGTCATTTTGTGCACATCAGCTTCAAAAAGAGCCTTTTTCACATCCGGCAGTTTATGCGGTTGAATCATGGCAATTATTATTTTCATGTTTTACCTCCTACTTCGTCCAACATTACAAAGGATTCTGCTTAAATTCCAAACACCAATTTCCAAATCCCAAATAAATCCCAATATCCAACAACCAAAATTCCAAACGTTAAGACAAACATTAATGTTTCAAATATATCTTTGCTTTCAGGTAATCAACACATATATATTTAAACTTAATTTTGTTTACCTGCCTCTTCCGGCTGCAACCGGAATTCACAACCGGAAGAAACAGACCAAACGGAAACTTTTCTACCCTTACTGGGTAGTAAAAATCTGAAATCCTGAATATGACTCCATACCGTGTTCGCCGATATCGAGACCTTTTAATTCTTCTTCAGCAATAACTCTCAAGCCTACGGTAGCTTTAACAACAGAGAAAACAACTAGAGCTGCTGCGAAAACCCAGACAAATACTGATGCCACTCCTAACGCCTGAATAAATAACAACTTAAAACCGCCGCCAAAAAGTAGCCCGTCAGCGCCTCCATAAGCTTTCTGCGCAAAAATGCCTACAGCTAAAGTGCCAAAAGCTCCGCAAACACCATGAACCGAGATAGCTCCGACAGGATCATCGATATGCAGCACTTTATCTATAAATTCAACACTGACTACGACCAAAATTCCGGCTATTGCGCCTATAAGTATCGCGCTTATTGGTGAAACGTTGGCGCAACCGGCTGTAATCGCGACTAGCCCGGCCAAAGCCCCATTTAAAGCCATGCTTGTGTCGGGTTTTCCAAAACGCTTCCAGGCTGTAAACATAGCGGTAATTGAACCTGCAGCAGCAGCTAAATTAGTCGTCACCGCTATTACGGCAATGCTCAAATTCGTTCCGGCAGTTGTACTGCCGGGATTAAAACCAAACCATCCAAACCAGAGTATAAATACTCCCAGAGCCGCCAGAGGTATATTATGCCCGCAGATAGCGTTTGAGGAACCGTCTTTGTTATACTTACCTAATCTTGGCCCTAAAAGAATCGCTCCGGCTAAAGCCGCCCAGCCTCCTACAGAGTGAACGACTGTGGATCCGGCAAAGTCAATCATGCCTTTTGCAGACAACCATCCCCCGCCCCATATCCAGTGGCCGACAATCGGGTATATAAACGCGCTTATGCAAACGCTATATATGAGGTAAGAAACAAATTTCGTACGTTCGGCCATAGCGCCTGAGACTATTGTGGCTGCCGTAGCGGCAAAGACACATTGGAATATCCAATAAGCGAATTGCCACAGCCCTGCGCCTGTTGATGGATCGCCTGTACTTAAGAAAAACCCGGTTTTTCCAAATAAGCCAAGAACCGAGGTTCCAAACATTATTCCAAATCCTATGGCCCAGAAACCAATTGAGCCGACAGAAAAATCCATAAGATTTTTCATCATAATGTTAGCCGCGTTTTTTGCTCTGGTGAACCCGGTCTCAACCATGGCAAATCCCGCCTGCATAAAAAACACTAAGAACGCTGCTATGAGTGTCCAGACTGTATCAATAGCGACGGCATTGCTCTGGGCTGTTGCTTCCTGAGCAAAGGCAGTCCCTGTACACAAAAGACTCAGTGCTAAAATCAGCAGAGCCACCGGGGTAGATTTTCTAGTCAGTTTAAAAACCATTTGTACCTCCTCTGCTTTTTTAGAAAGCATAGCTTACTTCCAGCCCGCCCCACAATTCATTCTTGCCGCCGTTAATGGTGTCTTCATGCATAAAGGAGTAGTGCATGTTGGGAGTAAATGTAAAAGGCCCCGCCGCGTACGTTGTCGACGCGGAAAGTTCGGTTGAATATAACGATGATGGCGTAAGGCCTGCCACCCCATCCTGGCCCCAGTTAACTACTCCAAGGGCTACCGTTTGGCCTTCCTGAAAAATACCGCCTGCCGCGGGTAAAGGTAATTCGGTATCAAAACCCCAGGAAAAATACCAGCCTTCTTCAGGGCCTTCGGAGCGAGCTTTAAAATCATAGCCTCCAAACAGCGTCATGGAAACCGGCAAAGGCAAAAAGGGAAGCTCATTCCAGGTAAACGATAACCATGGCTCGTTAACGTCCGCGGTACTGCTAGTATTGGGGTAATCATAATAAGTATTGCCTACCGAAATATTGAAAGCTTCTTCCATGAAATCCCGGGAGAAACTTACGGTATAATCTAACTCTTCTGAATCTTCGTGGCCGCCGGTTACCGGAAAAGAACCCCAGACATTAAGCGACAAATCTGTTCCGTAAAAAAGTTTAGGAAAAGTAAAATCTATACTGGGTTGGTTAGCGCCATCGTTGTCCCCGAACAAATCCTGGCCCCTCCAGATATACCTTGAAACATAAGCATCAGACACTGTTATCTCTAATTCCTGTCCGGCTAAAGTTAATGCCAAGACTTCTGAAACCGGGCACAACAACACCGCCAAAAGAAGCAATGCTATCTGCTTAAACAAAATTTTTACTTTCATGCTCTTCCTCTCTTTTTATAAAACGCCTATAAAAATAAAAGCGTCTGCCCCCCTATATACACACTGGGAAACTAGACGCCTTTGCCTGAAAAATTACTTACTTTGTAACGAAACTCCGAAAATAAAAAACGTTCATCTGGCTTTATTTAACTTAAGCCGGTATGAACGTCTTTGTTCAGCACATACAATGTGCACTCGATGCTACCTATCTACACTTTAAGAAAGTAATTTACCCTGCTTTCTGGTAACCTTTAATTTATCTTTAGCCTGCCATTTTCTTATTATATTTTTCTTATATTTAACCACCATTACATGAGAAATACCCATCCTGCTGCCGACTTCCCGGGTAGTAAAACCATCCAGAAGGAAAGAAAAAACTTTTTTTTCTTTCTTTGTAAAACCGTTATTTTTTATCTGGTCTATAGCCACCTTTCTCTCCACCATACGATTTATGGGTTCATCTCCGGAAGGAATAAGGTCTTTTAGAGTATCGCCATTTTCATTGAGCGGCTTCTCCAAGCTTACCAAAAAAACTCTTGGAGTATTTTTACGCAGGTAATTAAGTATGTGGAATTCACAACCTTTAACGATGTAAGATAAATTTATGCCTTCAGGTACTCCTTTCTGGAATTTACTCCAGACATGCAGAAGCATTTCTTGACAGAGGTCTTCCCGGCTAATATATTTACCGCAAGCCGGATGAGTAAAAAGTAACCGGCTTGCTATGTATTTAAGTTTAGGCGCTATTTTTTCATGCAGTGTTTCAAAATCCATGATTCTCACCTGCCCCATAATTAAAAAAGCGTTCAAGCACCATACGGCACCCAAACGCCTTCGTTTGCAAACAAAAAAATCCTTCCCAGCAGCCTTATGCCGCCAAAAAGGACTTCCTTATCCGGTTTTCTGACTTTGAATGAAGGGCTATAAAGTAAAAAGGGCGTTCATTTCTGAACGCCTCTGTCCCTTCTTATTTAAAGCACGAACTTTGTGCTTTAATAAAAGATACCATTTGTTTCTAATTTTGTCAAGGCCAAAAGAGCCTTTTAATTAAACGCCTTTATCGGCTACACTATACCTCAAATGTCATGCCGGCCGCTATAGATATAAATTTATCGTCATAAATCCGCTTGAAAACTTCCTGAGCCTGATTGCCCGTACAATGCGTAGGCCCAACCTTTAGCACCCCTCTATTTTTAAGCTCTTTGGCTATAAGTTGAACTTCTGTTTCGGACTTATCAATTAGGTGGAATCCGCCAAAAGCCATCTTTATTTTTTCTCCCGGAAAACCTTCCTGAACTCTTTCGGTGATTTTTAATATTCCCGGATGGGAACAGCCGGTTATCACAGTAATTCCATTTTTAGCTTTAACCACGAGGGCTTGCTCGGCTACAGGACTGCCTTTATAGCTGCCTTTGATTTCACCGGTAGTATAAACATCCTGGGCTATTTCGGTTATCTCCTGGGCCTGTTGAAGCTGGGCTCCTGAATCCCTGACTTTCTTTTTGAATTCCTGGCTAAATCCGGGACAACCATAGACTTTTATTCCCTTATTCTCATCAAGCAGGCGCCATAAGCCTCCGGTGTGATCCCAGTGATCATGAGAAATAACTACAGTTTTTATATCTTCCGGTTTAACATCAAGAAGCTTCATATTATTAAATAAATATTCTGCTTTTTCTCCGGTATCAAATATAATATATTCTCCCACTAAGCAGGAAAAACCCCAGCCTCCGGAAAATTTATTATTTATTATCTCATTATTAAAAACAATTTTTACCTGCATTGTTTATACACCTCTTTTAATATCTTCTGGTGTGAAGGAAACGGAATATGCGGCAGTTTACTACGGCTGGCAAATTTAGCTTCTTTAATCTCACTGCTTATAACAATGTTTTTGCTAAGCACCTTCACCGAATAACCAATAACAAGCAAGCTGCCATACATCCGTGTTTTATGGATATAAACTCCCACCAATTTATTTATTCGGCCGTTTATACCGGTTTCTTCTTTAAGCTCCCGAAGACAGGCTTCCTGAGAAGTTTCCTTAACTTCGACAAAACCTCCCGGCAAAGACCATTGATTTATCCCGGGATTAAGGTTCCTTTTAACCACAAGCACCTGGCCGCGAGAATTTATTGCCGCAGCTACCGCTACAGGCAAAGGATTCTCATAATGTATCCAGCCACACTTTGGGCAAAATTGACGCTTGGAACCTTCTATACTGCCACGGCGCAAAGAAGTTCCGCATAAAGGGCAAAATTTGAAAGTCTTTTTCATAGCGATGCAATCCCCAAAATTAGCCAGCTTAATCAATCGAATTTAAACTATATTATATCGATAATTTCCTCGAATACAATATACCAATACAACTATCATAGGCTTAACTTACTTAGCAGTCCTTGCACTTTATTTTATATATTCTGAATTCTTCTTTTATTTCTTTCCCGATATTACCACAAATCCACCACGGCCATATCCTTTGAGTGGCTTATCAACCGCTGTCATCTTGGAAGGTAAATTGAATAATGTCTGATAATATTCGAATTTCTGGAAGCCTGAGTTATCGAGCATTTTTTCTACTTCCTTTACGCTAAAGAAATTGGCCTTTTTATAAAAAATACTTTTCTTTTTTTGATAGAATTTCCCTAGAAAACTATCTTTATCAACTATACCTATAATTATCCGTCCGTTTTTATTCAGAACCCGATGGGACTCTTGCAAAACTTTCAAAGACTCATTTACAAAACATAAACTTATAATAATTGCCGCGTAATCAAACCCTCCGGAAAGAAAAGGCAGGCTTTCCCCAAAACCATAACACACCTTAACTCCGCGGCGAACGGCAATTTTTAGCATCTCCATAGATGGATCAATGCCTGAATCAATACCTAAAGCCTGAGCAAATCTTCCGGTACCAACTCCTATCTCCAAGCCTTTGCCAAATTTCGGTATAACTTTTTCCAAAGCCTGTAGTTCAGATAAATAAGCAAACTTATTTTCGTTGTACCAATCATCATATTTTTCATAATAACGGTCGAAGACGCTCATTTTTTAAATTTCCCCCCACCAACCGTCATAAAATTTTTGCAGATGCTTATAAAAATCCTTATTGTATGAATTGCGCTTTACATCCTTTTCCTTAAAAGAGAATCTGTAACCGGCGCAGTATGCCGACAATAAGTCTTTGGCGTGGGCTATCTTTTTAAATTTCTCTTCACATTTAGGCTTTTTCGCACCCTTGCATTTGTCAGGATGCCACTTTAAAGCTAGCTTACGATAAGCAGCATTGATTTCTTCCAAAGCAGCATATTCCGATAATCCTAATACTTTTCTTGCGTTGTCAATTTCTTTAAAATCTGCCATACCAAACCTTCAACTTAAATCTCGGTTAAAAACAAGTTGGACAAGTGCCAGTAGCACAACTCCCGCCTCTATTGTCCGATTTACCCATACTAAAAGCGCCGAAAGTCCTCTCGATTCTTTTGCTACCACATTTTCGGCATTTGACCTCAGATTTTTCCTGATTCACGCCCAATAATAAATCAAATTTTTCTCCGCATTCTTTACAAATATAACTTTGTAACGGCATATATTGCCTCCCTTTTTCGTTTTAATTCTCACCCTGCCAAACAGCCGGAATTTTTGCCTCAATTTCGCTTTCGGACACAACACCTACGATTGTATCTACAGGATTTCCATCTTTAAAGAACATTAATGTCGGTATGCCTCTAATGCCATAAGTTGAAGCAATGTCTCTTCCCTCATCAACATTCAATTTACAAACTTTTACCCGGCCAGAATATTTTTCAGCTATCTTTTTTACGGTCGGCGCAATCATATTGCAGGGAGCGCACCAGGGCGCCCAGAAATCAACAAGCACCGGAAGTTGGGCATCTAACACTTCCTGTTTAAAGTTACTATCCGTCACTCTTACTTCTATTTCTTTTAATTCCATTCTTCTATTCCTCCTTTTAGTTTTTCGATCTCCTCTAAAGTCTTTTCAGCAACTGCTTTTTCCTTATTGAAATATTTTATCATACGCTCTAAGCATTTATCCGCTTCTTCTGAATCTTTAAAGTGCTGGGCGCAGAGCTTCATAAAACTTATTGTTTTTTTTACGTTATTGCCCACCTCTTCGGGAATTTTTAAACTATCGTGCTTGACTGCCTTCTTAGGACATACTTGATGGCATCTGCCGCAACGGATACATTTATCCATGTTTATTTTGGCCTTTTTATCCTGTAGTGAAATCGCTCCCACCGGACATTTCTGAACACAAATTTTACAGCCAGTACAATTATTAACATCTACCCACGGCATTTTGCCTCCTCCTTAATGAAACCTGCCATAATTTAATCTTTCTTTGGCTTAACCAATTTTGTTTTTTCCAGCACGTTTAAAATACCTTTTATCACCTGAGGATCCATTAAAAAATAACACCTTCTCTTGCCCTCCTGTTGCCAATTTACAATACCACTTGTCTTTAGAACAGATAGATGTTGAGAAACATTCGGTTGATTTACGTTCACCAGTTCTTTTATATCACTAACACACTTTGTCCCTTTTAAAAGCTCAGTAACTATTTCTACACGGACCGGATGAGAAAGAGCATTAAAAAATTCAGAGATTTTTCTATTCTTTACAGCAAACATCAACACCTCCTTAGTATTCAAATATTAGAATATGTTTATACCATAAGGAAAAACCCCGTCAAACTCTTTTCCTTAACTCTGAGGCAAAAATAAAAGTATTGTAGCAAGGCCGAAAGTCGAGTCGAAAGTGGCTGCCCGGCCTAGATTCGAACTAGGACTAACTGATTCAGAGTCAGTCGTGCTACCGTTACACCACCGGGCAATTAGAATTTTCTTTTGTCGTGCTACCGTTATTTTAATCCCGAATCAATCTTTGATTTGGTTCGGGACACTACCAGGCAATTGGAAATCGTATCTCTCAAAATAAGGCGCAAACCTTTGCGGCCTTTAGTTGTTTTCAAGTACCTTTCTCTGCGCTTGAAGCATCTTTTTTGGACAAGAAACCCTCAAGAAAAACATTTATTATTGTAGTATTGCGGTTTATTTATGGCAAGTATATTTTTAGGGAGAAATTATTGCAAAATTGCCTTCGTTCTAAATTCCTAAGGCTCAATTCCAGCCAAAGGAACTCCCCTAAACCACTCCTTAACTTTACCTTCCACTAAATAAAAAGTGATAGTATCTCCCTCAAAAAGTGTAGTCCAATCGCTAAAGGTAAGATATTCTTCTTCTCCAACCCTGTCCTCACTTATCAAGCACTCCCGGGTAAAACCTGCTTCATTTAAATCCTGCCGGGTGAAACCAGCATAATCCTGTTCTTGCTGATTCTTTTGAGCAAAAAGAGGCTGGTTAAACGTAAGCAACCCTACAAAACACATTAACACCGCGGCCTTCATTATTTTATTTCTAAAGAGACTGCCTTTTTATTTAAATATTTCTACCAGTATTTTTCCTGGAATTTTTTATCAGCCCTATCAACCGCTTTGTAAGCACCATAGATGTCATCGCCTATGCCTTTGCCTATTAAACATATCCCTGTGCCGGTATTTTTTAAGGTCTGGCAACCGCCCAGGCAAACTAAACCCATAAACAAAATAATTACCGATATTGCTCTATACATGTTCACCTCCCCAGTGATTAACCAATTTCTGGAGCCTTTCTATGACTTTATCCTTCCCCAGAACTTCCATAGTCTCAAATAAGCCCGGCCCTATTTTTTTTCCGGTTAAAGCTACCCTCGAAGGATGAACCAAAATCTTAGCCTTAACGCCTAACTCCTCGGCAACTTTCCTGAATTCACTTTCGACATTCTCGGATTTAAAATCATCTACTGCCTTAAACCTCTCTATAAGAAGTTTCATTTCTTTGGATAAGTTATTTTCCAAAATGTTTTCCGTTTCAGGCGCATATTGTATTTCTTTAGCAAAACAAAACCCTATCCAATCTTTTAAATCAGCTAAAGTATAAACCCTTTCTTTAAAAAGGTTAAGCACTTTTTCTAAATAATCATTATCTACATCGGGAGGCAAGCAATTGTTTTCTTCTAAATACTGCCTAGCCAAAGATATGAACTCGGCGAGGGTTTTACCGCGAATATATTCAGCATTAACCCATTTAAGCTTATCTATAGAAAATACCGCACCAGTCTTATTTACTTTCGCGATATCAAAGATATCCTTGGCTTCATCTAAGGAAATTATCTCTCGATTATTTCCCGGGGACCAGCCCAAAAGTAAAAGATAATTTACAATGGCCTCGGATAAATATCCTGCCTGTTTATACTCACGTATAGATGTAGCCCCGAAGCGCTTTGACAGCCTGCCTCCGCCGGGAGAAAGTATTAAAGGAACATGAGCAAACTTAGGAACCTCAAATCCTAAAGCTTGATACATTAAAACTTGCTTAGGAGTATTAGAGATGTGGTCTTCTCCCCGGATAACGCAGTTTATTTTCATCAGGGCATCATCAATAACACAGCTAAAATTGTAAGCCGGGGAATTATCGCTCTTTATAATAACCTCTTCTTTCTTGGGAAGCTCTTTAAAAATAATCTTTCCTCTGACTAAATCATCTATTTCTATAGATTCAAAGTCACATTTAAAAAATACCGCACCTTCCTTGCGGTAAGCCTTGCCGCTTGAAATAAGTTTCTCGGCATACTCTCTATGGATATCAAACCGTTTTGACTGATAAAAGATATCGTCCCAATTCATGCCCAGCCATTTGATACTTTCTAAAATTTCATCCAGGTATTCTTTTTTGGAACGTTCCAGGTCTGTATCTTCAATCCTTAAAATGAACTGCCCGCTTAGTTTGCGCGCGTAAAGCCAGTTAAAAAGGCATGTCCGGGCTCCCCCGATATGAAGGTATCCCGTAGGCGAAGGCGCGAATCTCACTCTCAGTTGGCTATCTTTATTCATTCTCAACTCCTTTAGAAAATTTTTCAAAATCAATCTTTAAGCTTTTAGTTACGGTCTTGGCTCCCTTAATGTTGCCTGTTTTAAAATATATCTTAGCCAGAAGTATTTCTGCTTCTCTTAAAGAACTATCCAAGAGCAGACTATCCCGGCAATACACAAAGGCTTTTTCGTAATCCTTAGCCTTATAAGATATTTCTCCCAGAAGATAATAGCTCTGGGGATGCACAGGATTAATTTCGATTATTTTTGCCAGATATTGGCGGCTTTGTTCATAATAGCCAAGAAGATATAAAACATAGGCCATATTAAACTTTCCCTTCAAAAAAGGCCGGCTGCATTTAATGTCTTTTAGCATATCCAAACTGCCAAATTCAACTTTATTGAAATCTATTTCTTTGCTTTTCAGCGAAGGGTTTTCCTCTATAAAATTTTTATCAACAAAAATGATCCCGTCAACCCCAAAATACACACAGGAAAAATTTTTGCCCCTTAGGCTCCGTATTAAAAATGGCGGTTTATCTTTAAAATAACTTATCATAAACCCTCTAAGGCCATACTCGCTAACGGCCTGTTCGATAGCCTGGCTGTTCCCTTCCGATATTTTCCTGTATAAAGAAAAAAACTCCTGGCCGTAGAATTCCGTTCTGCCGTCAATAAAGACTTGCCTTTCGGGATAAAAATTAAAAATAAGCATCGCCCCTAAATTAAAAGTATTGAACATCTTCTTCGGTAAAGGGGTTTTACCGATGAACTTAAGCATCTGTGCAGGGTAACCCTGCGGGTCTCTTGCTAAAAATAACCCCTCAGAAACGACTTTGTTGTCTTTGGTTAAATAATCAATTTTTTTATCGGGTAGATGGCGTATCGTACCAAATGTTTTGAAAGATATAAATACAGTAAATATAAAAAATATCACCTTTAAAAGAAAAAAGCCTTTTTCCTTTAAAAATAGCTTCAAAAAACTTTCTTTTATGTGTGGATAACAATTAACAAAAACAGCTATTGTAACCGGCACAATAAAATACATATTACGCAGGGAATTAAGAGAAAAAACTGCTATAGCCGAAAATAACCCTATATAGAACCAGTTTCTCTTACGAGTGAAAATTAAAAAACCCAAACCGGCTGTTATGTAAACCAAAAATATGTAGTTATTCTTCGCCGAAGCCAAAGGAGAAGAAAGTTCCTGGATAAATTGATAAAATAGCTTTTGATTGCCGCTCACTATATCTTTTATTACCATAAAAGGATACTGGAACATTAATCTGGGATGCGGTGTTACAAAACAGGCTAAAATACAAAAGATAAAGCTCAGCTTGGCGCCATTGTAGAATTTCCTGCCTCCATTCTTATCCGCGGCCGGGGCCAGTAAAAGATAAATAGCCAATACAGCCGGGCCTATAAAGAAAAACCCGTGTATATTAACCCAGAGAATCTGCACCAGCGGAAGCAAAAATAATAATCTTCTTTTTTTGAATACAAAAGGGAGCAAGAACAGTATAAAAAAGAGAAAACTTAAATTGTCCGGCCGCAAGGTAAATCTTCTTAAAGATATCTGCAGGCCGTAGAAAAGCAAAGGAAAACTAAATACCCAATCAACTCTAAGCGCTATACAGGCCAAAAGAAAAAAGGCTAAGGAAAAAATAATAATTTTGAGTAGAAACATGCCCTGGAGGCCAAAATTTTCATAAATATAATACAAGCCTATTTGGTAAAGCCACTCATGGTTATTCCAGGTTTTGGAATTTTTAATAAAAGAGAATATATCGGTTGAGGGCAGTTGTTTTTCTTCGACGATAACCTGTCCACTTTTTATATGGAACAGATAATCGGCGCCTCCCAGATTATAGCAGGCAAATAATACTAAATAGCAAAAAAGAATAAAAAGAACCGGGTATTTAGAAATTTTTATTATTTTGTCTAGAATTAGTGTGCCTTGCATATTTTATTATTTGAAATGTTTTAGCCGGCTAAGCTTAAGCCTTTTCCGAAAGCCTGCAGATTAACTTTGAGGATTCCTTTCCCTTTAAAAGACTCTTTGAGAGTTGTAATTATTGACTCTTCACTGACCAGCGGTTTTATGAAAGGGAAAACAATCCCCAAGGCAATAGTATTAACCACCCTTATATTGCCGCTCTCAAGAGCCATACTATTTAAGGGTAGATTTTTCAAGGTAATATTCTTGCTCATAGAAATCTTCCCGATTAAATCTTTATTGGTAACCAATATGCCTTTTTTAATGACCTTGCGAAATTTATCCAAAGATGGCT
>JAQUWY010000005.1 GCA_028692655.1 Candidatus Omnitrophota bacterium | reverse complement strand
GGTTTATATCGTCTTTAGAAGTCCGCAAGAAAGTTACCAAAGAAATTTTAGATGAGGCTTTAGCTTTAGGCCCTCTGGAAGATTTACTCAAAGATGGCACCATAACCGAAGTTATGGTCAATAATAAGGACCAGATATATGTGGAAAGAAACGGTAAAATTTATTTAACCAGTAAGAAGTTTACCAGCAATGAACAGGTTCGTATTGTTATTGAAAGGATACTGGCACCTTTGGGCAGAAGAATTGATGAATCGGTTCCTTATGTTGATGCCCGCCTTCCCGACGGTTCGCGCGTCAACGCTATTATTTCTCCTCTTTCTTTAACCGGCCCAACTCTTACTATACGTAAATTCGCCCGTCAACGCTACCGAATGGATGATTTGGTCAATAAATTTGGAAGTTTAACTGAAGATATGGCGTTATTCTTAGACGGCGCGGTAAAATCAAGGAAAAATATACTTGTTTCCGGCGGTACCGGTTCAGGAAAGACTACTTTTCTTAACATTCTTTCTGAATATATACCTGAGCAGGAAAGAATTGTTACTATTGAGGATTCGGCTGAATTAAAACTTGATCAGACTCACTGGATAAGATTGGAATCACGGCCTCCCAACATAGAAGGCAGAGGGGAAATTACTACTAGGGATCTTTTTAAAAATACCCTTCGTATGCGCCCGGATAGGATTATTGTGGGAGAGGTCAGGGGCCATGAGGTTATTGATATGCTTCAGGCTATGAATACCGGCCATGACGGCAGTATGTCTACGGTTCATGCCAATACGACTCATGATGTTTTGATAAGGCTTGACAGTATGATTCTTATGAGCGGCATAGAGCTCCCTATTCGTTCAATCCGGGAGATGATTTCTTCAGCCATTAATATTATTGTCCAGACTGCCAGGCTTTCTGATGGCTCAAGAAAGGTAATTGCGATTACCGAAATTACGGGGATGCTTGATGAAACTCATATAAATTTACAGGATATATTCTATTACCGCCAAACTGGCGTTGATAAAGACGGTAAGGTTCAGGGGTATTTTACTTCACTTGGTTATATCCCAAGTTTTTATGAAGAAATGCGCGCAAGAGGAATAGAGGTACCCAGAGAAATTTTCATATCCAAGGAATAATATGGCTCAAGGTGTTGAAAAGTTAAAGAAGCTTCTTTCGGACGCCAGCATTACCGAGATAATGATTAACGGTGCTCAGGCTACGTATTTGGAAATAGACGGAATAAAACATAAAATAGATGTAATTTTCAGCGACAAGGATATTAATGATGTTATAGAATATTATTTCACCAAAGTAGGCAAAAATATATCTTATTACAATCCTTATGGAGATGTTTGCACTGAAGATGGCTCGCGTATTAATATAATCCAGTATCCTTTAGCCCGCTGCGGCACGACTATTACTATAAGAAAATTTGACCGTCAACTGCACAGCCTGGATGATTTAGTAGCCAAAGAAACCTTAAGCAAGAAAATGGCTGAGTTTTTGATTGCCTGTATAAAGGGAAAAATAAATATTCTTTTCTCAGGCGCTACCGGCTCAGGAAAGACTACCACTATGGAGATGCTTTCCCATCATATCCCGGAACAGGAAAGGCTTGTTACTATTGAAGATACGGCTGAGCTTGTTTTGCATCAGGAGAATCTTGTGCCTATGGAAACCAGGACTCCTGATAAAGACGGTAAGGGCGAGGTTACCCTGCGGGATTTAATACGGAATGCTCTTCGTATGCGCCCGGATAGGATTATCGTGGGAGAGGTCAGGGGCCCGGAAGCTTTGGATATGATTCAAGCTATGTCAACCGGCCATAGAGGCACCTTAGCGGTTATTCATGGAAACTCACCCCAAGAAATAACCAGCCGCTTGGAGACCTTAATTCTTTCTTCAGGAATACGGCTGCCAGTCGAAGAAATCCGCAGAATGATAGGCAATACTTTAAATGTTATTATACAGCAGGAACGTTTTCCTGACGGCATAAGGAGGATAACTCATATTTCTGAGGCCAGAGGTGTTGAACGTAATGAAGTTGCCCTCCAAGACCTTTTTATCTTTCGCCGGGAAGGAAAGTCTCCCGACGGTAAAATCAAAGGTAAATTTAAAACAGTTATGCGTAACTACCCCCGTTTTTTTCCTGAATTTCAAAGGCTGGGCCTGCTTGACGATAAAGCCTTTTCAGATTAACAATTTTTCCTTCCCGAAGAGCCAATCTTTTAAAACGTTTCAAAAATAATTCCACCCGGCTTGCTATAAAAAACTCTATATGTTATATTTTAAGGGTTAATGAGGCCTTTGGAGCGGCGTAACCAAAGGATTTTAAATCATAAAATATAAAGCGGGGCTTTACTTTTTTAACGGGGTTTATATTATGCTTAAACAGAGTTCAAGCAATATTGGTAGCAGCATTATAAAAACAGGAGTGTTTTTTTTCTTTTGTCTAATACTTTCTTTAAATCCGGTTCAGGCTGGGATGAAAGACAAATTTAAACGTTGGGGTGAAGCCGGCGGCATGGACTCTTTTGATCGTTTGGCTGGAATGAAGGGTAATTTCGGAGGGATTAATTCCTCTTTTGAAAGGATGAGTAATTTAAACAAAGGATTTTCCGGTGTTGCTAACCCGGCACTTGAAAAAATGGCCAATATTGGCTCAAACATGAATGGTATGGTAAAGCCTGCCTTTGAACGAATGGCTAATCCTGGCTCTATGGGGGCAATGATTAAGCCTTCTTTTGAGAAAATGGCCAACATTGGTTCTAGTATGGGAGGGATGGTAAAGCCGTCTTTCGAGAGAATGGCTAATCTAAATTCTTCCATGTCCGGAGAGTTTAAACCTACTTTTACTAAAATGGCCAATATCGGTTCAAATATGGGAGGTATGATTAAACCTTCTTTTGAGAAAATGGCTAATATAAGCTCAGGTATCAGCGGCGCAGTAAACCCTGCCTTCGAGCGTATGGCCAATACAAATGCTATGGGAGGTATGATTAAGCCTTCTTTTGAGCGCATGGCTAATATTTCTTCTATGTCGGCAGGCTTGAAACCCGCTTTTACTAAAATGGCGGATGTAAATCCAACTTTAGGCGGCCAGCTTAGCCCTTCTTTTACCAAAATGGCAAATATAAACGCCAATATGACAGGAGCGCTAAAGTCTGGTTTTAGTCGAATGGCGGAACTAAGCCCGAAGATGTCAGGAGGCCTAAATTCTTCACTTACCCGGTTGGCTAATGTTAATCCGGCTATGAATGGCAAACTTAATTCACCATTTTCTCGCCTGGGGGCTCTTAATCCAAAAATGCAGGCTGGCTTGAGCCCTTCTCTAGGTAGGTTAGCCGAAGCCAACAAACAGATGGGAGTTGCCATACAGCCCTCGTTTGTTAACCTTGCTTCCCAAGAAAGAATTATTGCTAAAGCTCCTTTAAAAATTGGCCAGGAGCAGTTTACCTTTAAAGTTTCTGCTGATGGAATCCAGGGTTTAAGCAGCTTAATCCAAAGCAGCGCCAATGTTTTGGAGCTAAACCCTAATCAAACTCAAGGACTTTCTACTCAAGCTCCGATAAAAGTTTTACAAAGTGATAATCGCTCTCTTCAGCCGGGAACGATAATAATTAAACCCTCTGATAACAAGGATAATAGCGATGGTTCTGGTAATATTTCTTTGCGTGCACTGCTTGCGGCAGAATCGGAATAAGCAATACCAGCCATAAGACACCAGCGCACCAGTCACCAGTACACCAGAAAATCCAAAATCCCAATAATACCAAATCCCAAATTCAAAATCCCAAACAGAAACAGCTTTAAGCTATAAGTTGTAAGCTGATAGAAACGGGTATAGGCAAAGGCTAAGGCAAAGATTAAAAAAATTCTAAATCCTAAACTCTAAACAAATTCAAAATCCTAAATTCTAAACAAAGCAGTCTATTCTCTTTGCACCCATATCTAAACAACCTATTTCTACGTATTTCCATATATTTCTATCGTATTTCTATAAGAATGTTTGGAATTTTGGATTTGGGATTTATTTGGTAGTATTGGTAGTATTGGGATTATTGGAATTTTATCTAAACAATCTATTTCTATGTATTTCCACATATTTCTACCGTATTTCTACTAAAGAAATGTTCTTTCGGTTTTCGGTTAGCGCCTGCCTGCCGGTAGGCAAGGTTTTAACTTAGTTAGTTTTTATGTTTTTTCCGTTTTTTGGTCTTTTAGTTTTTAGTTCTTCCGTTTTTCGGTTCTTTGGTTTTTCGGTTTTTCTGTCTTTCTCAACCTTAGCCTTAATCTGTATAGTCTATAGATCATGGACTGTTGACTATGAGCTTTTCTTAAATTATCAATTATCAGTTATTAGAATATTTGATATAATAGAAATTATCTTAAGGAGGCATAGGTATACGTGATTCATAAAAAATTGGATTCAAAGGATAAAATAATTATCCTGCGCAATAAAAAAAAGGCGGCTTCTCTGGGAGTCAGGGAGTTCGCTGATTTTCTTTCTAAAAAATATAATATAGATATTTCAAAAAGTACTTTGCATTCAATTCTTAAGAAACATCATTTCTCTTTAGCTCCCGGCCCCAAAATAGCTTCAAGGCGCTACCAAATAAAGGATATAAAGCCCTGCGGGCTTATGCTCTTGTATGCTTTAGATGAATATATAGGGTTATCAGAACACTTGATCGAAGAGCTCAAAGTATACTTTCCAAAGCTTTCTAAACAGATTCTTAAGCGGATTATTCTTTTAGAGAGCCTTTGTTTTCTTTCCGGAAAGGATTTTAAAGAAAACGCAAAAGCGCAAGGGTTCCTGCGCCTGATGAGCCTGCGGTATTTTCCCGGGCCCAAAATAGATTATTTTAATAACAAGATAATGGAAAATTCTCCAACGATAGGAACAGAGAGGCTCAGGAAATCCTTAGAATTGGTTGCTACCTGCAAATTTTATTTTAAAAACGGCCGCGTCAGTTATTGCGACGGAAAACTTACGACTTTCTGGGAAGAACCTTGCAAAATAGACAAATTTTTTCTTCCTCTTGCCCCGGCCCAAAAAATAGTAAGCCAAATGTTGGCTAATAAAACTTTTATTTTAGGTTATACGAAAAGTTTTGGATACCTTTCTTTACTTGCTTCGGATTTTATTAAGGGGCTTGAAAGCGGGCTAAAAAATATAGAGTTCCTGGCTCCCGGTGGCAAGTGTCTGAAGCGTATTGAAGTAACAACCGAGGGTATTGGGGCATGTTTTGGATATTATCCTAAAATTATGGCAAAAACTCTGGTTTTTCTTCAAAGGACTAAAAAGTTCAAACGATTTTTTTGGCCGGAATTGGGCGAGTTCTTTGCTTCCCACAGCCTTATAAAATTTCTTCAGGCTAAAAAAGGCTCAAGCTTAAGCCTTCACTCTATTTTAATCAAGAAAGATAAAAAAATTTTACCCGGATGGGGCCTGATTTCTACAAAAATTTTACCTGACAAAAAAGAAATTGTCGCTTCGCTTCTAAAGCAATATCTTTATAACTGGCCGAACACCGAAGAAAATTTCTTAAAAGATATGGAATATATAGATAAGTTTCTTTTTAAGGACTTAGTAACAAAAAATCCTTTTGAAAAACTTGTGCCTAAAAGACTAAAATTTTCCCAACCCATTGATTTTGTTAGAGTTGGGCAGATTTTATCGATTATATTTAAGGAAATCGTTTGGGGTTGGGAGCCTAAAGATAAAAGGGGTAGTCTAGTAAAGGGCAAAAATTACATAATTATTAGGTTAGCTCAAGTGCCGCAAGGACTTAAGAAAAAATTCAATGAATTTAATTTTTACGCAGATGGAAAACGGGTATTTTTGGCTTAAACCAATGAAAACGTTTTCACCAAGGGGTGATTGCTGGCTTGAAATACCTATATTATCTATGGTATATTAAGGTGGTATCAGGGGAGGCAACGAAAAGGCCAACTAGAGGAAACTCTAGAGCGTCAGGCATATAAAAGTATATGCCGAGACCCAGCACAGAATTAATTGTTGTGCTGTGGCAAAGCCACGGATCCTTTAAAGCGCGAATGGACACGAATCAATGCTAATTTACGCGAATAAGATATTAGCAGTTATTTGCGTTTGATTAGCGATAATTAGCGTCGAGGATGACCAGGCTGCCGAAAGTCTTCTTTAAAATAGACAAAGGCAGCCCTTTTTTATTTGGAGTAAGAAAAATGATATTTAAGAAAAGTCAGTCAACCTTGGAATATATTTTAGTAGCGGCTATGTTCACTACCGTAGGTATAGGCGCAGTAATGGCTACTATGCAGGGTAGTTTTGATAATTATGGAGATGAAGCGGTAGAAGAAATAGCCGATGAAAGCCAAAGCTTTGGGGACGCGGATGACTATATGCAAGATTATTATCAAGGTGTTTTAGAAGCGGAAGCTCAGACCGCCGAAGACTATATGGCTAAAGGTTTTGCTAACTCTTATTTTGACAGGCCGCTTGAGGCCAGAGAGAATTTTCAAAGAGCTCAAGAAATATATGAGGCCGCCGGCGATAAGGAGAATGCCAGGACGGCTCAGGGCTATGTTGACAGTATTGATGAAAAAGGGGCAATAGGCCGCAAGGAACTTTCGGATAATTATTATAACGAAGTTTTAAGTAAACAACCACAGGACTCACAGGATTATATGGAAAGAGGCTTTGCTTATGATTATTACGGTGACCGTGAAGCAGCTCAGGCAGATTTTAATATAGCTGAAAAATTAATAAAAATAGAGCAGGCAGCTGCTTTAAGTGAGGCTAAAGGTAATTAAGATAGGAAATATTATGAAAAGAAGTTTAAAAGTAGCGGCCCAAAGTATAATAGAGTATACAATTCTTGTGACCATAGTTTCGGCGGCTCTTTCGGCCATGGTGTTTTATTTGAGAAGAGGCATGGACGTAAGAATGAGGCACTTAGCCCAGGAGTTAAATGAAACTAACAGGTAAGAACATGGAAAAAACCAATAGAAAAATAAAAACACAAAGCATCTTAGAATACCTAATTATGCTTACCGGAGTTGTTGCAGCGATAATGTTGAGTACTCAGGGTTTCAAATTGGGCTTAAGAGGCGGTTTAAACAGGGCTCAGAATGATATAAATAGCACATTGAGGCAAAATGCCGTTTTTACAACAACCAACTAAAATTATGAAATACCAGCATAAAAATATCAGGATGAAAATAAAGGCCCAGAGTTTTATAGATTACGCGGCTCTGATAGCGGTTATTTCTATATCGTTGATGGCGATGTGGGGATATGTGCTTAAGTCGGTTAATGCCAGAATTTATCACGTAAAAGCCGATTTAAACAGCCCGATTAATGGTATAAGGTAAATAATAATAATTGAAATGGAGGTGAACTATGCTAAGAAAGAGGAAGGCGCAGAGTATTTTGGAATACATCATTGTTCTCTCAGCAATCATAGTGGCAGTGTTGGCAGCTTCTGGTAAGGATGGGGTAATCAGTAAGGCAGTGACCAAAATGTTCAATGATTCTGCTGATTTGATCGAAGATCAATCCACAGAATTCTTGAGTAGGGCTGCCGGAGGTGTGAGTACGGATTCCAGTGATGGAACTACAGGTACTAACGATGGAGGCTGAGTTCGAGGTAGATAAAGATAATAAGGAGGTGCAAAAATGTTAATAAAATTAAAGAAAGCCCAGGCTACCGCGGAATATGCTATATTATTTGCTATAGTAATATCTGCGGCCATGGGTGTGCAGACTTATGTAAAGAGAGCCCTTCAGGCAAGGATGTATGATGCAGCTAATGATTTCGTTAATAATACCAATGGCACTACTTTTCAGTGGGAAGGCGTTAGCGGAAGCAAAACAACTACTGATCAATATTCGAACCGCTACTTTACTGAAGACTTTAACAATACAACCATGCCTTACACTTACAATGAGACTATGGGTTCAAACTATACTTCTTCAACTACAAAGTAGGTTAGAAGTTTATTTTGGTTTAAAAAGGAGGTGTCCCAGTGTTGATAAAAATACAAAAAGCGCAAAGCACTCTGGAATACGCTTTGCTTATAGGGGTGGTTGTAGGCGCGCTTTTAGCTATGCAAAACTACCTTAAAAGAAGTGTTCAGGGAAGGATGCAGGTTATTGGAGACCAGATGGGTGACCAATATTCTCCGGGCATGACCCATAGATATGAGAATATGGCCATGAGCACAAATTTCATCAATGAAACCATGACATCCGGAGTAAATGGCACTACTACCACTAATGTAACCGGCGGGCACCAGGAAATGAATTCTTGGCGTGATGTCGGCCCTTTAGAGAATGAGACTTGGTGAGTAGGTAAAATGGAAACAGTGGATAAAAATCTAATTTTTGGGATATGGTTATGTTAAGAAAAATTAAACATAAACAGGCTCAGTCAAGTATAGAGTATGCTCTGGTGATAGGCTTTGCGATAATAGGCCTCATTGGCATACAGGTGTATTTGGCCAGGGGTATGAACGGCCAGATTCAGAAATCAAGCGATGAAATGGCCGGCCAATATGCTTACAAAGAAACAGACGGCTATGAATATTCCGAAGGCCGAAGCAGCGGCGTGGATATCTCTTTGCCGGGCTGGGGGCATCCGACAACAGTTATTAGCGTCAGGGGTTCAAGTTCTTCAAAAGTTGACAGGGCGATGACACCTCTGCCTAAAGAATAAATTATGGGAAATAAATTTACAAAAGCCAAGAGTTGTGATGAAATATTACTTTAGGAAAGACACAGAGATAAAGAAAATATGCCATTCCAGAAAAGCGCAGTCTTTTCTGGAATATTCACTTATTGTGGCGGTGAGCGTGGCAACTTTGTTGGTTATGCGTCATTACGCCAGCCGTTCTTTGCAGGGTAAATTAAAAGAGTCTGTAGATTCTCTGGGAGGAGAGTATATCGCAGCAGCCTTTAATACGCCTTTGCCGGAAAGCGGCTACAGGGTTTCCGGTGCTGACCATAATAAGGTAGGCCAAGCTGATTCAATAGTAACATCAGTTAATAATTTAACCCGTTCAACTGTAAGTTTTACCTATGAGGGGGAAAGGGGTTTTGCGGTGACCACAAGTTCTTCAGCTATGCATCAGGAAGGAGAGATAAAAGATTAAGCCTTAGGATAAAAATGGTAAAAAGAAATGTCTTATACAGAAAATCAAATGCTATTTTGGAATATGGGATAATTATTTTTGTAGTAGTAGGGGCATTAACCGGAATGCATATGTACTTACAGCGCCATATTCAGGCAAGAATAAAGGATGAGGCAAGGCGCACGGGATTTGTTCTTTATCAGCCGGGCCCGGGAATAGGCTTAGAATGGGGGAGCAGCTTAACTACTTATAGCAGCAGCTCTACCTCTGAGAGGACAGAAGAAATCGGAGGCAAAACAAATATAGATATAGATACAAGCAGCTCTCAGACTACGCTACAAGCCCCGGTTCCAAGCATTAAGGGCTTCTCAGTTATGGAACATAAAGGCTCAGCCATAAGCGTTCAGGATGCGCCGAGTGCTGCTCCGCTTCCGGATTATCCGGATTTGGAATATAAGGAGTGGGACGATCAAGGCTGGGAGATGCATTAAAGAGAGGCTATGATGGGAATAATATATAAAAACAAGTTAGCACAGGCAATGGTTGAAATGGCAATTCTGGGGCCGATTATGCTTATGGCTCTGGGGGTGGTCGTAACCTATATTGCTAAGCTCAACGGCGACCAGTACCAGCTTATGCAGGCGTTTCGCTCGGCCCTTTCAAAGTCTCATAATGATAATAAAGCCGTTGCCTACGGTACCTGGGATGACAGGCGCCAGGCTGATGCTTCAAATCCTATTGTGGGCCAGAAAATTACCTCAAGCGGTGCCGGATATGTTCTCTGGGCTATTCCCAGTGTTGAAAACCAGGGTGAGGATCCAGAGAAGAAGATGTATATGGCGGTTAATTCTTTCGGCGGCAGATTTGGTATGCCGATAGAGTATGATTTAGGAGAGGAGGCTTCTAGCGGCGGTATCACCCCGATGTATCTTACTACGACAACCGACAGCCTCACTGTAAACAATAATAACGGAAAGACTTCCTCAACCCGCTCGGCAATTGTTGGCGAAGTTATGACTTATAAAATAGGCGAGCGCCGTTATCTTCAAGGCCGGCCTTCAGGCGGCACAAGGAGCTTAAGTGGAGATAATAAATGAATAAATTTAAAAAAGCCCAGAGTGTTTTAGAGTCAGTCTTAGCTTATGCCGCGGCCACAGCTCTTTTAGGCGCGGCAGTCGGTATTTGGGCATGGGGTAATGCCCATGTGCCGGTAAGACAAGCTACTTATGAGACAACCAGAGTAGCTGCGGGAACTTCTAGCAGAAGTGTAAGTGCCAGCGGTGCTTCTGGAGGTGCAAATCAGGCTCTTTGGCCTACATATATCGCCGCACCTTGTCCTTAAAAAAGGCTTCTAAATTTAAGATATGAAATATCCTCTTAAACTAAAAAATAAAAGCCCGAAAACACAAGTTTCAATATTTTTTCTATCCGTTATAGTGACTTTAATTGTTATAACTTTTGTTACCGTAAATATCGGCAAAGTCGCAAAAGACCAGACCTATAGCGACAATGCCGCTGATGCCAGTGCTTTGGCTGCGGCGTCGGTCATGGCTTATGCTTTTAATTATGTGGCCAACGCGAATGCCGGCGAAAGTCAGAAGAATTTCAAAGATAATTGGGAAGACATCAAAAATACATATACTAAACATTTTAACCATGCAATCTATAATATTTGGGCAGCAAGATATATTCCGCAGTATACTACAGCGATAAGTCAAAGTTGTGGCGGTAAGTGTGGTCCGACTTGTTCTACTATAACGGGAGCAGCTCAAGATGCTGCCAAGAAAGCTGCTAAAGAAGCCCATAATTTTAGAGAGCAGATTAATGAGTTGATCGATGAAAATGGTTTTCCTGATGATTCCAGCTCTCAGGAGGACCAGAAAGGCACTGAAGAAGGGGTGTTGCCAAATGCAGCAGCGCTTCAACAAGCAGAGTTAGAAGCAGTTAGAGAGCGGGTTCATGATGATCAGGATGGACAGAATGATTTATATCAAAATGCGCTTTATATTGGCTATATATATAACTTTTCTAACAGCGGTATAAGCCATCGTTTAGGAAAGATTAATCAAAAACGATACTCAACTTTCTTACAAAGCATTACACCTCAAAGCATTCGTAACGGTGAGTCAAAAACTTTTTCCTGGGTTGATGGCGCAGGTAGATTCCATACTGTGACAGCCATTGTGAATATACAAGCAGCAAGGACTTATGATCTTGAAACAACCCAAATGGATAGAGATGAGGTAAATGACAAATTACAGAGAGCTAAAGATTTATCTTCCGATGATACCGATTCGGCTAGACAAAAAGCTGAGGATGCGGCCAAAGAGTACGCTAAGGCTTCTGGTTGTTGTAAGTGTTGTACTCCTTGCACTCCTGATTGTGACGGTTCAATAAGCGGCTGTCCGGATTGCTGCCAAGGGCATGAAGAGAAAGGAGATAAATTAATGAATGAATCAGCTCAAAAGATGAGAGAAGCCGGCAATGACAATGCTATTCCAGCTTGGCAGGGCATAAGCGCCAGTAAACCAGAAACAACTAATAACAAGGATGATTCAGAGCCTTATATTATTAAGCATATAAAAGACATACAACATGATCGAAGGGTCCAGGCTTTTAACATTCAATTTCATATGGGCAGCCCAATAAAAGGAATGCGAGGAGACATAGATGTCCCTACGGTTTATCCGCCGGTACAAAGCAGTGCTACTGCTTCTTTTGATGGTGGGGATATTGAGCAGGGAAGAGCAAGCCATGATGCAAAATTAGTGGATTTTTAGTAAAGTTATGAGAATAATTAGTCTTGGTAAATTTATCTGGGTGTTTATTTTTTTATCTATTTTTGAGACAAACGTTTTAGGAAAACCTATTAATTTTCCCGCGCCTTGGCAGGCAAAATTAGTGGATGAGAATGTAAAAGATAATAAAAGCAGCGTATCGGGCATTTTTAAGTATACATCCAAGTTTTCCAAAGATAGAATAGTTGATTTTTATCATAGATATTTTTCTCGGGAAGGATTTTCTGAACAAAACACAAACGAGATAGAAACTCTTACTTTTGTCCGTGATCAAGATGAAAGGCGAGTAACTTTTTTGCCTTCACCAGATGGACAGACAAATTATATTATAAGCTTTTATAATATTAACCCGGAGATTAAGAAAAAGAGCAGACGAGATAATTATATGCAGTTAGATACAGAGCTGTTTCCAGGGAGAATAGCCAAAGTAGAAAAATTAAACTTTATGCCGTTATATTCGGGGTTAAAAGGGCAATTGGAATACATTAACTGGGAGCATGCAACTCCCCCTGTAATTACAGTTGGCTACCTTAGTCAGTCTAATTATTCAGATGTGACAAGATTCTATCTTCAAAATATGCCAGATTTTAGTTGGCGCTTATCGGAGAGAAACGATTCTGAAGGTGTATATTTAATCGATCAATGGGTTGAGATGGTGGCCCCTTACACTAACTTTTGTCCTAATTGTGAAGGAAAATTGCCTGCGCAAGTGCCGCCCTTACATCTAAAAGGATCAAAATTAATTTTTACAAGGAAGCAGCAGAAATGCGAAATTGCTATTTATACCTTTGATGACATTATTGAAAAGGCCAAAGGCACGGTTTATGAGCATGATATAGATATTGTTTTAGGGAGTTACGGGACAACTGTTGTTAGCGTTGTGTATTCCTATTAAGAAGTACAAAGAAAACATGATATATAAGTGTAAAACACAAACAATTCTTATTTACGCGACTTTGATTGCTTTTGTGGTCGCAACCTTGATGCTTATGTCCGGTTATATCCAGCGCCGCGTCCAGGGGTTGTATAAGCAGGCAGGCGACGCCTATGGCGACGGCGAGATAAAAAACTGAAGAAATGCGGGGTCAGCCCTTGTCCGCTTCGTCCACCAAAGTTATTTAAAAATCTGGTGAGACAGGCGAGACCTCGCCACCGGCGGGAAATGTGAAATGATTGCGGAAACGGAGAGAAATGAAACAGTTTGTCGGTAAGAAAAATATTATAATTTTAATGTTAATAGTTTTTGCTGTTTCTTTTTCCGGCTGCGAACAGAAACCCGATATTTCTCTAAAGAAAAAAAGGACTACAGTAAGAGAAGAGAAGCAAAAAGAAATCTTAAACGGTTACTACAAGAAACTCCTGGGCATAAAGCCCCAAACCCCTGAAGATTATATGTCAAGGGGTTTTGCTTACACTTATTTTAAAGAATACGATAAAGCAAAGGCTGATTTCGATAAAGCAAGCGGTATGTATGAGGCAAAAGCCGATTATGAGAGCGCCCAAGAAGCGGCGGATTATATAAGGGCTCTTCCCGGCGCTGAATAGGGAAGCTTAGTTCTGTCTTAGCTTTGTGTATTATTATGAAAGATTGTAAAGCCCTTTTTTGATGTGGCGTTGCCACCCCTGATAAATTGGGCTTTACTAACCTGTTAGATTGCTCCTTCTTAATGAGGGAGCGTTGGGCTCCGTAAATTATTTACGGAGCCGTTTTTTTTATGTGATTACACAGATTATCGAGAGATTGCAATGATTGTTTATGATTATATTTAGCTATAAGCAGGTTTTTAAATAAAATTTTTCTATAAGGCAAAAGAGCTTTTAAAAAGAAGAATCTCGACATAACTAATGAGAAATGGTAAAATAACTCTGTTTCGTAGTTAAGCAGGTTAAGGGTGTTTTTGAGATTTTACTTATGTTATTTGCTTATATTCTTCTCTTAATTTCCTTTATGATCCTTTCCTATTACGGTGTTACCTTTCTGCTTAAACGCTGGGATATAGCCCAGAGAGGTAAGGCTGATAAAACCGCCTCTCAGTTTGAGGAGATGTTCCTTTTTGTCCGTAAAAAAGTACTTATCCGCCTTTATATTATCGCTCCTCTGGTAATGCTTATAGCTGGGTTTTTCTTAAGCCGTAAATGGTGGATAGCTATAATTTTTGCTATTGTAGGGGCATTCCTTCCTCTCTGGCTTGTCAAATTTATGGATAAAAGAAGGAGGAAAAAATTCATTGTTCAGTTGGTTGACGGCCTAATGATTATGAACAGCTGCCTTAAGGGTGGCCTTACGCTTGTTCAGTCGTTTGAGATTTTATCCGAGGAGATGTCAGCGCCTTTATCTCAGGAGATAGGCCTGCTTAATCGGGAAATAAAAGTAGGCGTTACCCTGGAAGAGGCTTTAATGAGGCTTGACAAAAGGATGCCTTCGGAAGAGATGACTCTTGTTTCATCAGCCATTGTTGTGGCAAGAGAGACCGGAGGAGACCTGACCAAGGTATTTTCCCGCTTAGTTGAAACCATAAGAGACAGGCTGAAATTACGGGAATTGGTAACTACTCTTACGCTCCAGGCGCGTTTACAGTCGATTATTATTTCTCTTTTGGGGCCGGCTTTTTTCTTTATTGTCCGTAAAATTAAGCCGGATCATTTTGACATTATGATTCAGGATGAAGTGGGCAGGCTTATGCTGGCTGTAGCTGTGGTTTTACAGATTTTAGGGTTTATCCTTATTATAATATTTGGGAAGGTTGAAATATAGTTAAAATATAAAGGAAAATAAGAATTTATGTTGACCTTTCTATACGTAATTTTAATTTTAGGTTTTGCCGTTATCTTTATTGGCCTTTTCCCCAAACCCCCGGATACGGTTTCAGTATTTAGTGACACGGTAAAAGACAAAAAGGGCTCTGTTTTTACCCCTTTTTTGCTGCCCTTAGCACCGTTGAACGCGATTTTAATTAAACTTTTCGGTATGGAAAAACCTTTACTTCACAAGATGTATCTTGCTCGTTGGAGGGTTACCCCGGCTGAGTTTTTAGGAGCCAAGGAGCTTCTGGCTATACTCATACCTTTGCTTTTGTTTTTATTCGACGTTAAAAATATGTGGTGGTTGTTAGGGGCCTTTCTTTTTGGCCTGCTTTTGCCGGATATGCTGCTTAATTCTAAAGTCAAAAAGCGTAAATTTCAGATAGGCAGAATATTGCCTGAAACGATAGACTTGCTTGGCCTTTGCGTAGGGGCAGGGTTAGATTTTATGGCGGCAGTGCGCTGGGTTGTTGATAAGGTTGCAGTAAACCCTATGATTGAAGAGCTGACCTTGGTGTTAAAAGAAATAAATGTTGGCAAGCCCCGGGTTGAAGCTTTGCGAGATATGTCTAAGAGGGTTGATATCCCCGATGTTACATCATTTGTCAGAATCTTGGTTCAGGCCGACAGGATGGGTACTCCGGTTGAGGAAACCTTCAGAATCCTCTCAGAAGACACCCGTATGCGCCGTTTTCACCGCGGTGAACGTCAGGCGATGAAAGCTCCTTTAAAGATGCTAATACCCCTTATTTTCTGCATTTTGCCGGTAATCCTGATTGTTGTTGCCGGCCCGATTCTTATCCGCTTTGTCCGCCAAGGCATCTTCACCGGCATCCGGTAATTCAAGACCAGTCCTAAGAAAAGTCCATCCTTCGATTACGTTTATCCTGAGTGAAATCGAAAGACTCAGGACAAGCAGTCGAGAGTCCATAGACGATAGTCTATACAGGTTAAGGCTGAGGCTGAGGCTGAGGCAAAGGCAGAGGCTAAGGTTAAGGTTAAGGTTGAGAAAAATCATAATCTATTCTTTAGTAGAAATACGGTAGAAATATATGGAAATACATAGAAATAAATTGCTTAACCAAAGATGACGAACCCGCATCGTCATTTTTGGGGTAAAATAATGCATTTTTGTTATAAAATATATTCATAACTTATTTTTTTGCAGTATTTTATAAACATTATTGTCCTAAAATGTTATGATTATAGCTTAAACTTATTAATAACTTTTGCGGTAGTTATGATTAAGTAAATTAGGAGGCTAATTGCAAATATACCGTGAAACCGTTATCAATTCTTTCTAAAAAGGGCTTAACGCAAGCAAAAAAATGTGTTATATTTATGTGGTAAAAGAGATAAAGGCAAACCAGAAGAAATTCTGGGACGTCCGGCACATATAAGTATGTGCCGCGATCCAGCACCTAATTTACTATAGTGCTGGGCAAAGCCACGGGACCTTTTAGGCGCAGATTAGCGCAGATTGAAAGAAACGCAGATGATCGCAGATTTATAAGAGAAAACCCAGTAAAAAAATGGGTAATCTTGCTTAAATCCATGCAGTCTGTAAGATAGGTTGGCCGGGCCGCCTCATATTATTATAGAGAGCGGCTCTTTTTATTTTTGGAAACGAACAGCAAAGTTAATTTAGGGGAGGCAGAAAATGGGTAAAGGTAAACTCAAATCTCTACTGATGTTTTTAATTTTTGTTTTAGGCACGGCAATTTTAATTTCCGGCTCGGATGCTTATGCCTGGGGAAGATGGGGAAGAGGAAATGGCCCTTTACGTGAAAGATGGAACAACGGGCGAGGTATCATAGGAAGAATTAAAGCGAGACGCGGCGGCGGCGGAGGCTCCGGCGGCGGCGGAGAAAGTTCTTCTGCTGGCGGCGGCGGAGAAATGTCGCAACAAGAAGGCCAGCCGCGAGCCGGGCTTGAGGTAATTAGCAGTACTCCTAAGGGAAAGAAAGCGAATGGTTCCGCTGTTTCAGATAATAATCAATCGAAGAATGGTAAGCCAACTGTATTAGGGGCAATGTTGAATGCCACTCATAAGGCAATAATCGATACAGCAAAGGAACCGACAGCTACGGCTAAAGCACAACCAACAGTTCAGGAATCAAAACGAATAATTTCAGAAACACATGCTAATGTATATAAGCCTTCAGAGGAAAAACAGGTAATGGAAGCATTGAAGGCAAAATCTACAGTAGAAGCTAAGAAAAAAACACTAGGAACAAAAAGAAAAAATAGCGAAGAAAAAGAAGTGAAAGAGTTGTATGATAGGATTTTTAATGGCAATGGAGAGTTTCGCGGGCCATTATGGAGAAATTAGGCAGGTAGTTTTGTGAGAGAAATTCTTGTTTAACGCCTTATTGTTAAACGGAGAATAAATGTTTGTGGGGGTAATTTGAAAATAATAAAGGCGTTTGGCGTATTTGCAGTGGTGTTTGTGATTTGTGCTGGGGCGAACTCAGCCTGGGCAGATGCCTGGGGCGGTTTTGACCGTTGGGACAGGTTTGAACAGATGGACCGCTTGGGAAACCTCAACTCCCGTTTTGGCCAGTTTGCCGAAGAAGGAACATACAACACGCAAGAATTTATTAAGCCAGGCCTTGAGCGTTTAGCTGAAAAGGGAAAACAAATTCAGACGGAACTCAAACCCGGTTTAAACCGTTTAAGCGGTTTTAGCGAAAAAGGTATTAATGCCGGGATTAAACCTGAGCTTAGCAGGCTGGCGGGGGTTAACCCCCAGATGAATAGTGTGTATTTGAAACCCTCCTTTACTAAGCTTGCAGATATGGCCCCGGGAGTTTCAAAAGCAGCCATTAACTCTTCTTTTGAGCGTTTGGCGTCATCCAATTCAAGGCCTCAGGCAGATGAACTCAAGAGCTCTTTTAGCCGCTTAGGCCAATTAGGCACGGGCATGACTCCGAAGCTCTCACCTTCTTTTACCAAAATGGCAAATTTAAATCCAGCTATGGCAGAGGGGCTTTCGCCTTCTTTTACAAAGTTAGCAAGCTTAAGCCCGGCTTTTGCCTCAGGCCTGAAACCTTCTTTTACAAAGTTAGCTAATATCAGCCCGGCAGTTTCCGGTGGTTTAAGCCAGGCGTTTACTAATCTTGCCAGAACAGTTTCTTTAGATGTGGGCTTAAGGCCTTCTTTTATCAATTTGGCTAATATAAGCCCGGGCATGTCTGGAGAGCTTAAGCCATCTTTTAAGGATTTATCAAATATAAGTGAAAGCTTTTCGTCTATACAGGATGTGTCTATGAAGAGCTTATCTAACCGAAGCACAGGCTTAACTGAATTGGCTATACCTAAGAATTTACTTTCTAAAGCCCCTGTATCCGATAGATTTATACCAAATATTTCCGCTTTAGATGACATACAATTACAAGAGCCTATAAATATACTGGAGGAGAGTGCGGATATTATAGATTCCGCACAGTTGACTTTAAAGCCGGGAGATGATGAATTACGCCAGGAAATAGACAATCTTGCTCTGAAAGCTTTTATTGCTGCTGAGGAAGAATAGTTTTATAATTTGATAAATTGTGATTATCGTTGGGGAGGCGATAAGAGCAAATCCCGAGTAATCGGGAGACGTCCGGCACATATAAATATGTGTTGTGATCCGGCATTGAATTTATTGCAATGCTGGGCAAAACCACGGGACCTTTTAGGCGCAGATTAGCGCAGATTGAAAGAAACGCAGATGATCGCAGATTTATAAGAGAAAACCCAGTAAAAAAATGGGTAATCTTGCTTAAATTCATGCAGTCTGTAAGATAGGTCAGCCGGGTTGCCGAAATTCCTAAAAAGGCAACCCGGTTTTTTATTTTTGTAAGCGGTTTCAATCTAAGGGGAGGCAGATATGTGTGAGTATAAATCACAAATAAAACTAGTTGTATCGGTTTTAGTTCTTTTATGTTCTGTTTTTTCTCAGCAAGCTCAAGCGAGGGGTCTTTTGAGATCTTTCAGAGGGCAAAGATATAACAATAACCAACAGGTGTCATATAATTCCGGCACATCACAGCCAAATGCCAAAGAATCTTCTTCCGGGCATGTGGTTAGTCAAAGAAGCGTGTCAAATTCTGCACCGGTTTCCCAAGGCCAGAATACTCGTCAATCTAAAAACAACTGGACTCCTGATGAGCGCAAAGCAGAGGCTTCCAGGCATAAACAATACCAGAATTGGTTTGGTCCAAATTATAGGAGAAGCAGTATTAATCCTGAGATTGCTTCCCGGAAAGCCTATGAGGAGTCATCAAAACAACAGGGATATAAGGAAGTTATTGAGGTAGATACTCAGCGCTATAGAGATGCGAGAGAGGGTATTTCTCAAATAGAAGTAACCGATACCCATACCGGAAAGGAAGTGGTAATTTACGCGACTAAAGATAAACAGGGCCGCAATGTTTATGAAGTCTATGACAGGGATACGGGCAAGTATGGAGCAGCAAATACTTTTCTTTCCCAGAAGGGTTTGAATGTTTTAGTAGGTTATGGCAATGGGGATACCATTGAATGGGGCAGTCAGAGGGAGTATAAAACAACCCTTGATGAGCTCAATATTTTTGCTTCTTTTAATCGCGGCTCTGACTCTTTAATTAAAAAAGCTGAGTTTGTTTCTGAATCTCCCAGTGATTTAGGCCAGAGTGTGAGCTACCCTGTTAAAATTACAGGTTTAGAAGAATTCGTTAATGCCAGAGGCGTTAAGGGGGAAGTAGTTAGGCCAGAGCTGGCAATAAGCAATTTTCCTAATAACCGCGAAGCCGCTTTAGCTTGGGCATTAGCCAAGATAGAAACCAGTAATATTGGTAAATTGACTTCAGTTACAAAAGAGCCGAAATTGCAAAGAATTTTAGAAAATGGCAGGATTTATGAAGTTATGGGAGGAATTAATGCAGAAGGAAGGCCGATTTTCTTTGCTTATGAATATTAATTAGTCGGTTTTGCGTATAGCATAAATTTGTGGTGTAAAAAGTTTAATATTAACTGTGTTTAAGACATTATATAGGGATAAAAAAGGGGGTAAATATGAGGGGAAGAAGTTCTTCTAAAAAAAAGGGAAGTTTTTGGCAGCTAAGCATATTCTTTTGTGCTCTGGCAGTAGGGTTATTCTTTTGTTTGGAGGGTTTCACTCAGTATGTTAATAACTCTAAATGGACCACTGATGAAAACGCTATTGGCCAAGACCGTTACAACACTTTGGGACCGCGGGGACAGGTAAGCCATCCAAACTACACAAGCCCAGAGCAGGTAAGGAATGGAGCCATAATAAATACTCATAGCCGCGAGGCAGCCCGGACTCAGGAGATAGAAGCAAAAAGGCACCATAGCGGTCAGCAGTCCGGAGTAACCGGGGTGGATGTGAAAGATGCGGTAACTGGTACGCATATCGGGGTTTTTGTTACTACTGGTGAAGGCGGCAAAAATCAATTTGCGGTTTATGACTATAAGAAAGAAACCTGGGTCGAAGATTTAAGTAAAATGAGGCTTTCAGATAAAGGCCTAACCGTTGTTGCCGGTCATGGCGGGCTTAATCAGGAAGGAGAGTTTAGCTGGGATACTAAAGAAGACGGTGATTTAGCAGAATACAAAAGCACGTTGGCTGAAATCAACAGGATTTTAGGCCATAATCGGGACGAGGGTGAATATCAGATAGCATCGTATGATCCGGCTTATGACAATCCCGAGTATCAGTCAGAGTTATTGAGAAAGCAAAATGAGGGATTCAGGGGGATGGATAAGGAGGAATATGATTCTTGGAATGGAGAGCCAGAGCGAATACTGCCACCCGGGAATGAAGATCCATATAAAGATTATCAACCGTGGCTTTAAAGAGAAATATAACAAATAGTTTTTATAACTAATTTTAAAATAGAATGTTATAATTATTATTGTCCAGATTGGCAAACGGAAATGTTAAGCATTACAAGCTATAGTTATAGTCCGTAAGTCGCAAGTTATATCAATAAACCAAAAAATGACGAACCCGCATCGTCATTTTTTGGTAATATCGTATTTCCGTAGCATTGGAATAAATAGAGGTGTGATTATTGGCGGTTGGCGTTTTTGGAATTTCCGAGTTTAAATAAGAGAAACCTATTGAAAACGCTTACAATTTATATATAAACTACATTGACTTTTTTAACAAGGAAGTGTTATACTAAAATACAGAAGTTCTTTGTAAATATAGTGCCGCAGGGGGTGCGGTAAAAGCCACGGAAAAGATAAGCGCGGGGTAAATTTATGCGAAGTCCGTGGAGGATAATGGGACAAATTAATGGAAGATATAAAGGGAGGCGAAAGCTTCCCTATTTTTTTTGACAGGACGGCTGGTATGAACATAAGAAGCAAAAAGCCACAACTTAAAACTCTTAGAAAAATTATTGTGGTGGGTTTATGTTCGGTGCTATTGAGTTTTGTCTTTTTGAATTATGGATTCTGTCAACCTGCGCCGAAGAGTTGTCCCCGTAGCATAACAGTACCCGAGGTAGGAAATGGTCCTGGCGATGGGGATACAATAGTTAATGTGAAATCAATAGGCGGAGGAATAACGCCCGGACAAGCCAAGGCCGCTTCTAAAGCCGTTTATGGGGCAATAGCGTCTACTGCTCAAAGTGCTCAGAAACAGTTTAAGAATCAATGGGAGAATTTTCGAAAAGCCGCGGCTGCTTCCAGTGAAGTTAAAAGCCCCGGGACTGGTTCAGCTACTACTGCAAGAAATGCAACGCCTGCAGCTTCAGCCGGTAGAGGTAATTTGGCCACAGGTTCTAAAACCAAAACCGGGACAGATTATGGACCGGATGCATTCGCTAAACTTAAACAGAATCCTCCTGGTGGCCAGCCCTCTGTCCCTGATTTAGCCAAGAAAACATTTACGCAAAATCACGCAACAGATAGTGAAAAGCTCAATCCTCAATCTCAAAAAAATGACTTAGCGAAGAAGAATAACCTTGAGCAATCTCGACAGAGAGCAGAAGCTTTGGCTGATAAGCAGCAGCAAAAAATAGCCGATAGTGCTGAAAAACCCTCTATGGCCAAGACGCAAAAACCTACCAAAACCAGCCAGAGGCCAGGTAATTTAGAAGATAGAATGCAGCAGTTGGCTGATAGGACAAACGCCAAAAAACCTGCATTAGGATTGGATAAATCAAAGACTCTGGATAAGCTGGAAAAATTAGCCAGAACAAACCAGAATCCGGTAAATAACTTAGAAACAAAAATCCAAAGAATGGTTGACAGGGTCAATGTTCAAAGGCCAACAAGAGCCGCGTTTCAGAGCCCCGATATAAATAGGCTCCAGGGCCTGGCGCAAAGAGAAACTATTTCTCTTGCTAATACCCGCAGTTCTTTGCGGGAGTTAAGCCCTAAGAGTTTTGATTCAAAACTGCAAAGACTTGCCGGAATCAACAATTTAGAAAACAAATTAAAACCGGATTTGTCACGCTTAAGCCGGGAAAATTCCAGTATGACTCGCTTGGCGGATTTATCACAAGACATTTCACAGCTTGCCTCCGGCGGTTTTGATTCACAGGAAATAATCGATCCGGAATTGATGGATCTTGCCGGTATTACAAGGGACTATACTATGCCTTATCAGATGAATAATGATTTTTCGCGCTTGGCAGAAATATCTTCTGAGAAGCTAAAAAGAAATAATTTTGATGAACACAACGCGGCAAAAATAGCTTCGGATTTCAGCAAATTAGCTGATTTAAAACTTAAAGAATTACCCCTTAAAGAAGCCTTGAATTCTGAACTTAAAGTTTCTTTTAACCGCTTAAGCCGGGTTTCCGATAAGCTGGGAAGCCCTGATTTGGCCAAAATGCAGAAGGCTTTAAGTCCGGCATTCAAACAATTGGCTAATCTAAGGCAGGATGAAATTTCAAATAGCTCATACAGCACTTCTAATTTAATCAAAAATTCAACTTATGCTGTTCCGGTAAATGGTTCAGGTAAGGCAATAAATTATAAGAGTGTAATCAACGTTAGCGATGAGCTAAGGGCTGGTGTGGTCAACACCCTGGGAATTTCAGGAGAGCAAATAGAGCAGATGCTTGTGACGCCTGAGATGGAAATTGTCTATGATGATTTGAATAAGGTCCCCAGGGTAAGCATTATCGAAGAAGCACAAATGCCCAGTATGTATCAAATTGACCAGGAAAAGGATGTCCAAGCAATAGGAAGCTCAAATGTTATCCTGCTAAAAGGGAGCCCTTTATTACGGCAAGGAGCCATTAGAGCCCCGAGATGATATACAAAACATTTGCACAAATATAAGCTTTCAAGGAAGTTACGAGCGTTTTCGTCCATAATAGTTAACAATATATTTCAAAGGGCTTATAATATGACAGCTGTGTGTTATATTTTGTTTGTATCAAAGTAAAACTCAAACCAACCCTTTTCGAACCGTTTACAAAATCATCGATTTTCTTCACTTTTTTGTTGACTTATATATACATTATATGTTATATTTTTAGTGCATTAGCATCTTGTGTTAGGAAACGAAAAAGGCAAATCTCGAGTAATCGAGAGGCGCAAAGCCACGGGTCCTAGAAACGCGAATGAACACGAATTGCACACAAATGAGCACGAATTGAAACACTAAGTAAACTAGTTTATTCGTGTCTATTCGAGTGTAATTTGTGAAGATTTGCGTATAAGTTAAACAAGAAAAGGATGGCCGGGTTACCGAAATTCTAAATGGTAATCCGGCTCTTTTTTTTTGAGGCCGTATGGCCGAAAAACCCCGCCCTTTTGGCGGAGCAGATACAATGCATTATTTGTATATACTTAAAAGCCAGACAGACAAAAAAATATATGTGGGAGATACCGAAAGTATTGAAACACGTATAAAAGCCCATAATAAAGGGAAAGTTGCTTCTACTAAGGATCGCCGGCCGCTTACATTGATTTATTACGAGGCTTACTTAGATAAACGCGATGCGGTCAAACGTGAAAATAAGTTAAAACATCATGGAAGCGCGATTGGTCATTTAAAACGGCGTTTGGAGCACAGTTTAACTATAGGACTTCCGCCAAAAGAGCGGGGTCAATTCGACTAAGCATTTTTTCTTCGCTCATAACTTGAAAAAATGCGAGTCTTATTGATGGGGGTAAGGGGGAATTTTTTCTTCCTTTATTTTATATATACATTTAAAAATGAATTACCAAGAAGGCCGCAAACAATCAGAGAGCAAACCTGAAGAGATGACAGGGGTTTTTAATAACACCCATGCCCCAAGGTTTAAGCCCTGGATGCGGGTGATTGCCTTTTTTGTTCTTTTCTGCTTTGTCTATCAGGACATGGTTTCTGCCGCCGCCGGCCCTTCCCTGACTTCAACTCTCAATATGATGTTTAGTCCCCGGCCGCCGGCAATCCAGCGTCCGCTTGGTTTAAGCCTGATTAATATAAGCCCTGTGGTTTATGCTGGAAATACAGATTTTTCTCCATCATTCACTAACAGCTTAGAACAAGATTCTCCGAAACAACCACCGTCATCTTCGCCTTCTATAAGTAAAGGGGTTTATAATGCAGTGCAAAAGGCAGCAGCCCCCTACTATAAAGCGGCAGTAAATACAGGCCGTGCAGTAGTGCGTAATACTATAGGACAGGCGTCTGCTCCTTCAGGAACTTCTAAATCACAGTCAGGTACTGCCATGCCGGCATTGCATTACAACCAGTTTAATCAGACAACGAATCGAAATCAAAATACAACTCTTCATGGAAGAAGCCAAGGAGTTTCTTACGGGACTGGACATCTGCCTAAAGAGCAGGCATCAACAGTTTACAATGTTGGCTCAGGCGCAAGTAGAGAACAGATCATTATGAATACCGGGAAAGAGTCTACAGCTTATAAAACAGCCATGGCTATAGGAACAGCTGTTGCTGATGCTTCGGGTATGGATAAAAAGACACGTTCAGCAATCCAAGCGTATTTTGATACAGCTACCGAATATGCCGGCCGCAGTTTGGAATCCGCCATGGGCAGAAAAGTGCTTCAGGAATCCGGATTACGAGGAGACTTTTCTTTAAACCAAGGCACGCAGGTAACCGCGGTTATTGAATCAGACAATGGGAATGCGCATGTGCTTGGCTTAAGCCTTAATAAACCTGAATTTACCGCCAATGGAGTTAAATTTTCATCCGGCGCGCCCTATCAAGTAGTTGACGCTTTAGCCAACAGGCTTTATTTACCCGGCGGTAGCCCTTTCGCAAATAGTTATTCAGGCGGAGCGCCCGGAATAAACCAGTATTGGAAATCAGTTGACCATCAATTAGGCAGTTTTAGCCAGTTTACTTTTTCTAAAAACAATCAATTTATATGGAACCCCATTGTGCGGGATATGGGCAGGGTCAATATGACCGTGTCTCAATTTGGAGCTAACGGGCGATTAACTCAAGGAATGGTTTCTGGCAAAGGCTGGGATACACCGTTAGCAGTTAAACCTGCCGGTTTAGGAACCGGGTTAGAAGTTTTAGCCGGCAATACTATTTTTGACCCTAAAATTTTCGGGGCTAACTTTCAGAATACTCTTATGGCCCGCAGCGGCGCCGGAGTCCAGCCATTCAGCAAATACAAAGATAAGCTGGTCATTCCTCATATGCACAGTTTATCCAAGCAGCAACAGGGGATAATGGGTTATGGTTCAATAGGCCGCTTGGCCGCGAATCAGGAATTCTCAATTGGCAAGAGCCAAATGACAGGGGATGTTTTTATGGCGATAAATAAAACGCCCGCGGCTAACCCCTTTGTTGAATTAAAAACCAATTGGGCCGCGGTTAGTAAAGGCAGAGTTTACGTTGCTTACGATTATTTAAAGAAATTTGATCCTTCAAATCCGTTTATGGGCAATACTGCTTTTGGAACCATTTCTGACAGCTTTAGCCAGCTTACAGGGTTAGATAAACTGGGGCAGAAAGATTCCGGATGCAGCGGCCCTAATTGCCCTTTGAACCAAAAAACGAACCAGGTAAAAATATCAGGCGGTTGGGAGCTTGACGCCGGCAATGGGATAAAAATAAAAGGCAGAAATGCCCAGCTTACATTTTTACAAGATGTAAATTATAACTTAACTAAACTTTCCGGAACCTCTTCCGGCAATGAATTCGGCAAAATCAAACTTAATACCTCAGGCCTTGGGACAGAGTTCAGGAATATGAGCGGCAAGGCCCACACAACACCTTTACAGCCGTTCTTAGGTTTAAGAGTTGGTGACTCTTTAGCTCATTTACCATTCAATGACGACGCAAAAAAGAATAAGTCCGGTTCACTGGTAAAAAGCGGCAGTGGATTATTCGTAGGTTTGGCCGCCGGCCGTAAAACAGTAGCAACTTACGACTGGACTAAGCACGGTACTGAAAATGCTTGGAACATATGGAGTCCTTCAGCAGTAGCGCGTCAATATAATAATAATGCCGCTAAAATGCGCGCCGATGGTTTTAATACTCCGGATATTAACTGGGAGAATTCTTCTCATTTCTCTACTAATAAGCCAAAAATAGTTAAAGAAACGATTGTTGACAAGACGCATTTTCTGGCTGAACCTTCTAATACGGGAGGGTTTGGCAAACCTTCTAATGCAGACAGAGGCTCCCGTATTTTTGGGGAAGATTTTAAAAGTGCTTTTACTGTACATCCTAAAGGCAATTCACAATATCGCCTTGTAAGTGATTCTGCTTATGGTGGTCTATGGCGCATTTCTACTATGGATGTAAGCGGCAAAAAAATATCCCGCACAATTACCAGCGGGCTTATGTCAACTTTGCCCACAGAACATTTAAACATAAAAAATAATACCGGTAGGATTAATCAGCTAACTCTTGAGGGTAAGGGCCCGGTTATTAAGAAAAATGTTTTTGCTGACGGAGGCATGAAATCTCTATTAGACTCTACGCTTAACCCCAATACAGTACTTTTAAAGAATGGGGTAGGAATTAATCTCAACAGGGTTCAGGTTGAAAACGGCGAACTCGTCGGTGCCGGATTAGGCCAGAATAGCCTTTCACTTGAAGGAAAAATCCTGCCCGGCAGGCTTATCAATGGATTCCAGGCCCGTACAGAAAGGCTTGTTTTTGATGATAAGGCCGCGGGTGTAAAGCTGACTACTAAATTTAATAATACTACTATGCTTTCTGAGAATGTCTTTCAAGGTAAAAACATTACCTCATACGCTCATCGCGCCGGCAACATACGCCAGACTTTAGAGGGAACCAGCCGGGCTGATTTATCCGCTTGGCTCGGTAAAACTTTAGGAATTAATTTAGATAATATAGACCCGGGCAGAACACGGGTTAAAGAAATTGCCCGCAATACACTGCAGGTTGATATTGATTTCTCTAAAGGTAAATTGCTAACCGGACCGGCGTTAGGAAGCCTCAAATATATTACTGATTCGAATACTATAATGTTTTCTCACTCTCACCTTCTTTCCTCAGATATTGATAAAATGCAGCAGAATACGCATTCGGGTGCTGCCGGTTTAGGAAAAGATATTGTGTTAGATTGGATTTCCCCGGTTAAGTACGGCTCATCTATCAATATTCATGAAGGGAGCGCCGGAATGTTGTTTTCTCCTATAGGAAGAGACAGCCGAACAGGGCAGCCTATTTTCAAAGCCGACTTTTCTCCCACTTATTCTGATGGTGCGGTGTGGAAGCAGACTCCGCGGTTTAATGTTGTCGAAGAATCAGGCGCTAAATATGCTGATAAAAATTACGGCGTCCATTATTCTCCTGATACCTGGCTGGGGCATATAGTGCAAGCAAACCAGAAGGGTTTCTTGAGAATTGGCGAAGGCGGAAGGTTCTATGGCGACGCGGCGTTTATTAAAGATTATGCCCAGAAAAAACCTATTCTTTTTTCAGAGCTTGATAAAAGTGGAGTTTTAACAGAAGGAAAACTTAAACGCCTTGATGTCGTAACTATGTTTAAAACGGATAATGTTACCGCCGATAACATCTCAAGTAAAACCGACAGTTTTCTTCAGGCAAACACCCCCCAGAAAAATATTACGACAGATTGGGATTTATCTTATGCCCAGGGAAGCTACAGTCAGAAGTTGGGCGAAGTTATCAAGAGAGGAGAAATCATAGATGTAGGCATAACAGAATACAGAAAAGATGGGCAACTATTCAGCCAGGTAGCTACTTTAGTTGCTAAAGGAGACTCGTTGATTCCGGAATTGGTAAGCAAATCAGCTGGTAAAGATGCTTCAGCGTCTTCGCCGCGGATAACCGAAAGCAACATCCATCCCCGTCTTAATTTAGAAGGAAAGCTGGAAGGTTCGGTGATAAGCGAGGATAACAAATGGAGGATTAACGCTGCCAGCGGTATAACAGGATTTATTTTCCAGCCGCAAATTGATAAACAGGGGAATATGTCAATCAATCAGTTGGATATAAACTCTTTAGCCTTAAGCAATTTAGCCCAATGGACAAACATACCTGTTCCCACCAAAAATAAAGACGGTTCTTTTGATGTGTCAACCAAGGGCCTTGCCTATTCTACAACTATTGGCCCCGACGGTAAACTCACCCGCACGTCTTTAGTGATTAATCCAAAAGCGGAAAACACAAGCTACCTTTCTTTAGGAGAAAATAACGCTTTAGGAATTTTCCAGGCGAACGGCTCGGATGTCCCGCAAATAATGAACCAGAACTCCAAAGGTGAATGGCAGCAGGCAGAAGGCAGGTATATTCTTAATGAATTTGCCGGCGGTAAACGGCTTTCCGTAGAGCTGAAAGACCTGGGCGGAGGAGAGAAACTTTCGATATTACGAAGAGGTGACTTTAAAAGAATAGTTGCTATAGACGCCGAAGGCAAAGTAAAGAGCCAACGAATATTATTTAAAAACAGTGAATTGCAATTTGTAGCCGTTGACGGCAATATTGCTTTAGATAGTCAAGGTCGAGGCTGGAACTTAGCTACAGGGAAAGAACTTTTGCTAGGGACAAAGAAACTCGGTGTTTTAAGAGCGGAATATGAGAAAAATCTTATAGGTTTTCGTCATGATAACGCTGAATTAGCAAGGGCTATGGGTATAGATATAGATAAAACAACCCCTCAGCAATTTTTTGAGCAATTAAGAAACAAACTAAATATTGGGAAAAATGCCACTAAAGATGATATGCAAGTTGCTTTGAAAAAACACTTTGAAAACAGAGCTCAAATGGCTAAATCTTTGCGGGTTTTACAAAGTATTATTGACAACAAGCACAATCAGCTGGAAGGTCAAGACAGGGATAGTTTCCGGCTTAGAGCTAAAGCAATAGAAGACAGCCTTCTTGCAGGAAAAAATTCAGAAGCAAAAGAGCTGCTAGCGAAATTACAGCTTGATGTTGCTAAGCAGTGGAATGGACGAGCTTATACTCATTGGAGGTCCGCAAATAAAAGCATGAAAGCTGCCCAAAAAAATTACGATGAAGTTTTTGATTCTTGGGGTGCTTGGGCTAGCGGCACCATATATCATTTATTCGTTGGACGTGAAGCGATGGAAACAGTTGAGAAAAGCTACCTTCAGGCAAAAAGCAATGAAGTGGAAGCGGACGCGGAATTACAAATAGCAACTAATTTATTAAGTATTCTTCAAAGTGAAAACAAAAAAGGTGCGTCTTTGTATGAAGCGTACGGAGAAGCATACCGTAAAAGCGCGGATATGGCTGCATACAGAGCAAACGCGGAAGTAGAATCCGCGGCATATTCAGTGTTTTGGCAATATCGGCCTGATTACGAAGTTAATAGAGAAACACTCGCTATCTTTAACCAAAAATGGGCTGAAAACGCTGAATTCGCAGCGAGCATATTAGGTAAAGATTCTGCGGTGATGCAGCAGACAGTTGATTTGTTTCAAAGGCTGGCGAGCCAGCGTCAAGCTGCGGAAGAGGCTATAACTGGCACCATATCTTACAATGTAGGTGAAACATTAGCTAATATAGAATATAGTTTTATCCGGGGTACCCGAATACTTACCTCTCCTGTTGCCGAAATAGTCAGCTGGGGTGGATACGGAGGAGCAAAGTTGCTCGGGTACGACAACGCTGCTATGGATATATTAGCGTGGGGGGAGGATTGGAGAAGTGCTGGTTGGCAGTATGGTTTAGGCACGGATCCTAATAAGAATTGGCAAAGCGGTTGTTGGTTTGATGGCCGGGCAGGTTTTGATGCGGCAACAACAGCAGCTATTGTGTTAGGACCGTTTGTTGGAACCGAGGGGGCTATCGCAAACACTCTTAGCAGAGCAGGAAGCGCTGGCCGAATATTAACAAATGTTGGCAGGCCTTTTACTGCTATCGGTGCAAAAATTTTACCCAATGCTTCAGTAGCAGCTAAAACTTGGGCGGGATATACAGTTGCCGCATTATTAACTGCTCCGACGGGCACTGCCGGTTATAATTATTATAAAGGTAATGATTTAACTCAGAATATGTTTACAAATACTACTATCGCAGTTATCTTACCTGCTTTAATATATGGTGCCGGTAAGATACCAGCGGTTGGGGCCGGCTTGCAGAGGTCGTTGCAAGTTGGAGTTGCAGGGACTGGTGTGGTTAATCTGGGCTCCTTGGCAGTTAACGGAGATGTTTTAAGCTATAAACAAAACGCTTTAGTTTTTGCGACAATAACCGCGGCAGCAGCAGCTGGCGGAGCAATGGCAAGGATAACTCCTACTGCATCAGGAGTTCTGCCAACAGTCGGCAAGATAGCGCTTGGAGCCGGTAGGACTGCGATGACTTTTGGTGCCATTGATACAGCCGTTAATCATGCTCTTTATCAACCGTATTTACAAAATAGGTTATGGAGTGAGTTGTCTTGGTTTACTATAAAGAGTTTTGTTGGATGGAATTTTGATAATCAGGATACCGGAAAATTTGATTTTATAGGTAGTTATAATCCAAAGGCCGGAGCAACGCTCGGCGCGGGTTTTGGTGGTGTTTTTACCGGCGCAGGACTAGCAGCAAACGCTTTTTCAAAATTTGCTAATTTAGAAGCACAGATTGCTCGAACTACAAGCCTTTTAAATAAAGCTAAAACAATGAAATCTGCCGGGCGTATAGCAAGGCTTAAGACTCAGTTAAACAGCCTGAGAAGTTTACAAAGATTTAGCCAAGGCTACACAATGAAGGCGCTTAATTTTGCTTTTAATCCTGCCTATAAAAGCAGTTTAAATAATAGATTTTTTAACAAAACGATGGAATGGGCTTCAAAAGGAGTATCTACTATTGTTTGGGCGGGAACAGCTGTTGGGACACGATATGGAATAGAGAGGTTAACCGGTTCTGACTTTACGTCCCAAGACTTGGTTGAAACCGCTATGTGGGCCGGATACGCCAGATTTTTAGCCTCGCCGGCAGTAAGGAATACTTTAGTGAAAGGTAAGGGTCTATTTGCAGGTAATACTTGGAAGACAACATTCCCAAGAGCTGGTAAATATTTAGGGCGTCATGCGATTATCGCTGGCGGCGGTGCCGGACTCAATGTAGCCAAAGACTTTGCTCTTTTGAATTTTCAAAAAGACGGCAAGGTTACGCCCGGAGAAATCTTTGTCAGCGGGCTTAAGGGAGCCATGTTTGGAGAACTGGCCAGGTTCGCGGTTTCGCCTAATGGAGTAAGATATATAAAGGGAGTAGCCAGGCACCTTGAAGGCTATGGCAGCGCAGAAGTTAAAGAATTGCAAACAGGCTGGCTGAAAACGATAAATTTGCCTTTTAAAGGCAGTGGTATGGCGCAATTACAAATTGATGCGGTCGAGGGCGCGCTAAAGTGGCCGCTTGTTTCTATGGTTATGCAGGCGGCAACTCCGGTTTGGGATACCGGTTTTGGGGCAATAGAGAAAAGCGCAGATTACGGTTGGGGCTTGGTGACCGGAAATAAGAGTTTAACAAACCAGCGTATAGTTGGTTGGGACAATTTAAAAGTTCAAGACAGCACGGGGAAGGTTCATAATGTGTCTTCATCGTTCAGGCAGGGCGATGATGAGCATGGATACCAGCCGTTTTCTTACGCGAATTTTTTCAGTCAGGATAACCGCCGGCAGTGGCTGGCTTCGGCAAAACACGGTAAATTTACCAGCCCATTGATAAAAGTTTTTATGCGCCAGCCCAACGATGCTATCCTTGAGAAATCTTTTTCAAAAATAATGAGAAAAGTTGATGCTAAAGAATCTTTTATCAGCAGCCTTAAAGCTGCGGCCCAAAAGGGAAATTTCCCGGCGATGCTGGCAACAGAATCAATAGATTTAACTTTTGTTGCCGGTACAGTTACTGGAATAGAAAGAGGTTTGAAAGTAATTGAACGGGCGGGCTTGTATTGGGACACAGCATCAGGGCATAATCCTAAGGCCGATTTATCATTGTATAAAGATGCTGCTTTTAGTGGTGAGGAAAGGTCTGCTTTAGGCTGGGCGTTGTTAATGATTTACCCAAGAGTGCAGTATGATAATGCCAAAACTGTAGTAGAAGCCGCCCGCAAGGGAGTTGATAAACCGGCTGAAGCTATGCCGGAGATAAGAAGGACTTTTGAGCGAATTAGAAGTGCTGGAGGAGTCGGAGAGCTTGTTAAGTCAATAGATAGCGCCACAGCAAAAATTCAGCGCGCGCACGAAGATAAAGGCGGAAATTATTTAGAACAGAGAATAAAAGGCATGTCTTCGGATGCAGCCAAGGATATCAGCAGGCGGATTTTGTCAGGAGAGCTGAGTGGAGACTCAGCAGTTAAAGCATTAGCCAAGGCTCATTATGATGCAAGAGTAAAAAGCGGAAAAAGAGCCGATTGGGAAACTCCTGATGGTGACTGGGCTTTTGCTAAAGATGTATATAAAGGTATGGAACATTTATCAAATGCCAGAGATAAGGCACTCATAGGTGATAGAGACGGCTGGCAAAGGGCTTTAACAGAACATCAAGCGCACAATTTATGGCTTGCGGACGGCCGAAATGATGACATTAAGCTTAGAGAAGCCCATTGGGAAGTGGCTGAGAATATGGTAAAAAGCGCTTTTGGCCAGGAGAAAGCGGCATCTTTGGCGAAAACCGCTTTAGATAATTATAATTCAATAAGAAGTAAGCGCGGTTTAGGCAGAGTAGATGCTGGTAACTTGCCAAATATTACAGAAAGAATAACTGGTTTAAAAAATAGTATCGGAGACCGCGACATAGCCAAGATTTTTATAGAAAAGAGCAGTTTCTCGAGTGAATCATTAAGAGAGCTATTTGAAGGATTAAGTAAAGTTTCAGAATCGGAAAGAAAGGCAACATTCAGGTTAGAAGACGCGGAAATCACACTGCCTGGAGGAGATAGAATCCGGACGAGCGTAGAATTGACAGGCGAGCAAGTAGGCAGGTTGACTTCACAGGTTTTTGGCGCAAGCGCAAGAGGCGGTGCTTTTGACCGCGATAAATTAGCGCAGAGAGTTGCTGAAAAATTTGGCAGGCAAAACCCTGTTAAACAGGATTATAATATTGCGGATAATCTGTTGTCGGGAGATAGGAAGTTTTTAGGAACAGCTTTGGCAAATAAAAGCATTGGAGGCGATCGTGGTAAAAGAGGTTCAGATTCACGAAGGGAAATAATTAGAGAATTAGATCCATACAATAAGTTACGCTTGCCTAACGGCGAAAGGCTGGATGCTATCTCCGGGTTCGGCAGAGAACAATTAAGCAGGTCCGCAAGCAGTTACGTAGATTCAGTCAGAAACGAGGAAGCCGGTATAGCAACTTTAGAAAAAGGACTCAAGGATGCCCGCAAAAACCAGGAAGAATTATCCCCCGCGGATGTAAAGACTCGGCAGGCTAACATAAACAGGCTTAAGGCCGTCAAAGCTTTTAATGAAGGTGTATTAAAAGGGGTGAGCGATAGAGAGTATGGCCTGCTAAAAGATAAAGTAGCCTCTACTGCCGAAGATTTTGTCAATAAAAGATACAAATTCGATATAGAAAAGAGTGAAAATAAAGCGAAAGCCAGAGCAATATCACCTCGGCAAAGAATTATTGACAGGGAATTAGCTAGGACTGAAAAGATTGGGGCAATTGAATATATAAGTGACAACCCTTTGCTTGGTATACCCAGTAGAGAAACAGCTATGAACTATATTTTGAATAAAGCGGCTGACCAGGGTGAGCTTTTAAGGCACTATACAGTTAGAGATAAAGGGCTCATTGAAGTTAGATTAAAAGACGGCCGCAGGATCGGGGTGCGTACCAGCGATATACGCATACAAATAGGCCTGCGTAATCTTGATGGCGAAATATTTGGTAAAGACGGCAAATTCAATAAAGACGGATGGAAAAAGTGGGAAGAGTATAAAAACCAGTATGATAAAGAAGGCGTAATTGAACTTAAGGATAGTCAAGGCAATCCAGTAAAACTATTCAAGGAAGATAAAGGGGTAGGTGACTATTTTCAACGCCGTAGTGTTTTAAAAGAAGTTTTTACGTTAGAAAGTAAAGATGCGAAAAACTTGTTGTTAAATGTTAGAAACGGCACTCTAGAGTTAGAACTTAAGAAAGGCACCGACCATAGTGCATTTTTAGGTGAAGTTGTTAAGGGATTTAAAAACGGTGGTAGAGAAAAAGGTATCGAAAATATATTCGAAAACGGCAAACCTGTTACCGGAGAACAGGTAGGAAAAGCTTTACGCCTGATTATGGATGAAGCTTATGCTATTATAGGTAAAGAGTTAGGAGCAGCTAAATTGCAAGAATTCGGAAAGAAAGGTTTAGAACAAGTCCGCATGGCTCTTTCCTTGTTGGGAGATAAAAATGTTGGGTTAGAAGCCGGCGGCGGTAAGACTGTAGGCGGAGCAGTTGAAATGATTATGAGAAAGGCGATGTTTCCCGAAGCTAATCAGCTTTGGGTTGTGCGTGCGGGTGAGGTCGATAAGATGATGAAGGACCCTGTAATAAACCAATTACTAGAAAAATTCGGATTAAAGCTTGTTGATGGTCGTAACTGGAGCAGTAACTCTCAAAAAGTAAAACACGCCTTGAGAAACAATTCGTTGATTGTTGTTTTTGACCACCCGACTCTGGGCCATCTGCGTAACAGCGCTGATCGGGATTTCATACAGCGCGTTTACAACCAAGATAGCATACGCGTAGATGAAATTCACGTTCCGCTTTCCGATAGGAGCAGTTACATCGTCGGCGGCGGCGAGGTATCTGTTATTGAACAGTTGGCGGGGATTTTAGATAAAAAAGGCGCGGGAACACAAGCTATACAAGCTGAGCTGGATAGAGCCGGTAAGTTTGTGCGGGATGTTTTATTCAAAAATGAAAATAACACCGATAAGAAGGAGATTCTTAAGTCTCAAAGTAAGCCAGGCCTTTATTATGATAAACAAAGCGGTGAATTTGTGGTTAACAAAGCGGCAAAAAAAGCAATGAAGGCAGAAGGGGTAAATGAGTATTTAGCTCACGCTTATATACGTGCTGAGCGCAGCCGCTTTGGCGTAGATTATGGTGTTGGGCAGCGAAAAGGCAAAACGGATATTATTCCTTGGGAAGGCGGAGTTGAGCAGGCAGACCGTGTATTAAGCGACCCGGCTTATTTAGCTTATTTAGGAGAAAAAGAGGGCTTAAAAATCAAGGATTTATCTACCACCCGGACGTTGAACCAAGCTACTTTATCGGAAATGCTGAAGTTTAAGCCTACGGCTTCGACTTTAGGCTTTACCGGTACGCCCGAAGGCATAGAGATGTTATTAAGAATGAATTTAGGGCGCTCGGTTGAGCGTATTAGCGAGACAAAGTTTGATGCACAGGTGGTCAGGGTTGGCTCAAAAGACAGAGTTGGTGAGATTATGAAAAGACTAGAAGCAAGGCCCAATAAGGAAAATGGGCTGCTGCTTATAGTGGAAGACCCAAAGCTTATGACTAAGTTGGAACTGGCGATAAGAGAAAGATTTAAAGATAAGGAAATTGAGGTAGTATATGGCAGTAAAAAACCTGATGATATAGTTAGCCTTTCTTTGGCAGAAAATGCCGGTAAGTTTGTTTTAGCTAATATTCGAGTTGCCACAGGATATAGTTTTGAAGATAAAGTTAAAGATGGTGTCAGGGTTGGCCGTGATTTAATTATTGCCGACGGTGAAAAATTCCCAGAGTCACAGCTTCTTCAGGCAATCAACAGAAACGACCGCGATAAAGTTAAGTCAGGCCAGAGAGTAGTTTTTTATGATCGAGATAACTTGTTGAATATCAATAATACTGATAGAGGGACTTTGAAAGAAATAAAGGATATTACCAGCTCCGGACAATATTTACTGAGAATACATCAAGCTACCGCAGGTAAACAGGGAGGCTCCAGGGAAAAGACAAAAGAGTTGTTAAGAAATTCTCAGAGATTAGAAGTTATTAAGACTTCTCAGGCTCTTTTGCATCAGGCCCGAGAGGCAGGTTACTCGCGCCAGCTCATTGAGCCATTGAAAGAAATGCTTGGCCGGGCCGCCAATCCTGTTGAACGGCAATACATAGAAAATATATTCAATGAAGTTATACAACATAAGTATATAGCTGATCTAGAAGCATCTCCTTATAATGTAAAAGGGGAAGACAGAATCAGGAAAGTAAGTAAGGATATCGCTGAGTATTCACAGCACATATTAGGGCGCATAGAAGAAGCCGGCGGTAAAGTATCGGCTATCAGCCGGGCGCAGGCAAACTGGTTAAAAGCGGAAGCGGCTAAGGTTGTTAGCGGCACGGTGTATGAAAATGGCACAACCGGTAAAAATTCTATTTCAGACGCTTACAGTATCGCTGATGTTGCCAGGATATTTGATGGCTTTTCTAAAACAGTGCTTTCAAGCACTGTCCAGGTTCAAGGAGATATTACAAGAAGTGCCAGGGTTTCAAAGACCGTGGATAAGGCTTTAGAAACAGTCGAAGCCGCGCGAAAAGCTTCCGGGAGTGATAAATTGTCTTTTGAAGATAAAGCCGAAATATACAGGCAGATGGATACCGTTATGCTTTCTAATGGTACACGCGGTTCACCTGAATTATTTCAAACTGTAAAAGCATACTTTCCTAATGCATCAGCAAACCAGGTATTAACAGATATTCAAACCGCTATAACCGGATCAAATAGCAAATTAGCTAAAGGCCTATCCGCTCCCCAATATGCCCAGCAGGCAATAGATATCATAAACGAAGCTTTCCAGAATAAAACAATGACTATACAACAGCGTCGTGATACGGCTGATTTAGCCGCAGCTTTAATGAATCCCGCTGTTTCTTCTTTTGGCAGCCTTGAAGCTATATCCGGAGGGTTTGCTGTTTTAGACCAGGGAACACAAAAAAGGTTGCAGGCCGACGGTTTGGTCGGAGATGTGTTTATGAGTTATCCAACGGAATTCGTCTCTGGCATGGTGTTTCGTGACGGAAAAGTGAAGCAGGCTTTAGCTGAAGGCTTAAACTGGGCTCTTGGACGGCAGGCCGAATCAGATAAGGACGATAACCTTGTTGCAAGATTTATCAATGACCGCCAGAATCGTCTTATCCTTTCTCGTAGGGCAATCAAAAAAGTTTCCGATATGAGTGTCAGCCAGCTTGATAAATATGTAAAAGGGCTGCAGCAAAAAGTGTATAAATCTTCGCTCTATCCTTCAACAACATCAGCTAGCTATGCTCTTTCATTGTTGCCATTGGCTTTAAACCAGGCTTTCAAAGATATGCCTAACCAGCCAGACTCAGGAGAAAATTATCTCATTCCTACGCTGTTGGCATTTGGCGGATTGGCATTAGTAGCAGGTATCTCTATATGGAGAAACCGCAGGGGGCCTTTGGATGAAAACGAAATCGATTCACAAGGAGAAGCCCTACGGACATCATTAATAAGGTTAAGCGGCTCAGGCAATGCCGACAGGTTTTCTATTAACAGAGGCTTGGCTGCAGCCGCCAAAATGCAGGAAAGATATGGGTTGTCGGCAGATAAAAAAATACGCGGTTGGAACGTTTTAAGAATTAAAAGGTGGATGTCTGTTACCGAAGATAAGCAAAATATAGACTACTTAAAATATTTATTAAACAGGATAATAATGGCTTCTTTAGAAAATAATAAATATGAAGATGCCCTCAGCAATGTGAAACAAATAGAAGAGCGTATAAACAAATTACAGAAACGTATAAATTGGGCTACTGCACATCCAACACCTTTGCTCGGAAGAGGATTTTTTAAAGGCCTACGTGCATTTTCTATTAGCAATATAGTTTCTATGGGCTATAACAGCGGAGGCGGCTTGCTTTTATTGGGAGCTTTTAACAGTTTATCCGAAAGAAAACTCACGCGCCTTGCAGGAATAAATGGTGCCGGCAGTGTACGAAGCGATTTTCAGGCGGCTAAAGCTAAGGCAGGACTTTTCAGCCAGCTCTCCGGCACTGATGTTAACAGCTTATTGCATATGGATACCGCAAATTTAGGTTCCACAGGCGTAGAAAATTTAATTGAAGGTATGCGGTCTGCCGTTCGGTTAGCTCGCTTGGCTGATACCGGAGAATTGGAGGAGTTAGCAGGTGTAGATGATAAGTTAGAGGAGTTAGCAGAGAGGGTTTTAAGCGGGGCAGAACAAACTTCTATGCTTGATGTTGACGGTTCAAGGAAAGTCCAAGTTGAAGTGAAGAATGGCAATACTGATAAGCTTGGCGAATATAATCCGCACAATAATGAAATAAGCATCTTTATTGAGATGATAAAGGAAACAGCTGGCAATATTGCCGCATTTTTGAATGAAGAAAAAAATAGCGAATATACCGGACAATGGCGCAAGCTCAATGGAGGTGAAGGTAGGGTTACACAAAAAGAGGTAGAAAAATTATTAACAATGTCAGTATTGCGCCATGAGACAAGACATGCTTTAGATAAGGATTTACAGGTAAGCAGCAAGCAAAAAGAATTACGTGCCTATTCGGATGTTATATTAAATGGAACTGACTCGGAAACTTTTTTAGAAAGCCTGATGTATGTTAATTCAAGTCTTAACGGTTATCGCAGTGCCGGTGCTAATGGCGAAGCCATAAATGAAATCAAGATGGCCTATGCTAAAGATAATTACGGGAAAGGCGTTTCGGAAATGCCGTCAATGGATATAGAAACCATAGACGAATTAGAGGCTCTACTGGGTGGAGAAAAGAAAGATGAAGTAATGCGGATTCTTGAGCTTATTAATCCTTCTGTCAATGAGAGTGGACTAAGCGAACAGATTAATTGGGTAAGAAAATTAGAAGGTGCTTATAAGCGGGAGTTTAAGGATGATGGGCGGTTAAGTTTACCGAAAGGATTACTGCATTTTTCCTTAGAGGAAGTCAAGCAAAAATCAAAAGACACTCTTTCAGGCAAATTACGTAATCAAAAGGTTAAGAAGCTGACGGATTATAACCCTAATCGCAGCGACAACGATGAACATAAACAGGCTGTTTCTGATAGCGTGGCTGAACTGCTGAAAGAAAGAGAAGAAGCTTTAGCAGAAGCCCAAGAGAATATAGAAAAGCTTATAGGAAAAGCCCACGAGGAAGAAGATAGTTTTATAAGGGATATTTATCTACCGGCGGTTAGAAGCGCTTTAGATGATGAAACTCAGAAAGCCGGCGAGGACATAGAATTTCTTAATCAATGGAAAGATAAAAGCCTTGAAGATATTAAGAAAGAATTGGCCAATTTCCAACGAGCTATGGATGTTAAATTTATTGGAGATACAGATGCAGGATTGAAATTGTACAGAGGCGAAGATAAAAAAGCAAAGGACATTAAAGTCTTTAGTGTAGAAGCTTGGTTAGATTGGCGGATAGAAGAAGTTGTGAAGGCGCTAAAGGCTAACATGTCCTTGCAAGATAAAGATTGGCTGGATGCAGAATTAAGTATTTACACCAGCACAAGGCAGAGCTTGAGAGAAGAAGGATTAGAAAGCAGAGCTTGGGCTGATGCAAAAAAACGGTTAGAGAAAGAGCAGGAAGCTATAGAAAGGCAACTGGCAGAAAAAGCGATGGAACCTGTCGCTATAGATTCATTCTATGGTTCAGAAGCAGCTGATGAGCAACTTGAGGCGGTTACAAGAGAAAAAGAGCTGAAACAAAAAATTTCGGATATACAAAAAGCTATTAAACAATCCGAGAAAAGAATAACGGATATTCGCCAGAGTTTATCTGATGACGCGTACCGGAGTAATTTAGCCGAATTAAATTCACTTATGCGCTGGCTGGGCATAGCTATAGAAGGAAATGATACATTTAGGGACAGCGCCGCGGCCAGGACAGAAATTCTACGCGAATTCGAAGTTCTGGGCGAAGAAGAAGACTTGCCGCAAGTTCTTCAAATCCAGGATATGCCAGAAAAAGATTTCATCGCCAAAGCTGTCGGTTTAGGCAAATTGTTACGCCGGGGTGAAGCTATTTTAGGTGAGTTTACGCCGGATGAGTTTATTGACAGTGATGCTGAAGAATTTTCTGAGGTTGCTGAGCAGATAAGAAATAAAAAAGCACAAGAGGGCAATTTGACAGCTAGTGAAAGAGATGAGAGCGTCTATTGGACTGAATATATTGAGGAAGTATTAGATGATATTGAGCGTCAACGGCAAGATTCAGCAGGTTACCCCGATTTAGATTTACATAAGGAATTAAAGTCTGTCTTCGGTGAAGCTAAAAACAAAGGCGTGGAGGTTGAAGGTCGAATTTTAGATAAGTTCAGAGAGCTCCTATCTAAAGTAACCGATTTAGACGATAAACTTTATGGAGAAGTGCCCCCGGATTCTTTTGAAGCTTTGGTGGAGAGAGTTTTAGCAGAAAGAGCGGCTTTTCAGCCGTCAGAAAGATTACCTGAAACTGGCCCAAAGAAAGGCGCTCATACAACAACTTTGTCCGACGATGATCCATTTGCCGCTGGTGCCGGGCAAAAAGGAAGAATGGCCCAAAAAGATATTGATGAAGCCAAACAGGTGATTGCAGAATCTGAAGAAATCTCCTTACCTATATATATACAGGAGAGGGCTAATAAGTTTGAAGCAATCGCTCCGGTAAAGGTTGTGAGATTAAGCGCTAAACAACTTACTTCTCGCGGCGATAAAGAAATTACTCTGGCCAACGGTGACGGTTCTTACACTGTCTATTTAGCTCAAGATGCCGGTTTAGCAGAATTAGAGCACGGTTTAACTGAGGCTTTATCCAGAACCGGTGCGGTTGATGTTGCTAGCTCCGATGCCGCCGGTACAGTTCATAATATGGCAGAGAGTGCTGAGCGAATGTCAGCTAGACAGTCACTAAAAAATGCCTATTCTGATTATATAGCTTCCCAAAAAGGCGAAAAAGGAGCCTTGTCTTTAAGTACGGCAAAACATAATATGGATGAGGCGGCGAAAAAAGCCCGGGATTTAGGCATAAACGTAGATGAGGCTTTAGGCCTAAATCAAGCTGATCAAAGCCCGGTAGGCTCTTCGATAGTTACTTCAGCAACGCCTTTGGGCCCGGAAAAACCCATAATATATGATACAGGTATGCCATTTGCTTTGCCGCCTTTAACCAGGCCCATAACATTGCCGTTACCGCCAAGCGCTCCTTTAGGCGGGCCAAAGCCAATGACAATATTAATATTAGGAGCAGCAAATACGTTTTATGAAGGCATAAAAGGAATGTTTACCGTTGCCGATGCTTATGCGGCTCCGGTAGGCAAAGCTATTTGGAGCACAACCTTTGACTTATCGTCAACAGAAGCCAACAAGCGGTCAGGTTTTGATTATATAAATGGCCCAGGTTCGCCGGGTGTCGGGTTGGTCCGTCGCGCGATTACCTTTGCGCAGCGATGGATCAAGGCAACAGAGGGTAAAATCAAAGCTGATTTTGTAACTATTGGCCGTAAAATTGGTCAAATTAGAAGAAAAATAGGCTCTTTACAAGGAAAATCAGGCGAAAATGCCGGTTTTAGAAGTGCGAAGACTGCGTCCGGAAGCGCTAGTGGTATGTCCGGTAACTCAAAAGCTCCGGGCAGCGGAAAAGGTTCTGGAAACGGCAAAGGTTCAGGTAATGGCGGCGCTTCGGCAAGCAAAAAGATAATTCTGCCGAAGAGAGTAGTAAAGCTTTTTAATATATTAACTAATCTTGCAAAAGCAAGAGATTCGTCTTCTTATTATAATGCCAACAGCCTTGCTCCGCCTGTAAAAAGTCACAAGTTAGATGTTATAAGCTACAAGTTTACAAAAATCTTGTCTTTTGTATCTTCCTTACCTGCAGACATAAAACGCAAATTTCCACGAATAAGTATAATGCCGCTTGCTAAGGGTCTATCTATGCTTGCCCGTCGAAGCTCTTCCGTGGCGGAATCTCGGCGTGTAGGCGGAGAAAGCTCTCTTAGTAAAGCGGCTTCTTCTATCCTTTCCTTACCTAACGATATACGATATACGATATACGACATACGAAATAAAGTTGCAGGAGGCTCCCACGCCTCCCCCCAAACCCCTACGGGGGCCTCCAGTGCAACTTTAACGACATACGAAATACGACATACACTATACGAATCAAAAGGAGGTTTGTCATGGTTACTAAACTTATCTTCACTCATTTCGTGGTTGGAACAACTGACGGCACGATTTTTGCCTCAGCAAGAGACAGTAGGGGCAGGATTGAAAACTACCTTATCAACTCCTATGGTGATGTTAAACAGCAGATTAGAGAGAACTTCAAGCTCCTTGATGAAGCTGAGGCCGGAAATATCAAAAGGTCAATTGAGGCGTGTTACTCAGCCGCTCCAGTCTATCACGTCAGAAATATTAATCTCAGCTGAGGGACGCAGATTAGCGCAGATTGAAAGAAACGCAGATTTACGCAGATTAGAGGGGATTCCTGTCTATGCCCATCAATCTGCAGTAGATCAGGCTATGGCGGTTGGCCGCGGCAGCGCCAAGGCAGTCGATAGTTCACAGTCCATCCTTCGACTTCGCTCAGGACAAGCAGTCCATAGCAAAATTTCGGCGTTGATGTTAACAGGGATCACACCATTTTTAATGGGGGCGGCAAAACCGGTAGCTGTGGCCACAATGCCTTTGTGGGCAAAATTGGCCTTAATTATTTTAGCGGCCGTTACGGCCATTTGGCTGATAAGCAAAGCTGTTAAAGCGCAGAAGCCCGAGGTAGAAAGAAGGAAATCTGACCTAAATTGGAGCACTATTCGAGAAACAATAAAAGGGGAAGCCACAGGACAGGTTGAAGAAGAACAACAACCGGATGATTTTGAATATATGGCATGGTCTAAGAGGGTATTGTCATCAACTACTGAAGGAGGGAAAGAGAAAATTCATTCGGATTTTGGCTTGAGCGAAGAAAAAGAAGAAAAATATACCCCTTCTACTGTATTTGGAAGGCTTGCCGCCCGTCCGGTGTTTAAAGCTGTTGTGCTTGGTTTGTTTGGAGCGCTGATACTTGCTTCGCCGGTTTTGACTAATATTGGCCAAGCCGCTGACGATATTTCCGGAATAGATGGGGTAAGCAGCAATATTGTTAATGCTGAAGGTTTAACTACCCTGAATAAATTTCTCAGAGCAGAAGGAAAGGGAAGAGTAATTTTAATAGACTTTTGGGCATCGTGGTGTGGTCCTTGCAGAGAAACTGCTCCTGAACTTGAAGCAGTTGTTGCTGATTATCCGGGTGAAGTGTTTTTGGTTAGGGTTGATGCAGATAAAGAAAGTAACCTTTCTGTCATTCAGCGTTATGGAGTTGAAAGTATTCCTTATATTGCAGTTGTTGTAGATGGCCAAAACAAACCTGAGCTTACGATGGTAGGAGAAAGAAATAAAGATCAAATAGCCGGGACTATTGGTAATTCTTTAATTAAACTTAGGAATAAAAAAGTAATGGTTAGCAAACCAGAAAAAACTCGTAACAAAAGCTTTGAGGTGGCAGTTAAACTAGAGGTTGGTGAAAATACACAGCCGGTTAAATCTAAAGAAGGTTCAACGGCCAGAGGCTTAAAGCTAAGAGGCAAAATAGATGCTGAAAAGCAAGCAGAAACAGACCGGAAAGCTCAGGAACAATTGCAAAGCCGCTGGGAAGAAGCGTTGAGTTTGGCGGTTGACCATGAAAATTTTGATGGCGCAGTACAAATTATTAATAGTTTCAAAACCGATGAAAGAGTTAGCCACCAAGTAAAAGATAAAATAAAAGAGACAATCAAAAAAGCCCTAGAGAGAATTGAGCAGAAAAGACAGAAAATCGCAGATGCTTTACGGAAAGAGCAAGAAAGGGTGGACACACAACATCCTGGTTTAGGAATCAAAGTAGAAAGAAAAGCTACTTACAGTGTCGGCGGCAAAGAGTTCTTAAATATGGGTCAGGCAGAAAGAGAACAGGCCAGAGTTATGGCTGAAACAAGAGCCACTAGTGCCGGCCCGAGTATAAGTATCTATATAGGCTATGAATACAAAACCGGCAAGCATTCATTCGATTCTTTAGAAGAGGCGGTTTCTACTGCAAAGGCTGTTCAAGCCGAAGCAATGAAAGCTGTCGCAAAAGCCCGCGTAGAAGAAGCAGCCAGACAAGCTGAAGCAGCAAGGCTCCAACAAGAAAGAGTGGACGCAGAAAAAGCTGCCCAAGAAGCTCTCGTTGAGAAGGCAAGATTGGCTAAAGAAGCCAAAGAAGAAAGATTGGCTGCTAGAAAAGCTGCAACTAAAGAAGCGAAAGCCGCAGTCCCAGCATCGGTAGCGAGGCCGGCCGCCCCGAAAACTACTCAGCCAAAACCACCTGTAGCTAAAACTAAACCAGTACAACCTGAAGCAGAGCCAACGAAACCAGCTCAAACATCTACGGAGTTAAAAGTAAAACCGGTAATGCCAGGGATAGATAAAGGGCCAATAGCGCCGGCTATGCCGACATCATCAAAATCGTTGGAATTACCTACTCAGCAAGGGCCTATCATTTCTCCTCAGATTAAGTTACCGCCTGCGATAGGTCCGCCAGCGAAAAAATTACCAGCTGCTGAAAAAAGCGCACAACCCGCAAAAACTTTGTCACGGGACAAGCAGATTTCCGAAGATAAAAAACTCACACCAGCTACCCGTCACCAGCCATCAGTGTCTAAAAGTGATAATAAACCGATAATAGATGTAAAAACCGCAGAAGAAGACCTAAAAAGAGCTTTACAAGGTTTGGATGAAGCAGTTGATAATGTGGAAACGAAAGCCGAAATCTATGCTACAGAAGCAGAAAAATTTAAGAATAGGGTAGAGGAATTAAAGGGAGAAGAAGAGCTTTTAAACAATAGTTTGAAGGATGCGCAAAATGGAACAGAAGTACTGAAAGAAAAATTGGGCGATTTGGACGAAGGCCAACAAGAGATAATTGCGAAAATATCGGAACTGCAGGGAAGATTAGATAGGTTACAGGAAAGTTTAAGAAAAGCTCAAGAGACGGAAGAAAAAGAGGTTGTTATTGACGGTGGATATGTCCGCAACGGTTTGCTTGCTAGATGGTCGAGGGGAAGGGCTTCACGAGGAAAAGGAGCAATCTTTCCCGGATTAAGAAATGCTGCAACGCAGCGTTATGAATATGTACAGGCCGAATCCGTAGGCGGTACTAAAAAAGTTGAACATATTCAATCACAAATAAGAAAAATAAAAACGCAAATAGCAGAATTAAGCCGCAAAAAAGCCCAATTAGTTAAAGATAAAACTAGCCTCAATGAAAGGCTTGCCCAGCAACAAGAAAGGGAAGTTCCCGGCAAAGAAAAGGTAGAACAAACTAAAGTATCGCTAATTGAAGCCGAGAATTTAGCCAAAGAAGCAGAGGTAAATGCAGACGAAGCAGTTAAGTTATCTGAAAAAGCTAATGAAGCAATAAACCAATTGCAAGCAGCGGTTGATAAGTTAATGGCAACGCCATCAGTTGATTCGCAAAATGCCGAGGATGATGTCCGCGCAAAAATTAAGGCGATAGAAGATATTATTAAAAAATTGGGTGTAACAGCAACTGAAGCGCGCATGGTTGCTGACAGGCTTGATAAAGTTGCTGATAAGTTTGATAAATTAGTTGAAGCGGTACAGGCTAAGGTTGATGCTATTCAGGCCAGAGTTGATAGAGTAAAAGAATCAATAGGCAAAACAGAAGCACTATTACAAACGCTTAAGAGTAATCTTACTCAAGCGGGTAAGGACGACAACACCCTCTATGCTTTGCCGTCGTACAACACTATTATAAAATCACCCAATCCTTATGACAGTGCAGATAATGAAGTGGATAGGATTATTAAGGGTGGTAACCCGGGATATTATGATATTTTAGTGCAGGATTATAGTGGAATGTTAGAAAATGAAGCAAGAATAGAATTAAATAGGCCGATAAATGAGAAAGATAAAAGAGAGGGGCAAGGCTACTTGAGGGTCACTATAAGTATTGATAATGTAAAGGCAAATATCCGTCGTTACGAAAGTCCACATCCTGGCCGGGTATCACAGAGATTAAAAGCTCGGTTAAGGTTTTTACCGGAAAATATAAAATCAATAACCATTAACGCAGTTCCTTGCGACTCCTGCAATTGCTCAGGACAAGGCAAAAAACAGGTAATTAATAATCCTAACTATAAGAATGTTAAGGCAAAACGGGCTGCTGGGTTAAAGGCCCAGATTGAGAAAGCAAAATCTGATTTAGAAAGATATAATCAAGACCTTACTGATGCAATAGCTGATTTAAATAAATGGCAGAAAATTAAGAGCGCCACAGAAGAAATGGCCAGACAGGCAAGAGAAACCGCTGAGGCGGCAAGAAATTTTGCCGATGCTGTAGATGAGCTAAAGATAAAGGCAGAGAAGACAAAAGAAACCGCAGAAAATTTAATCAAAGCTAAACAGGCTGAACGAGAACTTGCCGGTAAAAATTACCCATGGATTGCATTTATTATCGGCACAATCCTTGGGCTATTGGCTGGTATGTTTACCGGCTTAAGAGTAAAAAAATCACGTCAAAATAGAAATTCTTCAAATTCAACCACACCTATGGCATCTTTTTCCGGTATTGTAGGCGGTATAACAGCTTATATTACTACAGTTAATGTTGTTGCATTTTTTGGCGGGTTTGTTACCGGATTCATTCTCGGTCTTGCTGCAACCTGGTTAAGGAGTTATTTAAGAAATAGGGATTTTAAAGCTTCAAAAGAAAGCCCCAAACAGCCTAAAAAACCGCAAGCGCCGCCGGAAGAAAAATCAGACGATAACGAGCCAACTAAAAAACCTGAAAAAGCTGATAAAGCTAAAGAAGAAGCATTTCTTCCGGCAAAGCCATCAAACGAAACGCCTGAAGAGATAATTGCTAAGTTAAAAGATAAGCTAAAGCCTGAAAATGAAGAGAAAGCGCGTCTTGAAAAGTTAATCAAAGATTTAGAAGAAGAATTAGAAAGAGTATATGGGGATATAGAGAACGCAGAGCAAGCGCAGAACGTAAACTATAAAGAAACACAGTTAGCTAGGGAGTTAATGAAGGTTAAGGAAAAATTGGCTAGTATGCGCAAAGAGCTTAAGGAAAGTGAAGCCAGGATATCAAAGTTGGAAAAAGATATTGTTGCTTTGAATCCGGCATCTGAGCCAAATAAAGAAAGCACTTTGTCCGAACTTATTGAGGAAAAGGATAAAATAAATCAGACAATTTGGGAATTGCGGCATCAGATAAGAAGATTACGTAAAGGCCTTGGCAGGATTAAAGAAGCTTTGAAATATAGAGGCAAGGACGCTTTAGAAGTTAAAAACCGTACAAGAATTAGCGCGCGTAAACGATTAGAAAATGCAAGGGCACGCAATCCAGAGTTTATCGAGAAAATCGAAAGGGAAATTTCTTTATTGCAAATAACTACTCTTACACAAATTGCTGAAATTGTGAATAAACAGAAAACTTTTAAGAAAGAGTTACTGAGTAGAATTGAAAAAGCAAAAAGCCAGAACGCAAAAAGAATTGCCGAATTAGAAGAAATAATAAACCGGTATGCAATAGCACTTGCAAATTTAGAGCCTAACAAAATGCCTCAAAAAATTCAGTTAGATGGAAAGTTTACAAAAGAAACGATCGGATTACGGGAGGCCGAGAAGGAACTAAAAAAACTTCGGGAAGAAAACAGCATAAAAGAGGAGGTTTTTGCGGCTGAAAAAGAAATAAGCAGAGTAAAAACGCGTTTGCTCATATTAGAAGTAAAGAGCAGAGAGATGGAGTATGAAAGATTAGAAGGGTATAAAGAATTGCAGGAAGAAAGAGAAAGAAGCCTGCTAAAAGCCAGGGGAGAATTAGCTGAAGCTATAAGAAAACGCGAGGATATAAGAAGAAAAATAGCAGCAAGACAACTTGACGCAAGCCGGCCAGGTTCAGGAGATAATTTTGAGGCTGAAGGAAACGTAAATGACCGCGAAGAAGAAGCGGTAAATAATCTTATAAAAGAAGTTGAGGCTGTTAACGCGGCTGAGGCTTCCGCGCAGCGTTTATTATTTGAGATAATGCATAAGGCAGAAAGTCTGAGCGATGAAGGGCAGAAAAGAGTAATTGCGTCCATTAGGAAGAAACAAGAAGGAATTGATCAAATAGATAAAAGAAAACGGGCTGAGAAAGATTTTCAAGCATTGGTAAATATGGTTAATAGTGTTCTTGGCAATGTTGAGGGCCAAACCGAGATTGCAAAGAGAGAAATGGGTAAGTTACTAAGAGAATTTGGAAAAACAAAACCTAAAGGTTATATAAATGATGCAAAGGAGTATTTAGAGCTTCTACAAGGCATGCTGCAAGATGTGATTGAGCAGATTTCTGATGCGGAAGAAATATTAAGTAATATTTCCAATAATATAGATTTGAATCTTAACCCAAGGCTTTCGGCTGCGTTTAACAATAGAAAAAGAGAGGTATTGCGGATAAAATCAGAAAGTACAAAGTTGTTAGAAGAAATAAAAAAAATAGCCGAAGCCATAGTAATAATAGGAAAGCTACAGGCCGGTGCCGAAGAAGAAAAGCAAAGGGAAGAATTATTTAAAAGAATATTTACAGATGAAGCCAATGATGATAAGTCAAAAGCTATGGCCGAAATTAAGGCTATAGAAGAAAAGCGCGGGCGTATTAGCGAAGGAATAGTTGAAGTTTTAACCATTGAGGAGCTGGCTGCTGTTGTTGCCTTAACACAGCCGGATAACTGGAATCTTGTTCCTATCCGTCAAGGGTTTGAAGGGATACTGCCTTTTGTTAGCGGCCAGCCGGACTATGCTGCCAGAGAACTTATAAAAAGAAGCATAAAAAACCGTAGGGATTTAGACCGGATACCTAAAATTAGTCAGGTGGAATTAAATGAATCTCTGAAGACAGCAGGCCCCGTTGTGGAAAGTGTTCTGGGACGAACAGCATCTGTCTTTTTTGGCTTAGGTGTTGTTAGTGCAGCTAATACTGCTTTTGCCGGAGAGGCGGGTATGACTGGAGCATCTGCTGGGGCTTTGGTAACCGCCTTATCTTATATAATAGCTGCTGTGGTGGTTTTAGGCTTAGGCTATTTGGCATATAGGATTTTGCGGGCACAGGTAAATAAGAGAGGACAAGAAGGAAGGGAGGAAAAACAACCGGAAGAAATAAATCCTTACGCTTCTCCTTTGAGCTATCCGAATGTAGAAAAAAATAATAACCATTCTTTATCAATAGCTATATCTGCGGCAGTTATTATTATTTGGATGATGGCCAATAGCCTTTTACTTAATCCGCTGTGGTTTATTATACCTGTTTTAACAATGTTGCTTGATTTTACCAGGAGAATATTATTTAAGCAGGCTGGTTTAACACAGTCAGCCAAAGATTCTTCAGCTGACGGGAGAGCAAAAGAAGAAATAGAAGCATTATTGAACAAATATAAAGGGCCACGAAAGATTCGCTTTGGCAGTTCTCAAGCAGAAATATTAATAGGCAATTACGATGCTTTATTAGATGAATTAATAGGATTAGTTCTCAAAATTGGTACGCCAGTGGGGAATATTACGCCAGAAATGGCTAAGGCAATAGCGCTTGCAGAGAAGAAGAAAGAGGAGTTATCGCAATTGTTAAGAGAGGGCTGGATATTTGAGGTGGACGGACTTGAATGCGGCGCTTGCATGCGTATTGACAATTATGGAAATCCAACCGCTTTGTATTTTGATTCCAATTTGTTTAATAATACCAAGTGGTATTACCAGCAAAAATTAAGGGACCAGTGGCTTTTAAAAACAAAAGAATGGATTATTCGCCACGAGCTTTTGGCTTTTATAGGCGGTTTAGAGCATAGCCAAGTTAAAGAATTGCAAGACTGGCTAAGTTCTTCTGGGTTATATGTGTTGGCCGCGCGTTGGATAACCGGTTATAAAAGTTCTGTCCGCGAGCTCCTTGAGCGATTAGGCGGGCAGGTTAAAGATACAGCGGCCGACGGCGATAAGGTTACAGATAAAGAAGCGGAAAGAATCGCTTATGCTATAAGAAGCCTTGAACATAGCGCGGCAACCGAAATTGTAATAGCGCTGTTTAATGCCGAAAAGATTGGAGTAATTACTGATAGCATAGAAGAGTTAGGCAGGCGTACCAAGCTTAGGGATTTATTACCGGAATTAAAGCGGATAAAGAACGTTCTTGCTAAAAATGGATATGCCGGCCGAGGAGCTTTAAGAATACTGCATAATCAAATTAAAGAGGCGATAATACCGGGTGAGCCTGTAAGCAGAGTTCAGGTTGATGAATGGAAAGAAGAGTTTAACAGGATAATAAAAGCGATCACTCAAGCGAAGAATAAATTTTCTGAATTAGCAAAGAGGTTAACGGCAAACCGGCAATTTAAAGTTTTGTACCAAGAAACCCTGGAAGGTTTTGAAGATGTTTTAAGAATTTTGAATAATAGATATGGGCATTTTACCGGCCAGGATACAACGCAGCTTGTCAATATAAGAGAAGTAATTAGAATTATCAAAAACGCTTGGGTCATGGCGCGTATAGGGCGTCCTGCTAATTTGGCAGTCCATAAAAAACTGAATGAAGATTATTTAATTCGAGTTGATCCAATAGCTTTGGAGAACGCTGTTTCCAATGTTTTAAGAAACGCTTATGATGAGGCTGAAGCTAATAAACAGCTTAATGAACTTGTAATCAAAGCCAGTATGTCTATAGACAGAAATGGAAAACTTAGAATTGCTATCACCGACAACTTAAAAGGTTTACCCGCGAAGCTTTTAATCCCGGCGGGGTATGACGGGCGCCAGGCAATGCTCGTTTTGGGAATTTCAGGCAAAGGTGAATCAAGGGGGCTTGGTTTAGCTGAAAGTTATCGGGTGCCCGAAGTAATGATTGAAATAGATTCGCTCACTGAAGGCATAATTGAAGAATTGCCAATGCTTGGTGAGCCTGAGGTTGGGTATGTTTTGCGTAAATATATAGGAGAATTGTATGTAACTTTAGAAGAAGAAACAAAAAGATGGGCTAACCGTATAGACAGTGTATCAAGAGCAGCCTTGGGAGATCCTTATCATCAGCCTGGTGTTATTGGATATACTGCTGAAGACTATTATTATGAAGCCATCGATATGGTTATTATTTTAGGTGTTTTAGAAAAATTAATGAGAGAACGTTTTACGCGAAATCCGGCAGAAGGAATCCAAGGCGATAAAAGCGCCATTGGGAAGGCAGTAAATGTTGTACAGGGATATATACTGGATGTGTTAGGGGCAAATCATCGGTTATTATACAATGTAACTCAGAATACAGGGAGTTATGTCTGGGGTGAAAGAGTAGCGTATGCCGCTCTAACCCACCAATTCAGCGATATCGAACAGATAAAAGAAGTCAAAGAAGCCGTATTAGCGCTTCCGGCTATGATGCAGACGCTGAAAATGATAAGTTCAGGAGTCCGTACCACACCCGGAACGACTTTTACTTTTGTTTTGCCTGTTGCCAGTATCCATAAAGGAATTAAATCTTTTCCGCATGATCATGCTTCTGATAACGCAGATTTAACAATTATACAAGCCAGGCTTTCACTTGGCCAAAGATTAGGAGGCTGGCAGCCTTATGATGCGATAGACGATGAGTTCTCTAGGAATGTACAAAACAAAATTATATTCTTGCAGGAAAATCTTTCTTTAGATAAAGCTAAGCTTTTAGATGATATCATTATTCGTCGCGGGCCGCCAGGGTTTGATGAACCTTCATTCAACCTTCTTAATATAGTATATCTGCGGGAAAGAGCTTCCTTTGATGAGATAGAGCATGAAATTATTGCTGCTTTAGGCGGCTTAAACCATGAGCAAGTGGATGCTCTACAGGTAGAGCTTAGACAGAGAAGCAACCCTGTAGTAAAAGCATTTATCCAAGAGTTGCTTAGTGACCACTATATCAGCAGAGTTAAGTTTATCGCAAATTGGTTAAGGATGCCTTCTAACTTGAATTCTATTGGCGATTTTATTGAAGACTCCATCCGGGATATTCATGGTGATGTTATAAATATAGAGAATGTTGAAAGAATAACGTTGTTTAATGTAGAAGGCGGGTTTAACGGTACAACCCGGCTTGTGTATGGCGTAAGAGTGGCAATGTTTTCGGAAAAAACTGGTGTGCACGGGAAAGCTTATGAATTTATACTAAAAGTTCCTAAGATCTTAACAGATACATTAGGGCCGGAATTTGAAGGAATGAGTAGGATTCACCAAAGAAAAAGCGAGTTCGGTGTTCCTGATAGTGTTCGAGCAGTTCCAAGGGTTGGTTCATTGCTTAAAGTAACGGTACCGCTTGGCCTTTTTGAGGAAGAGAAAATAATTATTCATATGATGTCAGAGGAATATATAGAAGGAGAGGATTTTGATTTATTAATTTTGGTTGAAACAAACAAGGAAAAGAAAAGGGAATATGCTCAAAAAGCTCTTTTTACAGCAGGGCTTATCTATGTTTTGTTAGAAGGTAAATCCCCAACGGATTATAATGCCGGTAATTTAAGGATAGAAGAAAATTCCGGCCAATTCGTTTTAGTAGATGACGGCTCAAGCCATAGAGAAACTAGTATTTCTGAATTAGTGGGTTTTCTTTTTAAGCCATACATTGGCCTGCTTAAGGAATCAGGAACAGTTGTCAATTGGGATATTTTTGAGAATATGTTGTCCAGTGTGCCTGCAGCAGCTAACGGTTCTTTTCGCAGAGACATTGAATTTTTTGTGAAAGAATTTAAGCAAGCGGCAGAGCTTTTAATAGCGGAATCTTTTCCGCTTGATGCTTCAAGCCAAGGGACTTCTAGAGAAGAAATAAATAGAAAGGTTCAAACTATAGGTTTAGAAAATTTTCCAAGAGAAAGAAAGCTTTCATCAATAGTAATGGCTTTACCGGCGTTGAGATATTTGGGGGTAGCAGATTCCTTAAGATTATTCATAAGTTTAATTTTGGGAAACATCAAAGTAATTCGAGCGCCTCCGGCCTGGAATTTAGGAATTGCAAATTACTATAGAAATAAAACCAATCACATAATCCTTTCTCAAAGCAAAGTATCTTTCCGCGACCTTGCCCACGAAATCTGGGCGGTGCTTAATCCTGACAAAACTCATGAGCAAAATCCTATAAAAATTAATAATAATGAAGTTGCGAGAGGCTCCCATGCCTCCCCAACCCCCAAGGGGGCCTCTTTTGCAACTGATAATAAAGTTGAGGTCCTAAAATCACAAACCGCAAGAACAAGACTTCTGCAGAGATTGCGACAGGCATCGTGGTTACGTAAAATTATAGTAGGTTTAGGGATTTTTATTACAAGCTTGACTGTAATAGCACCGACAAATGCCGAAGCTCGCGGGTTATTCAGGCGCTTTGGGCCGCGGAGGACTTGTTGCTGTCAGGTGTATCAGGCCTATGCTCAACCAATAGCATACTCTAATGGCTATGCTGATCAAACTTTCGATCCAATCAAACACACTCAAAGCCAGCAGGTAGATACTCAGTCATATAGATATGAAAATAGGTGGGTTTGTGAGCGCCGCCGCGGGCCGATACGCAGATTGATATTTGGAGGATACCGCTGGCGCCAACAAACAGTATTAGTAGAAGTTTCTCAAGAAAAGGCCGCCGCAGAAATAATTAAGGCAGAACCAACACCAGAAGTGATACCAGTGCCAGAGCCAGTTGAGCCAGAAATAACCCCAGAGGAAGAAAAACGACCGGAGGGGCTGGAAAAGATTGAGTCTAAACCTGAAGTTAAGAAACCCACGCCGCCTGCTAAAGAGAAACCCGCAGTAATTCCTCCTGTTGAGGAGAAGCCTACCATGGAGAAAGCGCCAGCTGAAGAGAAACCAGCCAAGCAAGCTCCGGTTGCTGAGAAAGAGCCATCTACCAAAGAGAAACCCATCAAAGAGGTGCCGGTTGCAGGGCCTTTGACTGAGGAATCGAAAACAGCTCCAGAAGGTACTCCAGATTCCAAATCCGCATTGGAAGATGGAAATGAATGGAAAATTTCCGACAACGCTTTTTATGCCATTTTGATTTTGCTCCTAAGTTTTCTTGGATATGGGTTAATTAAAAGGAAAATACGCAATACTGTTGGAACTAGAGAATATGTTGAGCAGATGAAAAAACAAACTTCTCAACCCGTTGGCACAAAGGGACAAGAGAAGACAGAAACAGCAAGGCCGAAGGACGAAAGACGAGGGACGATGGATGAGGAAAAAGACAGAGAAGAAGTTGGGAAACCGGAAGGGAAGGGTAAAGAAGAACCATCTGTTGAGCCTTCTGTTCAGGCACCGCTGGCTGCTGAGGAAGAGCCGTCTGCCGATGCTAAACCGTCGACTCAAGATGAAAAGACTAAAGCCTCAATGGCCGAGGCGCTTAGCACTGAAGAAAATGTTGAACCCAAAGAAGAGTGGACATATATACATATACCTAAATCTGTTTATGCTGGCGCAGGATTTTTAGGCTTGGCTTGGGCATTAGGCTACTTCATATTTTCTATACCTGCAGGATACCTGGTTTTATTTACTTTTGCCGCTCCGGTAATTGCTTTATTGTTATGGATAAGTGTTTTTGACCGGAGAGAGAAAGAGCCTGTTGAAGTTGTCCCGCAAGGTGAGCCGGATGCAGGAAGAAAAACAGAAGTAGAAAAACCCGTGGATAGCAAACCTGATGGCGTTGAACCGGTTTCAGTTGTTGAGTCAAAAGAAACCGAAGAAGAAACTATAGAAATTCTAACAGACAATCAGAAATTTATCGAGTCAGGGTATTCAGATTGGCTGGAGGGTAATGACAAAGCTGTTTTATGGGAAAAAATTGAAGAGGCTTTTGGAATCGCCCTGAAACGGTATCTTAAAGTTATTGGAACCGCAGTGGGTATTGATAAGGCCGCGGATAATTTAATCGGCGGATTGGAAGATTTTGTGGTTACCCAGGTAGCAGAGGCAGTGAAAAATCAAGGAATATCTTCCTGCCAAGTCAGAGGGCAGGTTAAAGAAGCCTTAAGGAGGCTTCTGGGAGAGGAAGATAACCAATTAGAAAAAAGAATAGAAGAAGCTATTGAAAATAGCAACATAGATATATACAAATACCTGATAAATACAGCCTTAAGCGGCAGAGACATTGATGAAGCTAAGGTGCGCGAAGCGTTAAACGGGTATGAGTCGGCAGTTTCCAGTTATGCTGGGGCAAAATTGAGATTGGCCTGGTTTAAATATCAGAAAAGAAATGGCGAGAAGGCTACCGATAAAATTAATAAATACAAAGCCATTGCATTGTCAGCCCTTGATAAGTTAGATGAGATAGAGCTAAGTGTTTTTAACCGGGTTAAGAATAAGGATGAAAAGCGAGTGTCAAAAGCTAAGCCTGTCAATTGGAAGAAGATTGCTTTAGGCTTAGGCTTAGCCGTATTTGCCGGTTCTGTGATAACAGGCGTTACTTATATGGGTATAACCGGCCAGATGCCTTTTGCCGGCCAGGATGATGACGCTCAGGATGGTGTTACATCCCATAATAATATAGGCCCTGTGCCGGCGTTAGAGAGCTTTAGCGCAAATACGGTTATGCCCAGAAGGGATTCAATCCTTTTTGGTGCTTCCGTTGATATGCCTGTTAGCTGGGAAAATGAACAAAGCAAGAAAGCAGCATTTAAGTTGATAGACAGCGCCAGAGGCGATTCCAGTTATTGGGTGGGAGCCAGCTTCTATGATGGATTTCCGATTGTAAGTGACGGCCAGGGGAATATAAATGTGGAGAAAAGCGCTCAAGCCATAAAAGAATTGGTCCACCGGAATGTAATTCCTAACTTTATTATAGGTAATACTTTTGACCGTAAGAGGATAGGCATCGACATAGGTTTATTTAGAGACGGGAACGAAGAATTTATAAAATACATAAGCGAAATAGCGGCGCAGTTACCGCCGGAAATTACAGAAAAAATATACATAACGCTTTTGAATGATTATGGAATAATCGAAAAAAAGAATATATTGGAATTTTTATCTAAAAATTCCAGATCGGCTTTAAGCAAAGATGAACAGACAGCTAAGATTATAAGCAGGGCTTCCTGGTTCCAGGAAGGTGTTTATAGCAGGGATTTAGATGAAAATGATTTAAGGTATATTCCAGATGAAACCACAAGAGAGATAGTTAAAACCGCGATTGAGAAGAAAACCAAGAATCAGCCGTTATCTCAAGAAGAAGTAGAGGCTTACAACAACTCCCGGGCAATAATTGCTGAGATGTACGGCATAGAAACGCTTGAACGCGTCCGCATGCTGGTAGAAAAACAAAAGAATGACCCTCAAAGCTTAACTGTTGAAGACCAAGCCTTATTAAAACTGTATTCGGCAGTTACTCAAGATACTTTAACTCAATTAGGAGTTGTTTCTAAAAGGCTCAAAGAGGTATTGGCAAAACAAGGAAAAGAATTTAAAGGAGTGTTCGTAGGGTTTGCCGGATTGCCTACTGATGAGCAGATGAGAGTTATGGCCGAAAACGGTATACATAATATAGCAGTAAACTATTATGGCTTAAAGCAGGTTGCTGACCAGTCGCTCTTTAAAGATATAGAGCGCCTTAAGGAATTCGGACTAAGTAGGCTGATAATCGGTGAAATCGGTGTAGATAGTTTAGTTAAAGGCAAACAAAGAGAAGACCTGCAGGCCGCGACCTTAAAACAGATTTTAAATAGTTTATGGCAGAGAAGGCATCCTTTGATCGAGGCTGTATTCGTATTCAGTTTTATCGATAACAATAGCAAACCAACACAAATCGCGAGTTATGAGATATACGATTTAACCTCAAATCCTTTTAAACCCTGGATTTCCGACAATATGGATGAAAATGATTATGGAATGAATCGGCGTGTTAAGAAGGGGGAAAATCCCGGCGTACCAGCTATTTATGAGGATGAAGTTATTAGAATAATTCCAAAACAAGCCTTGGGAGTATTTAGAGATTTTGTTGATAGGGCGGCAAGATTGAGCCCGGTGGAAAGAAGAGAAAACGCAGAGAAGAAAGCTGAAAATTTACCGAATGCCAACCGCCAAAATTTGCCGGAGGCGCTTGAAAATAAAGGGGCTAGTGCTGATGACCACAAACAGAAGGTTGGGGCTCAGGAAGAGATTAAGGATAAAACAAAAATTGAGGATCGGGACGAAACCGAGGTTAAGAAAGAGGAGTTTAGCTCGATGAAGCGAATTCCTGACTGGAATGATGTTATTGGAGCAATAGTTCGCGGAAATGAGAAAATTTCCCGGATTTTCACCACGATTAACCGGGTAGATGATTGGAGAGAAGTAGAAAAATTGTCTTATTCAGGCGCTGTGATTGTTTATAACAGCAGTATGCCCCAAAATGGCCGCCAAGCAGTGCTTAATTACCATAAATATAAAAAGGGAGGAATTATCCTGGCTGAGGGTAATTTCCAACAGTTGCCTGATGACAGCGTATGGCTGGTTATAAAAGGCAAAAGGTATAAATTTCAGGTTATAGCATCCAACGGAGGGATTATTTCTGATTACTGGGCAAATTGGTGTTATTGCGGATACACCCCACGGGTTAACCGCAAGATAGATGATGTTTTAGGAAAGGAAGCAAGAAAGGTTGAATCCCAAGCGGGAATATATGATTACTCTTACGAACAAGAAATCTACGGACAGATTTATACAATGCGTATTTTAAGAAGCCAAGGTAAGGGCATCTTTGAGGTTAGGTCAAATAAATATAAAAGTTTTAACGGAGATGGGGCTTTAGTAGCGAGGCTTAATTTTGATTATGCTTTTGGCCCCAAGACTGTTTACTGGCGGTCTGGCAGGACATATAGCTATTTTAAACCAGTCGAAGTTAAAATCAGCGTTTCCGGAATAGTCCGTCGGATGAGCTGGCAGGAATTTCAGGAGAGGTTAGGCAAACTTGATTTTGAAGGCGGTACGGATTCCGGATGGCGCAGCAGTGTTGTTGAAGATAGCAAAGGGGAATATAGGTATGTTTTTATCAGCAAAGACGGTGCTACAAAAATAGAAAAATACAGAATTAATAGCGGCCGGGTAAAAGGCTTATCCGGTGTTCCGGAAAGTGAAATATATCTTAATAACAAAAATGGTAAATACAGAGTCACTTCCTGGTTAGATGGGGGTAAAGTCTATGAGTTTGACAGTGAAGAAGGCGCGCTTAAAGCTTTACAAGAACGCGATTTTTCTCACGGCAGGTACGCGGGATTTTGGATTGAAGATCAGAGAACACGGAGTGACGGAAAGCCTTACGTAGTGTTGGGAGATATCAATGAAAAAGGCAGGAAAGTTTATCAACTGCAGATAATGAATCCTACCAAGCTTGACCTCGAAAGCCCTCTGTTACTTGAGATAGAAGAAAGAGTAAACTTTGTGCAGGGCGATGATGACAGGTACCACCTTGGCAACAATAAGTTCGAAACCATAGATTGGCTGGTAGAAAGCCACGCGAGAGGCTTGATTGAAACTTCGGCCGTTCGCATAGGGAATTATGTATTTATTTACCAGGATGATGCCGTAGCAGTTAAAAGAATAACTAATAGGCCGCATCCCCATGTTGAGTTTTGGGTTGTTGAAGAAAATGTAACTTTTGGATATGTGGAAAGAGATGTCGAAGGAGAGATGCAGGCGATATTAGCGCCTACTGAGAAAATTGAAACAGGTCCCTGGGCAGGTTGGTATCAAGTAAGGCGCTATACTAAGGCTGTCTTTGAAGCAGCTGCTTCGGAAGGAAATTTAGCTGAGAGAGGCACAGCTACTAATTATTACCAGAGAAAAGAAAAACTATTGAATGATAATGTTGTACTTATAACAGTAAACAGCGCTACCTTGGGCGATAAAGAAGTTTTCGGAGAAGTAGAAGTAATTTCTGGAGACAGGGCTGAAGGGATTAAAGGTTTAACTCTTGAATATGGATACGTGGATAAAGAAGGAAAAATCTGGCTTTATCCGGAGTTTGATGATTTTGAGGAAGGGGAAGATGTATTTGCTGTTGAACATGCCCTAGAAGGCGGCAGGTTGGTTGAAAAAGACGGCCGTAAGCCGGCAAGGGTTATTGAAAAGCACAGTGGCAGGGCAATACTCGCTACAGAAGATAATAATTATGTGTTGATTATTGACGGAGAAGGTGCTTATCCGGTTGGAAGAGTTGAAGGAAAATGGTTATTGTGGAAATCGAACTTAGAAAAATCCGAAATTGATAAACCTTTAATATCAGCAATATTAGATGAGTTAACCTTAAAAGAAAAAGGAACGCTTGAAACAGAAGTGGTTGCTGCCGATAAGAGCCGGGTAGTTATTTTAGTAAACGGAGACGAGCTAAACGTATTACGCAGAAGCGACGGAGCAATAACCGATTATGGTTATCAGGATGAAGATGGCAAAATTTATCTTTATGGTTCAGAGTTGCTGGATACAAACAAAGAGATTATTTCCATATATCCCAACGATCCACACACATTATTACCGGATAAGGCTGAAGCAAGAAAAGTAGTATTAAAAGTACGCGGCAGAGAAACTGTCGGGTCTTCTACCGCGGTTCTAAAAGTTAGAGGTACCCATGTTGCCGGTGATAGTAAAGCAGTATGGTTTGAAGTGTTTGACGCCGCTCAATACAATCAAGCCAATAACACCGTAAGCGGTGATTCACAATCCAGCGAAATCCACGTATTTAAGAAAGGCGCCAAACCAGAGATCCTATATGTAGCCGATGATAAAGTAGCTTTCAGCGACCTCTGGAAACTTAACCCAGATAAATTCAACACTGAAATAGCAACCGCCCAAGTTACTAATGCTAACTTTGTTGCTATAGCTCAAGCTATCTTAAGCGGTAAAGCAAATACTTTAACCGCTTCAAACACCACCATAGCCGTCAGAGGCAGAACCCAAACCAAGATCTGGTTTGACGTAAAGATCAACGGTGTTCTAGCGTCAAGTGAAATACATACTAAAGGTTCAAGAGATATCGAATATGTAACTGATAACAGCTTACCGATAGCAGGTATTTTCGATGCTAACGTAGGTGATATCATTGCTATCTACTCTATCAACCCAACAACTCTAAAAGCTGATACCAGCAAATCACTAACCGCGGTTCTAAAAGTTAGAGGTACCCATGTTGCCGGTGATAGTAAAGCAGTATGGTTTGAAGTGTTTGACGCCGCTCAATACAATCAAGCCAATAACACCGTAAGCGGTGATTCACAATCCAGCGAAATCCACGTATTTAAGAAAGGCGCCAAACCAGAGATCCTATATGTAGCCGATGATAAAGTAGCTTTCAGCGACCTCTGGAAACTTAACATAGCTGAATTCGACACAGAGATTAAAACTGTTGCCATTGATGACAATAACTTCGTTGCTATAGCTCAAGCTATCTTAAGCGGAGACACCAGCAATCTAATTCCTTCTGATACTACTCTAATCGTCAAAGGCAGAACCCAGACCATGATTTGGTTTGAGGTAAAAGTTGAAGATGAATTAGTTTCCAGTGAGCTTCATATCAAAAATTCTATGATTTCAGGTAGATTATTGGCTGATAGGAGTACAGGGTTCGACGGGCTCGCTGTTATTAAGAAGCTTTCAGATGAAGATTTTGAAGTTAAGGTTGGTGAAGAAACACTAAAAAATCCTGAAGCAATCTTTTACTATGAGCTAGATACAAAAACTAGGGCAATTACTTTGCGGGATAGAGATAGAAAACAAGTAAATGTTACTTCTGATTTAAGTACAGCAAATGTTGTTTATTGGGTAAAGACTAGTGAGGCTAATTACCTTGAAAATTCAACAGAGCAATTAGTTCGTAATCAGACCATTGACCCTCAAACTGGGAAGACAGTACGGGATGAAGTTTTTAATGCAGACGGGGTTATGCGCTACAGTATTGAAGAAGGTATTATCAATAAGATTAATGAGGCAGGCGCTGTTCCGGCTAGAGAGACTTTTGAATGGGATGAAGATGAAAGAGATGAATGGGATGAAACTGAGGCCAAGCGTATATTCAAGGCGGTAGAAGGAACAGACGCTGATCAAGAAGAAATTGAAAAATTAAAAGAGTGGTTAGAGAAACAAGAAAAAGAGTTATACGGAAAGCTAACAGAAGATTTAGGAAAACCTTATTTAACATACACTATCACCGCTTTGCAAGGTGAAGAGGCTATAAAATATTGGAAATCAGTATTTGATGAGGCTACCGGAAGAGAATTAGCCCAGATTAATGAGGATTTAGGAAGAATCCGTTTTATAATTTATGATGATGATAATAATAAAATCGGTAGTATTGACCATGTTTATGAAGAAGGCAAGCCAAAGAATGAGATCTTATCAGTAGGTATATTTATAACTGACGAGGAAGCCTTGATCTTCGATGTATATAATAACAAGTTCTTTGGAGAAGTAAGAAGCCGTTACGGAATATTAGAGCAGATCTACAAAGGCCATCACGATATGTATAAAGGCGAGACTAAAAATGATACTAAAGATAAGCTCCTTGGTATTATAAAAAGGTTAAGGCCGGCAAGAGATGAAAAGATACTTGATGAATTCAACAAAGGATTCATCAGAGAGACAGTTGAAGAATTTGAAGCAAATACGTTTGAGTCTCATAGCGAAGTTCAGCTTGGCCGTTTAGAAATATCTACTTCAGCTCGCACTTATCGCTTGCAGAAGTTTTATTTATATATAGCTGACGGTAATGTAATCTACTATAAAGAAAATAAAGAAGAAATAGAAGAATTAAATGTTTACTTACGAATTCTTTCTACAAACAATGCTGATCAGGCATATTTTGCCGATGGTAACGGAAATTATTATAAAGAAAGTGAAAAAGATAACAAAAAATTAGAAATTGTTGAGTTTTCGGATATTGAAACTGAATTATTAAATGATAATACCGGTGCTATGAGCAGGTCTTGGTTAAGCACTCTTGAAATAGCTGAGGGAAAAATGAGAATTCTTTCTCAGAGACATGATGAGTTTTTAGGTAAAGACGGCGTTACCGGTGAATACAGGGTGATCAGCCAAGATAAACAAGAGCTAAGGAATGAGCAAGGAAGATTATTGGGTATGTGGGGTGTAGATGATAAAGGCAATGTTCCTGTTGGCGGGATGAAAACTTATCAGTTCTTTGGCGACGGATACTCTACATATGGCATACCTGATTTAACTATAACTACAATTGCAAATGGCCAGGACGCAGATGGCCAGGACAATGAAAGCTTGTATGGCGTTACTAAGACCACCGGAGTAGATGATCAAGGAACTGTTAAACATACAACTAAAGAAGGAATACTGCTTAGAATAGATGATGACGGAACAGCTAACTTTATATCAGCAGATTATACATATGATGAACTTAAAACTTTGGCCAGAGCACTTTCTACCACTAATATAATTGAGGCAGATCAATTACGCTTCTACTCTTTATTCACAAGACAAGAGGCAAATGATAATTTGGGCCATCTAGTAGTTACTAAATCTAGGTTTAAGGGTATAGGCGAGGATGGATTCGGCCAAGGTGATCCAGAGTATATTACTTTCTTTGATTTGACAAACGGTGACAACGGAAATGGTTCTGGCTTACCGCGTCAGGAAATTGGGACTACTCACTTGGGAATTGCTAAAGGAAGTTCGACTTATGAATACATAGCTGGTAATGAAAAATTTGAGGACTATGAAGGCAATACAGTAGCAGCTGAAACTAATGGCTTGCGCTTTATTGGAAATTATTTGGTTTATCAATCTGATGAACACAGAACACATTTTGAAGGAACTAGAGGTTATATCCTTCATTTAGACGGAAGGCCTTATGCCAATGTTGTTTTTCACAGTGATGCTCAAACACCTAAATGGCAGGTGGCTATGATCAATGCTACAGGATTTCCTTATTCGGTTTTAAAAGATGAAGTTTCATCTGATGTATATCAAGTAGCTCAAAGCCTTATTGGTAACGCAGAAAATTCACAGCCTTATATGCAAACTTTTAAGATCAAGTTCGATGACAGCACTTTTGCTTTATTCGCCAGATATGTAGATTTTAGTGTTGATAGCGGAGTGCAGGCATTACTTCCTGAAGAAAAAATTACAGTTAGTATCTATCAATATGGCGACCTGGTATGGCAGAGAAGAGAGTGGAGCCAGGAAGAAGATTTTGGAGGTATTGCCAAGCCTGAGCAAACCCCTGGATTCATCTGGTGGCTATATCATGACAAAATTAGAAATGGTGTATTCGGTATACCATTAAGGAGTTTTGAAGATGCCGCGGGAGTTGATTATAGCCCTGAGATTTTAAGAGATGATCAAGGTATAAGCATAGCTATCGCAGAAAATGGAAATATCGCTCTTGGCAATAAAATATTAGTCGAAGATTCTACAACTTCTGAAAAAGATAATAGCTCTTGGTGGCAGAGACGAGTAACTGAAATTAAAATTACAGGCAAGGCTTATTGGCCGATTATTGTTTTTCTTGCCTCTTTCGTTATTTTAATAGTAAGAATGTTAAGGCATGCTTTTGCTATTGGAAGAGTTAAAGACGGAGCTATAAGGGGCGCAGCCGGAAAACTGAATATCAACAGAGCTTCTGATAGAGAGCTGGTAGATGCCTTAGGCCGCGGCCAGGCAGATAAAATAAAAGCCTTGAGAAGAGAGAAAGGATTTTTGGATATAGATGATGTTAATAAAGCAGGTATTAATACCAATAAAATTACATTTGAAAGCAGCTCAGTGGAAGATGACAAAGGCGAGTGGTTAGTCAAGAGAGTAGAAAACGGGAAAGCAAGATTAAATTTATTGTTAAAATTAATAAAAAAACCAGATACAGATATAAAGGTATTTAAAGATGCTGTTGCTGTTGCTACTGTTGTTGTTAATAGTAAAAAAGTACCTTTATTGCCGCATATGTCTTCAGGTGCTTATGCGCCGGCAGTATATGACTTAGTAATGAGAGCCTTAGAAGAAGGCTGGATTACTTTAGATGAGCTTGGGAAAATAGTTGAAGAGCTGCTTGCTTCTAACATGGATGCCCAGATGAACGCTCTTAATTTCTTGATTCCTTTAAAAATAGTTGAGAAGAAATTTGAGCCGATAATTGACAGATATATCAAAGAATATGACTCGATAAAAGCAATAAGAGACCGCTTGCCGGATTTAACCATTATGATGAAGCATCACATCTTTGATATGTTCACTAACAAGCTTCTTATCCATCCATATCATATCGTGCCATATCAAGATACTATTAAGCGAAAAGAAAAGGATGAGACTATAGAAGTACGTATTGATGATTGGAGAATTATTGAGCAAGATGAGATTAATAATGCAGCTTCAGAAGAATGGATTGGTAAAGATAAGAGCTTTGAAAATCCATATCGTTATGGTCTAAGATACTTAGTATTTGAAAAAATATATGGCCAGACTTGGAGCGCCAGCAAAGGCCTAGGAATGCTTATGAGCCGTTCACCGGTTATACGTTATGCCTTTAAGATGACCGAGCTTATACGTTGGCATTATCAGGTTGAGCTGGCTAAGAAGAGAGCCGATAAAACTGAAGACCAGAGAAAAGTGATTGAAGAAGCGGCTAAAGCAATGGATAGCTTTGTAAGTGATTTAGCATTTATCATTATGGCTCTTATCCAGTTTGAAGCCAATGAACACGATGAATTTAGGGCTAAGAATATCAAGCCATTTGGAAACAGAAGTATATCAGATGTGCTTCAGCAGGAAGATATCGATGATTTATTCAGGTATGTAGAAGAGCCATTTACGGAACTAGGCTTTCTTTCCGGCCCTGAAACCAAAGAAGAGCGCACCGTTCTTGATTTAGATACAGTAGATATCAAAACATTTTTAAAGAGGATTAAAGAAGTCCGGGGAGAGATGGAAGGCAGCAAGAATGATAAGCTGGCAATAGCCAAAGTCATGAAAGAAGTCTCTGACAGGAAAGTAAGAACAAATGAAGGTGAATATGTTATTTGGAGAACTGGCTGGAAATCATTTATAAGGCTTTTAAGGAATACTATCAATAGCTTAATAGTGCAGCCGATATTAAGAGATAAATTATCTATAATCGCTCCGCTTATTATCATTAGTGTAGTTGGTTATTTGGCTTATGGCCTGGTAGCTGCCTTAGCGGCAGTAGCCATAAGCTTTGCTGCTTACAAGTTTTTAGATAAAAAGCGCATAGCTTCTTCAGAATCTTCAAGTGCGACAAGTGCGCCGGCTACTATCGGAGACCTGCAGACTAGAAGAGGCCAGGCTGCCTGGAGAACAATAAACGTAGCCATGGTTCTTTATAACACCCTTCTATTGGCGACGATAATCTATCTTGCTTATTTGAAGTTAACAGTATTCGGTATACCGATGGCTTTAGGAACAGCTGTTATTGGCGGAATAGTTTGGTTATTATTGCTTCCTTTAACTTGGTTTTCGTTCCGAGATATAATAGGCAGCATTATTTCTCACAAAGTGGGAAAAGATCAATTAGAGGAAAAACACGGAAGAAGATTTAAAAATAGCTGGTTTTTTAGATGGAGTGGCTCAGGCGGGCGCGAATTAGCTAAAACTTTAAGGGTAATATTATATGACGATAAAGCTGAGGAGCCTAATGCCTTGAGAAAAAATCCTTTAGGAATAACTTATAAAGATGAATTCTTAGAGAATTTACGGCGCGAGGGCCTTGAAAAAGGATATATGAGTGTAGCTGAATATAATAAATTTGAAAAGGTTATTAACAAGCGTCACTCTCTAAGAATTCCTAAGCCTAAAGATAAAAGAGTACGTAAAGAAATTTTAGACTGGATGAGAGATTACTTTAGAAATAAACCGGCCTTAGAAGGCTTTGAGCGAAAATTAAGCAGAACTCAATTCCACTCAGCCGGAGGTATTAACCCTTATTATTTCACAATGGCTGAGTCACTTAGCTTGATCAAAGATGAAAACCAGGGCGAATTCAACAGAGATACTAATTTCCATTATGTGGCTAAGCGCTATCCGATTCATATTCAAAACTTGGTAGAATTGATTAAGGACAAATTAGAAGAAGCTGAAGCTGAACGATTTGATGATTTCAGGAAGTTTATTTTTGGCTTAAAACGGGGAGAAACACCCGCTTATAGGCAGAGATTAGAAGAAATAGAGGCTAAGCTTAATAACAGCAAAAAGAAGAAATTAAGGCAATTATCAAGAGAGTTGATTACCTTGAGATTAAAGAAAACAGAAAGAACAGCTGATTTTGATTCTTTAATAAGTAAATACCATAGCTTAATGGCGGTATCTGAGGAAATCGCTGATGATATTAGGGGGCTTTTTGTTGACAGTTTAGATTTGTTGACTAATGAAAAAGCACAGCAAAAAGTAATCAATGAATACAGGAGAAAATATAGAAGAAATTATGAAGGTGATAAAGATGCTTTTGATATCGGATTAAAAGTAATGGAAGATTTCATTAACTGGCACTTACCTGTTCGCTGGAGGCTGATTCAGACCTTAGCCTATGATATAGATGCCGAACGCAAGTATGTTGAGTATTATTATCATGATCAAACTTATCAGGCAATAAAAAAGAAAATTAACGAAGAAGGTATTGCTTCATTAACTGACCAAGAGCGCCAAGAATACGATAAAAGAGATCACTTCTATAGAGGCTTGGTTGCCCGTAAAGTGCAGGTTCTAATAAGTGAAGGCCGAATCCATATGGCCTCAGGTATAAACTTGTCTCATCCTCAGAGAAAGCCTTCAGATAAAGAAATCGAAGAAGAGATAGAAAAGCTGTTTAAGGGTGATGATAAGAAAGTCAAGGAAAGAAGCGCAATACTAAAGATTCTTCGTGGTTTGGGCATGGAGCATGTTCAATTTAATCTCGCGCCATTTCCTGCCGGAGATAGCCTGGCATCGCGTAAATATGCCGGCCCTTGGGCGGCGGCTATGCCTCAGGTTCGGGGTGAGCATTTATGGGCTTGGGATTCACATCAGGAATACAGCTCATGGACGGCTATCAATGCTCTGCGTATTCCTACCGAGTTTGGCCGCGACCCTCGCTTGGGCGCGATATTAACTAGAATATCTATTTATACAGACGGCTTAACTAATCTCACCAGTATATATGCGGTCAAAGAACATTCATGGATCGGCCCGGTAATGAGATTTTATAATTGGGCCTCTACTCTAGGTTTTTACGGAAAAGGAATAATGCGTATGAGAGCGCTGCTCAAGTGGGAAGCCTTGCAGGATGATTATGTATCTGAAGATATCGTAGGCTCTTTCGCCTTGTTGTTAAGAGGATTTACTGTAAAACATATCGAATATGTAAATGCTGTTTGGAGAAGCCCTTTAAATGTTTTAGCTTCACTCGTTCCATTATCTAGATACGCGGCCGGCTCAGTGGAATTCTTTATGCGTAAACAATTCCAGAGAGTGCTGCATTCAAAACATATTGGTGAACATAAGAAAAGAGGGTTATTCTCAGCAGCTTCTCATTACTTCCGTAAGCCTTGGATCACAGTAAGTATTATTGTGATTACTGCTTTAACTCTTTTATTCAATAACTTATTCTTGCCGTTGAGCCCCTTCTTAGGCTTGCCTTTTGGATTATACTTTGTCTTGGCGGCAGTGTTGATTACTATGGCTATAAATCTTTTCACTCTTCTGGTTTATATTGAAGAAAATGCCAGCGTTTTAGAAGGAACAATTGAGACAATTGAAAAAATAGTTGTAGGATTTCCTTTCTACGTATTACTCATACCTTTCGATGTAGCCAGAGGCGTAAGAAAAGGTGTTACCGGCCAGCCGACCTTTATTGTTACTTCAAAAGAATTGTCTTTATTCGAGTTTATGAACAGCGATATATATAAAGAAACCAAATACATCTGGACAACAATCGGAAGCCTGATGTTTATCCTCACTCTTATTATTCCGTTTAAGCCTTTATTGGCAGTAGTATTCGGAAGTTATGTTGCCGCTCTCTGGGCTTGGGGATATGGAATATACCTTTATAATTTCCATGAAACTGATGATGACATCACTGATTATTCCGCTACAAAAGGCCTTTTTAAACTGTTCGGTTTAGCCGGTAGTTTATATCTTGTAAATATTTTATTTGCTTCCGGTTTTGTAGGCATTCCTTTAGGATTAATGGCAATTATACCTTTAGTATTAGCTCTTATTTTTGATAAAGGATTATGGAACGCGTTTAGTGTCGGCTTTAAAGCTGATCGCGGCGCGACTTTAGGTAAAGCTTTAATAATTAGCGCAATTCCTTTTGGCGTAATATTTGCTATTGCCGGATTGGTGTCTTTGCCTGCTACCGCCGGCTTTGCGGGAACTTCTTTAGGAGTAATATCTATTATAACTCTGGTATCGGCTCTTGTTCTTAACAAAGGTTTATGGAAGGCTCTTAGCGCCGGTTTCCAAATGAACCATAAAACAAGATTTAATCGTTTCTTAATTGTTGTGGCAGGTTCATTTGCTGCTGTGTATGCTTTAAGCTTTGTTTCTGTTCCCGCAGCAGCTTTTGCTCTACCAATTGTGCCAATAGGAATATTTGTTTATCTGCTTTATACATTAGTAAATTCTAAAACCTTAAAACATATCTATATCCATATAAAAACATTCATCAACCGTCTTTGGAATGATCATAGATATTCTTCAAAAGATGTCCAGTCTTTGATGAAAGACCTAAAAGATTTAAGCCCAACGATTAGAGCGGCCGCCGCCAAAGCTCTTGGTAAAAAAGGTGACGAAAGTGCAGTTGAGCTTTTGATTGAAAGATTACAAGACTCAGACCCACGAGTGCGGGCAATTGCCTATAGAGCTCTTGATAAGCTTAATAAACCTAATAAACTACCCTTAGAGCTAAAAATAACAAGATTCACTGCTGATTTAAAAGATACAAATTCAGCAATTAGACGTGTAATAGCTGTCCTAGCTCTTGGTAAGATGGGCGGCGAAAGTGCGGCTAAACTTTTGATTGGAGAATTAGGAGATTCGACTCTGATTATCAGTGAAGTTGCGCTTAAAGCTTTAATAAAAATTGGTCAACCGGCAGTTACGCCTTTAGTTGAAAGATTGAAAGATAAAAACTTAGGTGTTCGCGAAGCTGCGCTTAAAGCTTTAATAAAAATTGGTCAACCGGCAGTTGAGCCTCTAGCTGAGAAATTACAAGACTCAGATTCAAGAGTACGCGCGGCAGCCTATAAAGCTCTCGATAAACTTAATGAATTAACTTCAGAACGAAAAATAATAAGATACATTGCTGACTTGAAAGATACATCTTCTGTAAATGTACGCATAGCCGCCGCCCAACCCCTTGGAAAGATAGGCGATGAAAGAGCAATCGAACCTTTGATTGAAAGTTTAAAAGATTCATATATAAATGTCGGGGAAGCCGCCACCCAAGCTTTGGTAGATATTGGTCGAACAACAGTTCCAGCTTTAATTGAAAGCCTAAAAGATGCAGACGGGGATGTCCGCGAAGCCGCCCATAACGCTCTTGAAAAACTTAATGCTTTAACCCCAGAGTTAAAAAATATTGACGGCTTAGAAGACTCAGAGGCATCTACTTCTACAGTGGGCCAGAATACAAGTGATAAATCTCTTGATAACGGCGGATTAGTACAAGAGGCTGAAAAGATCATCGTTGAATCACAAGCTGCCTTGGTCAGCCAAGGCCGGGCACCGCCTAAACAAAATAAAATAAGCTTAGCTAAAAGATTTTCTAAAATATTCCGCGTCCTATTTATATTTTCAATATTGCTATCACTACCTCTATATAGTGGCTGCGCTCAAAATGCCGACGTAGCAGAGAAAGCAGGATTTATAACTCAATATTGGTATGTAATCGCAGCAGCTGCAGCAGCAGCGGTTGTTGGTGGATATTTGGTATGGAAGAGAATAAGGATAACAAGATATATCGCTGACTTAGAAGATTCAGATTCAGATGTCCGCCAAGCCGCCTATAACGCTCTCGATGAGCTTAAGGCCTTAACTCAAGAACGAAAAATAACAAGATACATCGCTGACTTAAAAGATTCAGATTCAGATGTCCGCATAGCCGCCGCCAAAGCTCTTGGCCAGATAGGCGATGGAATAGCGGTTGATCCTTTAATTGAAAGCTTAGAAGACTCAAGCTCAGGTGTCCGCGAAGCCGCCTATAAAGCTCTCGATAAACTTAATGAATTAACTTCAGAACGAAAAATAATAAGATACATTGCTGACTTGAAAGATACATCTTCTGTAAATGTACGCATAGCCGCCGCCCAACCCCTTGGAAAGA
>JAQUWY010000057.1 GCA_028692655.1 Candidatus Omnitrophota bacterium | reverse complement strand
ACGGATAACAAAAATTCCAAGTTTAAATACTACCAAATCTCCATTATCTGAATATTACAGAAATACGATAGAAACAAATTGTTTCAATCGATATTTTAGTTTTCAGTTTTCCGGTTTTTCTCAACCTTAGCCTACGCCTCTACCTTTGGTCGAAACTATCCCTCGATCTTCTCAAATAAAGTCTTATCAACCCCGCAAACAGGGCAAATCCATGAATCAGGAATATCTTCAAAAGCGGTTCCGGGCTTAACGCCGGAGTCCGGATCGCCTAATGCCGGGTCGTAAATATAATCACATGCCGTGCATTTCCATTTTTCCATAATATGCCTCCTTTTGATTTAACACGCTTGAAGTGCCCAGTTTTATAAATACAAGCTTAAGAAAATTCTACCACACTCTCGTTTGCTGTAAAGCTTTGAAGAAAATCAGAATATCTTGTTAGCAATAAACCCCAGAGCTACAACCTGAGGGACGGTAACTATTGGCAGCCATATAGCGACTCTCTTGCCCACATTGTGCCAGAGAAGCCCGATTTCGGTGTAATCGGTAACTACGCCTGCCATAAGAAAAACAAAACTGTTTCCAAAGGCACGAGTCTGCCTGAATATCTCAAAGGCCATAGGAGATGAACCTTCGGAACAAACTTCAATAACTGTCGCTACTGCCAAGGTAACCAACAAGCCCGCTATAGAAGGCCCCATATAAGCATTAAATACCCCTGGGGGGATATACGCTCCTGCTAAGCTAGCTAAGCCAATGCCGATTAAAATCCACCATAGAACCATATCCGACAATTCAACAACACCCCGGTAAATACCTTTGATTTGCAAAAGAATCTCTTTTCTTGAAAATGTAAATTTGCGCATTCTTTTTCTTATATCTTTAGCAATTGAAAACTCCTGATTAGAAGGAGCGGTATTGAGATTAGTTTCTATAAGGTTCTTCCTTTCCAGAAATTGGAATATAAATCCTGTTACAATAGCTATTGCCAGAGCTGAAAATATAATAAAAAGCGCTTTAAGCCCGAAAAAACCGATAAGCATAATAGTTAAAGCTATATTAGCCCACGGACTGGCCAAGAGAAAGGCTACGACCGCCGGATTAGAAGCGCCTTTTTTATGCAATTGAATGGAAAGAGCCAGGATGCCATGGGAACAAGCACTCATAAAAAACCCTAAAATCACAGCATAAAATATTGTCCTTTTTCTGGGCTTAGCCAGGGTGAGTGAAATGTATTCCCTGGGAATATAATAATCTATTAGGCCTCCCAGCAAAAGGCCTAGGGCAACCGCCCACCAAATGGTTTTAAAATACATAAAGAATGTTTTACTGAAAGGGCTAAGTAAGGGAAGGAAAAAAGAAAAAACAATCAAAGAAGCCAAAACTGAAGCTACAATAAATACTTTATCCCGGTAAAAAGGCTTCTTACCGCCGGCTGAACACGTGGCGTTGTTCTGCAATGATAAAGAATGTTCTCTGGCAAAAGCGTCTCTGCAACGAAAACTGCAGAAGTAATAAACCTGCCCCTGAAATTCTAAATTCAGGGAACCTTTTTCTTTAACATCCATTCCGCAAACAGGGTCTTGAGCCATAACCGCCCTTTTTTAAAAATTTATCTTTTTGATTGCCTGTTTTAAAGCTGCAGCCGAATTTTTAAACTGAAGTTTTTCCTTATCAGAAAGCTCAAGATGCAACACTCTCTCAACCCCTTTGCCGTTAACGATAGCCGGCAGACTCAAACAAACATCATTGATGCCGCAATAATCATTTATCAAAGTGGATACCGGCAAAACAGCATTTTCATCTCTTACTATCGCTTCGCATATCCTCACTAGAGACAGAGCAATAGCATAAAATGTTGCGCCCTTAGCCTCTATTATTTTATAGGCAGCGTTTTTTACCTGCTGGAATATTTCTTCCAATTCCTGCTCGCGGCGGCAAGCCGCTTTATGAATACAGAAAGGACAATATTTCTCAAGAATCATCCCTCCTATGCTGGCATTACTCCATACGGCAAGCTCACTGTCTCCATGTTCGCCTATGATGTAAGCGTGAACGTTGCGGGCATCAACCTGGCAGTGAACGCTCATAAGATAACGAAGACGCGAAGAATCAAGAACAGTTCCCGAGCCAATAACTCTGGAAGACGGAAGCCCGGAAATCTTCAATGCTGCATAAGTAAGAATATCTACGGGATTAGTAACCATCAATATTACCGCCTGCGGGCTATAGCGGATTATTTGGGGAATAATTTCTTTTAATATTTCGATATTCGCCTGGAGTAGTTCAATCCGGCTTTGACCGGGTTTCTGTTTTGCGCCGGCAGTTATAGCAACTATATCGGAATCCCGGCAGCCATCGAAGGCCGCGGCGTATATCTTGACCGGCCGGCAAAAACTTAAGCCATGGTTTAAATCCATACATTCGCCTTGGGCTTTTTTGATGTCTTTATCAATAAGCGCAACTTCCCGGACAGTTCCTTTCATAAGGAGAGAAAAAGCAAAACTACTCCCTACACTTCCGGCGCCAATTATAGAAATCTTTGGACGTAAAGAATCCATATCTTGCCTCCTTAAGCATCAAACCTGTCTTTTCTTCTTATTGAAAGAGTTTATCTTCGCCTGTAGAGTGCCCATAGGGCAAATAACACACCAGGCTCGGGATATAAAAGGTACCCCTGTAACAATTGCGATCAGAGTGGTAACAAGGCACATTCTGACAAAAACAAAACCTATTGTATAAATATTTTTATCGGCTTTGATAAACTGAATAATAAATACTGCCATAAAAAGAAAAAAAATCACCCACTTAAACCGTTTGTCGGAAAAAACTGCTGGCAGTTTATGTTTTAAGCTCAGTTTACTTAAAACTATATCCAAAAAAGCCCCCCGGGGACAAAGATGCCAACACCAAAACCTGGCTCTGAAATAAGAAAGGCTAAACAAGGAGATCATCATAAACAGAACCAAGTAACCAAGAAGCGGAAAAAACAGACCTCCGATAGTTATAAGGGGTAAAAGCCAGACCGTAATTTTCTGGGTAATTTTTTTGTCCATAATTCTTTTGTTATTCCGTAACCTTAAGCTCTTTTGAATTTTCCCAAAGCCCGTGGATATTGCAATAGCCTACGGCTGAAACAGTACCGGGTTTATCTGTTTTAAATTGTAAGCTTAATTGCGGCTCGGTGTATATTCCACTTGTATTCGGCCCCTGGGCCCAGGCACCATGGGAAGAAAATTCTCCCCTTCCCAGACAAATAGGAAATTTCGCGCCTTGAGCAAGAAAATATACCTCTATCCATTCTATGTGGTGTTCGGTAGTGTTAGGATGCGGTATCTGCTTGCCCACGCTCACTTTTACTTGCGTTAAAACTCCTTTGGCGGTTGACTCCGGAGACTCGATAACCGGAACATGTTTTTCCTTTTTCCAATCAGCGGTTTGAAATAAATCTTTTATGGACACATTTACCTCCCTATTTTCAAATCCCAATACTACCAAATCCCAAACAGAAACAGCTTTAAGCTATAAGTTGTAAGCTGATAGAAACGGGTATAGGCAAAAGCTAAGGCAAAGATTAAAAAAATTCTAAATCCTAAACTCTAAACAA
>JAQUWY010000028.1 GCA_028692655.1 Candidatus Omnitrophota bacterium | reverse complement strand
AAGCCTTTGGAGAGGTCCTGTTATTTTTTGTTAGTTTACTCGCTAACATTCGAGCTTGCAATTTTTCCTTCAGATAATATAAAGATCCTTCGCTTCGCTCAGGATCAATTTTTCTCGAAGAGAAAAATTGAAAGGAGGTGATCCAGCCGCACGTTCCCGTACGGCTACCTTGTTACGACTTAGCGCCAATCATGAAATTCACCGTGATCCCGAATAATCGGGACTTCAGGTGCCCCCCACTTTCAGCGCTTGACGGGCGGTGTGTACAAGGCCCGGGAACGTATTCACGGCGCCGTTATGATGCGCCATTACTAGCGATTCCAGCTTCATGCAGGCGAATTGCAGCCTGCAATCCGAACTGAGCCTGCTTTTTAGGGATTTGCTCCACCTCGCGGCTTAGCCTCCCTTTGTAACAGGCATTGTAACACGTGTGTAGCCCAGGACATAAGGGCCATGCGGACTTGACGTCATCCCCACCTTCCTCCCACTTAACGCGGGCAGTCCCTTTAGAGTGCTCCTTTCGACAAGCGAAAGGGTGGCAACTAAAGGCGAGGGTTGCGCTCGTTCTCCCACTTAAGGGAACACCTCACGGCACGAGCTGACGACAGCCATGCAGCACCTGCACTGGTTCCTGATTGATTACAGGTCACCCACCCTTTCAGGCGATTACTTCCAGCATGTCAAACCCTGGTAAGGTTTCTCGCGTAGCATCGAATTAAACCACGTGTTCCACCGCTTGTGCGGGCCCCCGTCAATTCCTTTGAGTTTTAGCCTTGCGGCCGTAGTCCCCAGGTGGGGCACTTAATGCGTTAACTGCGGCACCCATTCTTGCGAACGAACACCTAGTGCCCATCGTTTACAGCTAAGACTACCAGGGTATCTAATCCTGTTCGCTACCTTAGCTTTCGTCCCTGAGCGTCAGGTATGGACCAGAGAGCCGACTTCTCCACGGGCGTTCCTGCCAATATCCACAAATTTCACCTTTACACCGGCAGTTCCACTCTCCCCTTCCATCCTCAAGCCATATAGTTTAAAAGGCAGTTTTTCGGTTGAGCCGAAAGATTTCACCTTTTACTTAAATGGCAGCCTGCGGACCCTTTACACCCAGTCAAACCGAGTAACGCTCGCCACCTCCGTATTACCGCAGCTGCTGGCACGGAGTTAGCCGTGGCTTATTCATCGAGTACAGTCAAGCTAAAAAGCTATTAACTTATCAGCGTTCCTCCTCAATAAAATAGGTTTACAACCCGAAGGCCTTCATCCCTCACGCGGCGTCGCATCCTCAGACTTTCGTCCATTGGGAAAGATTCTCGACTGCAGCCTCCCGTAGGAGTCCGGGCAGTATCTCAGTCCCGATGTGGCTGGTCACGCTCTTACGCCAGCTACCCGTCTTTGGCTTGGTGAGCCATTACCTCACCAACTACCTGATAGGACGCGGGCCCCTCTTAAAGCGACAGCATGTAAACAGAAGCCATCTTTGTCCCGACAACATAAATTGTCGGGAATTATGGAGTATTACCCCCGCTTTCACGGAGCTGTCCTCCACTTTGAGGTAGGTTACCCACGCGTTACTCACCCGTTTGCCGCTATCTCAAAATTACTCGTTGACCTTCCCGAAGGTCGGTCTCCTCATAATATCAAGATCGCTCGACTTGCATGCCTAATCCACGCCGCCAGCGTTCACTCTGAGCCAGGATCAAACCCTCCAAAGGCTTTTTTTAATTCTTTATCAGAGAACAATAACAACAGACAAAAATACCCCTTTGGGGTATTTGTTGTTAGCAATAGCCAAATTTTTAACTAAATTTTCAAAAGGATAGGTCTTCCCATTCCGAAACTACCCTAATTCAAAGGTATAGTATTTATACATTAATTGACGTTTTTGTCAAGTAATTTTTGTAAAATTTTTGTAAAATTCAAAAGATAGTTCGTTCAAACTCACCAACAGGCCCTTGCGCCCTCTTCAGGAGTACAAAAATCCCATTGTAATACCCAAAAAACGTCTCCACGCTCTGGATGCGCTTCGCTGTAAGAATACTGAAATGCGCCCGTAGACCCGTCACCATCGTCAATTTTTTCATCTATCTTCTTCCGGCTCGCATAAGGAATAGCGCATTTAAAATTGGGGCCATCGGGATAACAGGCATCTTCATATTCTAGGCAAAATTCATGTATGCCATTCGGAGAAGAACCGTTAGCTGAATAGAGATCTGTGTTGCTGGTGAAAGTGTACAATCCTCCCCAAGGATGCATGGGAATATTGCTCTCAAGATAAGGGCCGTCCCAGCCAGCATAATTCCCCGTATTTCTAAATAACTCAGAACCCTCCACACGTCTAGAGCTATCATATCCGTGAGGCCAATACCCAGTATCAGCATAGAGAGTTATGCTGGCAGCTTTTATTGCTTTAAAATCAGCTATAGCCCTGGCGATTTTAGCCTTTTCTATAGCCCTAAAAGCATTAGGAGCAATAATCGCAGCTAAAACAGCAATAATGGCTATAACAACTATTAACTCTATTAAAGTAAAAAATTTTCTTGGCGACATTTAAGCACTCTTTATAAACAAGTTTTAGCTAAGCAAACATTTTGTAAGTGTATTCCCTACTCTAGAGTTATTCTAAATAATTATCTACGTAGTCTTTGATTCCCTCTTCTAAAGAGAATTCCGCTTTAGTTTTTAAAACTTTATTTAAAAGAGTGGTATCAGCTTGGGTGAAGTTCTGGTACTTGTCGCCATAGGGATTATCGAAATAATCCGGCTCCAGCTTGGTTTTCAACACCTGATTTAATGAAGAAATTATATCATTAAAGCTCCTGGGAATTCCAGTTCCCAGATTAAGGATAGCGCTTTTCTTTGATTTTAAGGCTGCAACAGTTATTCGAGCTACATCCTTGACGTAAATAAAATCTCGTTTTTGCTCGCCATATTTAAACACCCTCGGGCGCTTACCTGCAATCATCTGAAGATAAAGCTGATAAGTCATGCTGGCGGCAGAGCCTTTATGATATTCTCTGGGGCCGTAAACATTAAAGTAACGCAAACCTACTATCCGCGGCAAAGCTTTCTTTATAATTATTTTATTAACCTGACAGTCAAAAAGGTACTTTGAATAACCATAGGTATTATGAGGGATTAATTTTTGATCTTCACGGGCTATAGATTTAGTCTCGCCATAAACCCCGGCACTGGAAGCATAAACTAAAGGTATATTTTTAGCTAAACAAAAATTTAATATTTTTTTAGAGCCTTCATAGTTGACTGTCATCATCTTGGTATCATCAGCTAAAGTAGTATCAGTGATTGCTGCTTCATGGATTACCGCATCGACTTTGGGCAGTTTTTTATAAATCGACTCGTCAGTAATATCCGAAACGATGGCCTCAGCTTGCAAGTCCATAAGGTTTTTATAGCTGGAATGAGAAAAATTATCCAGGATGATAACTTTAGCACCATTATCTTCTAATATTTTGACTACGTTAGAACCGATGAATCCGGCTCCGCCGGTAACTAAAACTCGCATGCTTTTTATTTATTTTTATCGGGCAAATACATAGATTTGCCCCTACAATCATAGATTATGACGGTTTTGGTAATTCTTTTCTAATTCTTCGATTCGTTTCTCTAAACGATGCAGTACTTCGATTACTGGATCCGGTAATTTATTATGGTCTAACTCAACACCGCTTATTTTTTTATTGACCTTGGGCAGAATTGTCCTGCCCGGGACTCCTACCACAGTCGCCCCTTCAGGCACATCAGCTATAACTACAGAGCCTGCTCCAATCCTCGCCCCTTCACCCACATTAATTGGGCCAAGAAGTGTTGCTCCGGCACCGATGACTACGCGGTTACCTATGGTCGGATGCCGTTTAGCCTTCTCTTGAGACACTCCTCCTAAAACAACACCCTGATAAACAAGAACATCATCCCCTATTTCGGTAGTTTCACCAATCACAACACCCATACCATGATCAATAAAAAACCTTCTGCCTATTTTAGCTGCTGGATGAATATCCACACCAGTCAAAAAACGCCCTACGTGCGACACAATCCTGGCCCAGGTCTTAAAACTTTTCCTCCAAAAAAAATTAGAAATTCTCTGGAGCCAAATAGCATGCAGGCCAGGATAACAAAGCACCACTTCAACCCAGTTGCGCGCGGCGGGGTCTTCTTTGAACACCGTCTTAATGTCTTCTTTTATTCTGTCTAGTATCCTCATATCTACCTCATCTAGATAACAAAATCGTTGAACGGTTGCGGTTACGTAACTCGAATCGTCTATCGTTATTCGGTTGCGTCTATAAAAATTAGGAATAAAGACAATTGGCGATTAACGTTTCCAGCTATCCGCCTTCGCTAAAGCTTAGACGAGGCTTCTCCGAAACCCATAGAGCGAAGAAGAGCGCAACCGTTCAGCTTATGACGCTTAACCTAGATTAGCTTTCCTGCCTTTGCAGGCTCTTTTCTTATTTCTCCAGCGCAATTTACGTTTTTTTCGTTTTGGCATAGTATTTACCTTAATCTAAAACCCTTGATATGTCAAATATTTTACACACTTAATCCTTAATCATTTAGTTAATCCGGTGGTTCCCAATTAGTATAATCCCAGACTAATATCCAGGCACAATCGCCGCTGGATTCACTTGTATAAAGGCCATGCCTAAAACTACCAGTGCTTAAATCACCATCATCTATTCTCTCATCCATCTTTTGTGCGGATTTCAAAGGTATATAACAATTAGAAAGCCCTCCGGAATAGCACAAATCATCGTAGCCAAGCCACATCTCCTTTCGGCTTCCACGGCCGAAATCATTCCAGCGTTCAATCGTATAGATGCCTCCCCAGGGAGTCGATAACTTTACCTTTTCTAAATAGGGTCCGTCCCAGCCCGGCCAATTGCTAATATTTGTGTCTAAATTAGTCGCTCCTGGATATAACCCCTGGGCTCTTCTATTTGGCCCAAAGCTATCAGCAATCCAATGGCCGGTATCAGCATATAATGCTCCCATAGAAGTCTTGTAAGTTTTAAAATCACTTATCGCTGTAGCTATCTTGGCCTTCTCAATTGCCTTAAAAGCATTGGGAGCAATAATCGCAGCTAAAACAGCAACGATGGCTATAACTACGATTAATTCGATTAAGGTAAAACTTTTCATATTGCCGTTATTATAACATTTATTTTATTCCCCTACGATAATTTTTTAATTTTTTAAAAGCCTTAGCTCGATGGCTAATTCCATTCTTTATTGAAAGCGGCAATTGGGCAACGGTTTTCTTATATTCTGGTAAATAAAATACCGGGTCATATCCAAATCCACTGTCGCCACAAGGCTCAAGGAAAATTTTCCCTTTCAACATCCCCTGATACACTTTAATTACCCTGCCGGCCATAGCTAAAACCAAAACGCATTTAAACTGAGCATTGCGTTTTTTAAGCGGAACTCCTTGCAAAGCTTTGAGTAATTTTCTATTATTAGCATCCTGATCGCCGTTTTTACCTGCATAACGCTTAGAATAAACACCCGGGGCCCAGCCTAAATGTTTAACCTCAAGGCCTGAATCTTCCCCCACTACGTAATCATCTTTATAAACCCTTGATACGGGCAGTGTCTTTTTAAGAGCGTTTTCCCGGAATGTTTTTCCGTTTTCAACTATCCTGAATCTTTTTTCTAAGTCTGCCAGAGAAATTATCTTAAGGCCGCAACCTTTAAGGATTTTCTTAATCTCCTTGAGTTTTGATTTATTATTAGTGGCAACAATTAGTCTCATTTTTTACACGAATTTCCACAAATTCGCCTTATAGGCTCACACTAATTAGCACGAATATTTTAATTTTCATTCGTACCGTTCGACAAAAATTAGTAATAACCAGAATCTTAAAAAGAAGGTAAAATGTCTTTAAACAGGTCCTTTTCTATAGCGATAATTTCTTCAATGCCTTTCTTGGCTAATTTCAAAAAAACGCTCAGGTCTTTTTCTGAAAAGCTCCCCTTTTCAGCCGTACCTTGAAGCTCTATAAACTCTCCGGAAGATTTCATCACTACATTCATATCCACTTGAGCTTGTGAATCTTCAAGATAAGTCAAATCCAATATATGCTCGCCTGCGGATATACCAACGCTTATTGCTCCCAGTAAATCCGTAACGCCTAACTCTCCTATTTCATTTCTCCGAACAAGCGTATTCAAGCAGTCAACCAAAGCGATAAAGCCTCCCGTAATAGACGCCGTGCGCGTTCCGCCGTTAGCTTGAATAACATCGCAATCTATCCAAATTGTACGCTCCCCTATTTTTTTTAGATTTACTACACTGCGTAAAGACCTGCCTATCAATCGTTGTATTTCCATATTTCTTCCGGAAACCTTATCCCTTTGCGTCCGAGTATGCGTAGCCCTGGGAAGCATTCTGTATTCGGCTTTAACCCATCCTTGCCCGGAATTTCTTAAAAAAAACGGTACATTCTTATCAACACTCGCCGTACAAATAACACGAGTATTGCCCAGCTCTATAAGGCAGGAGCCTTCGGCATATTTTATAAAATTCCTCTGAATATTAACTCTTCGCAGTTGATCAAAACTTCTACCGTCATCACGCTTCATCTTTTACCTCCAGTAAATCATTACACTGATTAGAAACAGATTACGCAGATTATATATCAGGATAAATGCTGTGGCCGCAAGAATCTATTGCTACAATCAAAGGAAAATCCGCAACCTCTAATTTATATATCGCTTCCGGTCCTAATCCCGGAAAAGCAACTAACTTCCTGGATACGACTCGTTTTGCTAAAAGAGCCCCGCAGCCGGAAGGGGCTAAGAAATAAACCCCCTTATACTTCTTTATCATTTCTCTGGCATTTCGGCTTCTTGGACCTTTACCGATCATACCCAACAAACCTTTCTTGAGTAAAGGTTCAAGAAAACTATCCATGCGGCAGGAAGTCGTAGGCCCGCAAGAACCAATAATCCTACCATTAGGCGCAGCAGTAGGCCCGCAATAATATATAATTTGTCCTTTCAACGATAAAGGTAATTTCTGGTTTTTCCTTATTAACCGCACCAGTTTTTTATGTGCTTGGTCCCGGGCAGTATAGATACAACCCGTAAATAAAAAGCTGCTTCCTTTCCTCATTCCTGTCAAATTCTTTTTATCTGTTTTGCATTTCATAATTCTTGCAGGATAAAATCCACTTCAGAAATTCTGCCCTATAGAAATTAGGGCCTTGTCAATATTGTCGATCAAAACCTGGGGAGCCTTGTGACTTTGATAGATTTTCTTTAATTCCTGAGTTTGCGCTATCATATCTTCCTTCGCTTGCTGGTATAACATTTTGCCGGAGATAATATCACCCTCTAATATCATACCAAAAGCCTCTTTGATACGCTTAACTGACCTTACAGCTAACTGGTGATACAATTTAAATTCATCGGGAGGGATAAGTTTACCCATCTTTAAGCTGAAATCGTCAGCCACTTTTTTAGCCTCTTTAAGCAGGTTATCTTCCCGGCTCCTGTCTATTGCAGGAGTTGAGCCTGATTTCACTATCTCTTGAAACAAAGGCATAAATTTAGATTGAAACTCCATTCCAATATCCTGAATCCTGGCCATATATCCGGAAATTTCCCTAAACCAACTCTCCCATTGACTAAGTTCAGCTTTGTCCTGCTCAATCAGCTTAATGTAATCATCTTGAGAAACTTCCTCTAGGGAATTCTTCCGGCTGTAAAAGAACTTTTCAACTTCTAAGCCGTCAATAGTTTCAATTTCATCGGAGTAATAACTTATAAGCAACCCATCTACATTAACCTTTATGGACTTATTCGTCCTTTCTACTATTGGCACGTTTAAACTTGCCCCGGATTTAAAAACTATACTTTCCGCCCGGGAAACTAAGGGCAGAAATAAAAAAACTACGAACAAAAATCTTATCATTGCAGCCGCCATAGTAGCCTTATTCTAACTCTACCACCGAACTGCGTAAGGCATGGCAACTAATATTGACGCCAACCGGCAATCCGGCAATATGTGTAGGTATTTTTCTTATTCTAACCGCCAAAGCAGTACATTTTCCGCCCAAACCCATTGGCCCAATCCCTAAAGAATTTACTTTTTTAAATATCCTCTTTTCCATGCGATCTAATTTTCTATCTGGGTTAGGCTTATCAATTCTTATCAGCAGGGCTCTTTTTGCTTCCATAAGAGCACTGTCGCAAGTTCCGCCAACACCCACACCAATCACAAAAGGAGGACAGCTCTGGGCCCCGGCTTCTTTTACCGCCTCGGTTATAAAATTTTCTATTTCCTCTGGCTCAGCCGTAGGATTAAACATCTTAAGCCTGGATTTATTTTCACTTCCAAAGCCTTTTGGCAAAATAGTAATCTTTAGCTTCCTGCCGGCAGAAAAAAAATCAATATGATAAGCCATTCCCTTATAAGAAGGCCTGCATCTATCAAGAGGGTCAACTATCGAAGGGCGCAAGGAATTTTTTCTATATCCTGCTTCAATTCCTTTTTCAACCGCTGCTATTAGTCCTCCGGAAATTCTCATTTTTTTTCCTGCCTCAATAAACACAACCGGCAGGCCGGTGTCCTGACAAAGAGCTATACTTTCTTTTTCGGCAATTCCGGCATTATCTAAAATCCAGCCCAAGGCCGTTTTTGCTTTCAAGACTTTCTCGCTCGCATAGGCTTTCTTTAAAGCTTTCTTGACATCCGGACGCAGGCAAAAATTCGCCTGAGCCACTGCCTTTTCAACCTCTTTTTTTATACACGAATATTTCATTTTATACCCAACTCTTTATGAAGCTGTGAAATTATCTCTACCTTAACCTTGCTTTCTCGGCAAACTTTGTCAAAATACCTCAGTTTTTCATTCAAAACACCTTCATGAGGATTTTCCGGCTGCAGCACAAGCGGAATATTCGGATTTACTTCCTGAATCACTGCCAGGGCAATTCTTACATCCTCTATGCGGGTAGAAAGGCCTACTACCGCTTTAACAAAGACTTTTTTCCTTTGTGCTATTTTCAGAAATTCTCTGTGGTAAAACCAAAAATCCTTCAAACCCGTTGAAGAAGGTAACTTAAAATCCATCGCAATTATATCAATGTTTTCGATTACATTATCCAGCTGTTCATACAAAACTCCATTGGTCTCAAGATAAACTTTTTTATTTTTTTCTTTTAAAATCCTCGCTAACTCCTTTATGAAACTCTCCTGAAGCAGAGGCTCGCCGCCGGTTAAGGATACGTAATCATACCCGGTAAATGAAAGTATTTGCTCCACTAGCTCAGTAAGAGAAACCTCTCTGAAGTTCTGCAATTTAGTGTCACAGAATGAACACTCCAGGTTGCAGCCAAAAAACCTTACAAACAGCTGGTCCATGCCCCTGTATAAGCCTTCTCCCTGGATACTTTTAAAAACTTCACAAATTTTCGCATTCATAAACTAAACTTATCTATTGTTGTTTTCCACTTAAACCTAAATCCTCTGCAGAAACCCATTCGGCATCATAAGCTTCTTTGGGAACCTCCAGGGTTAACGGCTTATTAAAATCATAATAAACAGTTTCTGTTTCAACTTCCACAGACTCTGACGGTCCGGTCATCTGGCTGTGTTTAAGCAAGGTTTTTATCACAAGGGAACTGCTCTTTGATATCCATTGGGTATATTCAGAGCCGGACATATATAAATCAAGGTAACTGTTTAAGAACTCCTTGTCTTTTTTTAATTCCTGAGCAATCTGGGGAGCAACAAATTTGTCTAAAAAACGCAAAGCAAAATCTTTCGCCTTATCTTTATCAATAACCACACTTTTTACGCAAAAACACGGCTCACCCTCAATGTCCTCATCTGCCAACCTGCTTACTCTAAAACCAGCCTCCTCCCAAGAGTTAGGGAAAAAAGAAAAAAGCTTATCCTTATCAAAGACAGCATCAAAAAGCCCCAAGCTTTTGTCAAATTTATACCAAGCCTGGAAAATTCCATTATATAGGTATGTGACTCCCTCCTCGATATAAATCATACTCATAACTTTAGAGTCACTCTTCTCAAGCCCAAAAAATTCACGCTTGCCATAATCTATTGCACCTTCTTCATGGGTCGTGTTAACCGCTCCAGTAAGAGTTTTCCCCTTCATCTTAACGCTTTTTAAGCCTTCAACTGCTTTTTTGGCATCGGTTATTATCTGGTTCAGCTCTTGAGCGCTAACTCCTGAACAAAGCAAAGAACACCCTAAAAACATGGCAACAAACACAATTTTTTTCATATTATGACTCCTATTTTGAAGTAGGATCTTTTACGCATAGATCATTAAAAGCCTTTATCCTGAACCGGCAGCTATCACACTTCCCGCAAGGGCGCCTGAGCCCATTGTAGCACGACCAGGTCATTTCAAAAGGAACGCCTAAACGTAACCCCAGTTTTATTATGTCTTTTTTGCTTTTCCTAAGTAAAGGTGCTGAAATTTTTATTTTCTTAGATACTAAGCCGCAACGAACGGCAGTTTCAAACTTTTTTAGGAACTCAGGCCGACAATCAGGATAACCCGAATAATCCTGTATATGGGCACCTATAAATACGCTTTTAGCATTAATACTTTCGGCCAGCGAAAAAGCATAACTCAAAAAAATAATGTTACGTCCGGAAACATAGGTAACCGGCACACTTTTTTCGTTTAAGCTTCTATTTGAAGGAACCCTCACGTTTTTGTCAATAAGTGAAGACCTCGCCCAGGATAAACTTATTTTTTCAACATAATACTCTACTCCGTTTAGCAGAGCTATTTCCTTAGCACACTCAATTTCCTTTTTATGCCTTTGGGAATAATCGAAAATAATTGCGCTGAGCTTATAGCCCTTGCTCTTAGCTAAATAAAGCGTAGTCACTGAATCCATACCTCCTGACAACAGTACTACACCTTTTTTTGGTTTTATTTTTACTCTCACAATAACCTATCTCCGGCAAACAAAATAGCCGGTTTATTCAGAATAAATAGCACAGGCAGTTTCGGTTTCCCAAACTGCCACTTCATTTAATAAACAACCTTCATCAGCCATCTTCGGCTTGAGCTTCTCAAAAATATACCTGGCTATTTCCTCAGAACTGGGGTTATGGCTTACCGGAACCAAAGAAGGCTGCTCGTTAGAGGAAAAATAACTCAACTCGTTAAGATTCTGATGATCCAGTTCATTCAATACTTTATTGGTAAGCTTTTTCAAATCAGAAAAATCCCTCACCATACCCAAAGAATTAAGCCCGAGAGAAGTCACCGACACCTCAACCCGCCAATTATGGCCATGAAGATTCTCGCATTTACCTTTGTAGCCGCGCAGAAAATGCGCAGCGCTAAAATTAGTTATTATTTTCAACTTATACATTTACTACCCTTGGCTTCAATATGTTTTTTTTTAAAAATAGTTTCGCAAGTTTGCCAAAACCAGCCGGCTCATCAGAAACATAAAAATCTATTCTTTTTCCACCTCCGGTATTAAGCAAATTCTTTCTCGTAAGCAATCCCGACACATACAGTGCCACTTCTTTGGCAGAATCTATCACATTTACATCCTTAAGATAGCTCCTTATGCTCTTTTTTAAAAGGGGGTAGTGCGTACACCCGAGTATTAGCGCATCAATGCCTTTTCTCTTTATATCCTCTAAATACATTTTTATTACTTCGTCTGATATTCTTCCATTTAATACACCCTCTTCAACTAAAGGTACGAATAATGGACAGCTCTTCGAATATACTTTTATATCGGGATTTATCTTTTTTATTGCTTTTTCGTAACTTTTACTCTTAATAGTAGACCTTGTGCCTATAATAGCAATTTTTTTATTATCCGGGTTCTTGAGCGCTTTTATAACTCCAGAGTCAATAACTCCCACTACCGGGATATTCATATTTTTTTTTAAATCAGAAAGAGCCAGGGCCGAAGAGGTATTACAAGCTACAATTATCATTTTGACTTTTTTCCTTAAGAGAAATAAAGCATTTTGCCGGCTAAACGCTATAATCGTCGATTGAGACTTGTTTCCGTAAGGAACTCTGGCAGTATCTCCAAAATAAACAACATCCTCCTTAGGAAGGGCCTTGCGTACTTCCCTGAGAACGGTAAGCCCGCCCACTCCTGAATCAAAAATCCCAATAGGCTTTTTATTCACTATCAGCCTCCATCAATAAAGCTTAAACTGAATTGCCTAAAACGACTCTACCGCCAAAGCAATAGCCTGGGCTATCTGCTTTTGATAATATTGCTTTCTAAGTATCTTCTCTTCGTAATGGTTAGTCAGATACCCTATCTCTACTAAAACAGAAGGCACGTAAGCGAACCTCAATACATAAAAGGGCGCTTTTTTAGGAGGTTTCACTTTAAAGCCCATGTTTTTAAACACAAAATATAAAGTATTTGAAAATTGGACCGAAGAAGCATAATTTTTAGTAATCAACAAATCCCAGAGAATAGCTTTAACATCCTTGGGATATTTGCCCCCGTTAAAATCTTCCGTTTTGGCCAGCTTGACCGCTCTCTCATTGCTATTCAAACGAGACGGTGAAAGATAGTACACTTCCACGCCGCTTACCTTGGCAGAGTGGTTAGCGTTAGCATGAATACTTATAAATAAATCAGCGGAGTTTCTTTTAGCTACATCTACACGTTGTTTAAGCGTCAAATACTCATCTCTGCACCGTGTCAGTATAACCTTATAGCCTCTTTTCTGAAGTTCATCCTTTAAATACTCAGACACAATAAGATTTATGGCCTTTTCCTGCAAACCCCTTGCCGAAATCGCTCCCGGGTCCTTACCGCCATGTCCAGGATCAATTACTATAGTTTTTACAGAAAAACCAGGACTGAAGGAAACCGGGCCCTTGGCACGAAGGACAGTAGCGAGTTGCAAAGGAACAAATATTTCTCCATTAAAATACAACACCGGATCTCTCAATGTAAAAAGGACATTGGCTGAAGTGCCCACGCAAGAATTAAGCAGTAGTTTAACTTCCTTTCCCTTGAGATTTAATGTAATGATATCATCTACTGTATCGTAATTGTATTTGCATGCGGCATCTCTGGAAAAATCGTCTATTCTCTGGTATCTTGAAGATAATGGTTTGGCGGCTGAGCCCCGAGAAGTAACAGTGGCACAACCCGCCAGCAATAAGACTGCGATAAAAAATTTTAGGCAGAGTGCGATACTGCTTAGGTCGAGCCGATTACACACATTTTTATGGAATTTTATCATTTCAATTACCTAACATAAGCATAGCAATCTTAAAATATAAAAAGACTCCCATAACGTCAACAATTGTCGTAATTAACGGGCCGCTCATAAGGGCAGGATCAAGCCTCAATTTCCTGAAAATAATCGGCAAGGCTGCTCCGGTAACGGCAGCAAACATGACTGTAACTCCCATTGCCACTCCGACTGAGACGCTAAGCATCCATTGGCTGCTTTCCTGAAAATATACTCTTATCAAACCTACAACAGCCAGAATCAATCCTATGGAAAGGCCGAGCAAGGATTCTCTTAAAACTACTTTAAAAAAATCTTTAACTCCTATATCCCCGGTAGTTAATCCACGGACGACAATCATCGCAGACTGCATTCCGGCATTACCGCCGGTAGCAATTAAAACCGGGAGAAAAAAGCTTAAGGCTACCCAGCGCTGTATAATATCTCCATAGTTTTTCATCACAATACTTGAAGCTGACTCTAAAACCACCAGGACTATCAACCAAAAACTTCTTTTCCAGATAAGTTCAAATAAATTCGCTTCAAGATAGGGCTTTTCAACCGGTAAAACCGCAGCAATTTTCTCAAAATCTTCCGTAGCTTCTTCTTCTAAAACATCAACCAAATCATCAAAAGTAACAATACCCAAAAGTTTATCATTATTATCGACTACAGGCAGAACCATCCTGTCATAACGCTTAAAAATGTTAGCCGCTTCCTCCCTGTCGGTAAATGCTGTTACTTTTATAACATCCTTAATCATGACATCTTTAATCTTTGTCACTGGCTGTGAAAGAACCAAACTTTTTAAAGAAACGATTCCTATCAGCCTCTTATTATCATCAAGGACATAACACCGGTATATAGTTTCTTTTTGTATACTGACACTGCGGATATGCACAATGGCTTCTTCGACTGTCATATTTTCATAAAGCTGGACAAAGTCAGGAGTTATAAGCCTGCCCACGGACTCAGCAGGATAATTTAAAATTTCAAGAGCTATTTTACGTTCCTGAGGTGAAAGCAGATTAATGAAACGCTTAACTACTTCCGCCGGCATTTCATCAAAAAGCTCGGTTCTATCATCAGGAGACATCTCGTTTAAAATATCCCGTATCTCCTGGCTGTTAAGAGTCTTAAGAAGTTCTTCTTCCTCTTCGGTAGATAAATACTCAAATACTTCTACGGCCTGGCTATAGGGAATGAGCCTGAAAACAAGAGTCTTGTGAGCATAAGCCGAAAGCTGGCTAATAAGCTCTGCTATATCCTCAGAATGAAGAGGCAATAAGCTCTTGATTTGGGCATATTTCTTCTCTTCGATTAAAAGTTCTATACGTTTTATTAGAGTGTGTTCCAGCATTATTTATTGTTTTTTGCTCTCAAGATAATAAAATCTCAAAATACTTATTAGAAATTATACCATTGGGCGCTTAAAAATCAAAAATAAAACTTAACGAGGAAGGTAATGATGAGGGTTAAAACGTTAAAAACTCCTGTCCATTAGAAACCGGCACCCCATTTTTCAAAAAAAACAATATCTTTCAAGCCTAAACGGTTCCGGTCACCAGAGGCGCCGCTTCCGGGATAGCCTAAAGTCAAAAGCTCTACTACCCTTATGTTTTTAGGGATGTTAAGGATTCTTCTTACTTCGTCCTCATAAAAAGCTCCCACCCAACAAGTTCCTAGTCCAAGCTCTACTGCTGCCAGAGTCATGTAGTCAATAGCAATAGCCACGTCTATAACATAACTGAGCTGGCCACAGCTCATGCAATGATAATCAGTTTGGGCACAACAGGCTATAACTACCGGAGCAGAACTGATAAATTTTTGGTTTTTAGCTGCTTGCGAAAGGCCTCTTCTTGAGTTTTCATCTTTAACTACCACAAAGCGCCATTCCTGGCGGTTAGAAGCAGAAGGAGCTTGGCGGGCAGCTTCCAAAACTTTAAAAATGTCTTCGTCAGAAACCAATTTATCTTTATAGTCCCGCACACTCTTTCGTTTATTTATAGCTTCAAATACGTTCATACAAGATGTTCCTTTGTTTCTTCGTGCACCTCGCCGGCTCTAATCAGGGAGAACTTAGTTGCCAGCGGGCCTATTAATTCAAAAACAACAGTACTCGCTATAGTAACAGTTAGTATCTTATCCCCCATATCTCCTCCCACAGAATACTTGGCAATCAAAGCACAAGCTAGAGCTACTCCTGCCTGAGGTATTAACGCAAGCCCCATATAATTTCTAATTGGCTTAGAAGCCCCGCTAAAATAAGCCCCTATGTAAGCACCGGAGATTTTCGATATCGTACGAAAAAATATAAAACCAATAGTAACGGCTACTGCCGTCCCCAAAACATTTATTTTCAAACTGGCTCCGGCTAAAACAAAGAATATCAAATATAAAGGGGCATCTATCTCTCTAAGGGAATCAAAAAACTGAGTATTATCCCTGCGCATATTAGCTAAAACAGCACCAAAAAACATACAGGTGAGAAGAATAGAAAAATGAAAAAAAATCGAAAGGCCTATAGCTAGAGACAAAAATCCTAATGTATAAATCAGGCGTTCTTTTGAAGTGCTGATAAGCCTGGAAAGCTTATTAAAAACAACAGCAACCAGCCATCCCAAGATGAAAGAGCCTCCTATCTCAGCTAAAGCTTTTGAGGCATCCCGCATAATGCTAAAAGCCGTACTGGCACTACTTGCAAAAGACTTGGCTAAAGCCAAAGAAAGGCCAAAAATCATAAGAGCCCAGGCATCATCTATGGCTACAATTCCTAAAAGCGTATCGGTAAATTTGCCTTTTGCCCTATACTCCTGGCTGACTAAAACAGTTGTAGCCGGATCTGTAGCTGCAGCTATAGCTCCCAAAATCAAAGCCACCTGGAACGGCTGTTTAAATATAAGCCAGCATGCTAAAGTAATTGCCAACCAGGGTAGAATAGATGCCGTTAACGATATACTGGCTACTGATTTGCCAACCCTTCTTATAGCCGGAAGAGAGAAACCCTCTCCCAAAACAAAAGCAATCATGCCCAAAACAACATTAGAAAAAAATTCTGAAGTTGCTATGAATTCCGGGGAAATGACATTAAGGACTCCCGGCGAAAGGATAATTCCTAAAGCTACATAAGCAGTAATGGTCGGGATATTAAATTTCTTTATAAGGCGTGAAGACAGCAGGCCAAGAAGAAAAACTACAGCTAAACTTAAAATTGGATTCTGAATCATTAGCTGGACAGTTATACAATTTCTTTTTCCCTGAACATATTCCAGATAACATCAAAGATACCTAATATTCCTACAAGCTTACCCTGGCCATCAACTACCGGAAGCCTTTCTTTTTTATGCAGGCGCATCATTTTGTAAGCCTGGGTTATAGTTTCTTCTTCTTTGAGTGAAAAAAAATTAGTATCCATTATGTCGTCCACAATTATTAATTCTCCCATATAAGGCACGGGCTCCAAATCAAAGGTATCTTCGTCGATATCCATAAAGGGAACATTGCGAAATAGCTTTGCCTGGAAAGGCCGAAGTAAATCCAGAAGATTTTCCGGATACACAACCCCAATAAGCCCTCCGGCATCGTCAACAACCGGAATAAGGGGATGCGTATGAAAGCTTTTAAAAAGCTCAAGAAGGCTCCGTAAAGGCAAGGAACGTTTAACCGTAATTATATCCCGCTTGACAGCTTCAGATACCAACATATTGAAAAATATTTAATAAAGTTTTAATGCTTCTGCAAATCTTACCTTTTATTTATTATAGCATCAATGAGAAAACAAGCAAAGTAATTAAGCTTTCTCAAATTGTTTCACTATTTTAATTACTTCTGCTTCACTGCCGGCCGCGGTTAGGGCTTCCCGGAAAGACTTATTCATCAATAATTTTGAAAGTTCGGCTAAAATTCTTAAATAAAGATTTAGCTCCTCCGGATCGGCTCCCATAAGAAATACCAGATTAACCTTTTCACCGTCTAAAGCCTG
>JAQUWY010000004.1 GCA_028692655.1 Candidatus Omnitrophota bacterium | reverse complement strand
TCATAATCATAGTAACCGTAGTCAATCGACGACCTGAACATCAGCCTTTTGTTAAAAGCCGGAACGTAATTCCATCCTAACCGGTACACCTGGGCGTCGTTAAGGTCTTCATCAATCATTGATGAAGCACCTATCCCTTTTTCCACATCCAAATTGTAGGTTACCCGGTTAGAAGGCTGATAAGACAATTTAATAAAAATATCTGAACCGGTTTTTCTTTCCCCAGAGTCATACTTAGTTTTTTCATAGCCAAATTTTATTGTACCATTTATCTTGGGAGAAATCTTGCCTCTTATTCCTGCCCAGTAAGTGTCGTGGACTCTATCTTCGGCTCCATGCTTAGGATACCTTCTCCATCTATTAGAATATTCCAAAAGGAAATATGTTTTAGTAAAGATTCTTACCGCGCCGGTCAAAGAGGAAACATCATCTGTATAAGTTGAAGCACTTTTAAAAGGCTCATTTTCATAAACCCTGTAATCATGTCTATATCTAAGATCCCATACGAAACGGTTTAAATCTATGTTGAGATTAGCACCATAGCCACTATTCCAATAATCAACCAAACCTCCTAACGCAGTAGCCTCAAGATCAGTATAAGTTTCCTGATTTTTTGCTATATTTGCATTTGCCTTCAGCCCTAATTTACCTAACCCGTAGTTTAAGAGGAATTTCGCGTAGGGATTTATGGTATTGTTTGCACTAACATCTGAATATACCATAGCTTTGGCTCCAGCATCAAGATAAATATCCGTTCTTTTTTCAGAAGAAGTTACTTTGTGATATTTTATGCCCGGCTTAATTACAGTTATAAAATCGCTTGTCGTGTTCTCATTTGTAAGATAAATATTGTCGTTAAAACTTTCTCCCACTTCCGCATAAGGATGGATATTGTCTAAAACAGCTTTTATTCTGGCAATTCTTTCTTGAGCTCGCTCCTGAGATTGTTGTTTTTTTAGGCTTAGTTTCCCAACACTTTTTATTTCTATGTTGATTTTAGCTTCTATAAAGTATTTTTTTTTTAACTCCGAGCTTATAGCCTCTTTAACTTTTTCTACATTGAGCCCTGAAACTTTTAATTTGCCTATTATAGGACAATAGGCTTCTCCTTCCATTGATACCTCTGTCGTTTCTTGCAAAGGAGGTCTGTTGAATGCTTCTACTGAAATCTCCAAGATATCCCCTGAATTTAAAGACTGTAGTTGGGCATTATCCTGCGGATAACAGCAGACGGGAATCAAAACTAAAATTATAAGGGAAAATACACTTCTCATATAGCTTAAGTCTTGCGTTTTTTTTCCTCCAACTTCTCGTAAACTTTTAATATTTTATCTTTTATAAAATTTTGTGCGTCTTTTTCTATATCAATAAATTCCGCTGCCACATCAAATCCAGACATTTTCTTCAGCGTCCTAACTCTCACTATTCTGCATACGGCTTTAATAGTTTTTTTATACACCGGAAAGTTTATGTCAAGCTCTATCGCTTTCCCCACAGGAACAGGCCCAGAAGCATAAAAAAGTAATCCTCCTGCGCTTATATTTCTTGAGAAAGACAGCTTCTTTGGAGCATCAATCACTTTGTATTTTATAAGGTGATGAATTCTTAGCCTCGCAAATTTTCTTTTTTCCTTTTTTTTCACTTCTTACATCCTCTCTTGATCACAACCTAATATCCCAGCATTTTTTTTATTTCTTGTAAATACCATTTTGTCCTTCGGTAAGCAACTCCTAGCTGTTCCACATATAAAAATTTCTCTTTGGCTTCTTCATAATTACCCAATGAGTACAAAACAACTCCTAAATTATAGCATGCTTCTATGTATTGCGGGTTTAAGCTTATAGCCCTTTCCAGAAAGCCTTTAGCCTCACTATAATTTTGTTCCAACCAGAGAATGTAGCCTAAATTATTTCGAGCGTAGGCAAAATCCGGATTGATATTTATCGCTTCTTTAAATTGTTTTTTTGCTTTTTTATATTCCTTTTCCAATAGATAGAGAGTGCCTAAATCATAATGAAAAACATCCACTTTGGGTTTAACTTTAACTGCCTCCTGTAATTCAATTATTGCCTCATCTATCATGCCTAAACTATAATAAAGGAATCCTAGATTTGCTAAAACATCTGCGTTCCTTGAGCCAAGCTCTTTGGATTTTCTTCCTTCACTTAAAGCTTCTTCCGGTTTTTTTAAGAAATAGAAGGCTAAACCTTTTCCACTGTAAGCAAGAGCGTCTAAAGGATATATTTTTAAGGCTAAGTTAAATTGTTCCAGTGCTTCTTCGAATTTACTTTCTTTTAGAAATTTATACCCTTCATACAAATGGTTAAATCCTTTATCCCGATACAGCTTTGATACTAGAGGTAGCATAGTTTCTTTTGCAAACATTCCGAGTTTACTTAAAGGCGCAAGCTCTGAAATTTGTATAAATGCCTTATAGGCTTTAAAACCATCTTTTATGTCATAAAGATAAATGTATCCGGCTCTAAATTGAGCAAGCTGGTTCAATTCAGAACTAGGACGTTTGATAAAGGCTTTTTCAAACCTTGCCGCAGCCTCTTGAGAAGAACCTTCATTGTAAAAACATACGCCTTCCTGATAAAAAACAAATTCGTCTATTTTTTCGGGAAGCTTCCCTTTGATCTTATTAAACATCTCTATAGCTTCTGAGTATTTTCCGGTTTCCATATTAACCAGCCCTAAATACAGCATACCCAAAGACGAAACTTGGCTGTCTCCTGTAATCTGAATAACTTTTTTTAGGTAAGCAACAGCATTATCCCAATCTTTAAGGCCTATATAAAGCCTTGCAATTTCCAGATATTTAAGCTGGAGGGGTTTTCCTTTATATATACCGATATCTTTTCTCAGCCTGCTGATTTTTTTCTCAAGCAGACTGGCATTTTCTTTCCTGCCAAAAGGAAAAATCGTTGCTGAAAAACTATCCAAAGCCCTGAGCAAGACCGGTCTTGCTTTTTTTTTCTTGCCCACTGCAGATTCCAAAAAACTCCGTGCAATATCAAGCTGGTCTTTGTTCGTAGCTTTCTGCACTATCACGTTGCCGAAATTTATTTCGGCCATAAACATGGTATTTAAATCTGCCGCAGCCAGCTCCATAATGTAAGTGTCGTCTAGAATGGCTTCTATTTCTCTTATATCAGGCAAAGTCTTAGCGGTTAGCTTCTTAACTGAAATTTTTAAATTTACAAAGGACTTATCCAGGAGATAATGATTGTAGCTTAAAAAAAACACTACGGCGGCAAAAAAGGCTATAATTAAAGGGTAGAAATGTTTAAAGAAGGTTTTTGTTTTCATACAAATTCAGTATAACAATATTTTATTTATTGTCAACGAAATAGCCTCGGTGTTTAGCGTTACTTATGCAAAAAATTATAAGGATGTTCACAAACACCCCCCCCCAGACTACTGTATGATTTATTATATTTTCATTCTTAGGCAAATTCTCGATTATTAAAAAAGCAGGGTTTCTAAAAACCAATAAAAAACTGTTCAAAAGAAATAAGCCATGAAGAGATAATGACAGCCAAAATCCAATTTTTTTCTTATTTCGTAGAGCCAGATAAAGGAAATATATAAAAACGATAAAGCCTATGTGTACAATGCTAGATACCAAAAGCGGCATTCTTGCACCAAAAATCATTAGGCGGGTGGAAAAAGCAAATAGCGGCAAAGCATAAAATAGCATCAAGAAAAGATAGAACTTTAAAACTACCTCTATTTCTAAGTAACTATTTTTCAAGGTCTTATGTTTCATTGACAAATTAATAATATCGTGTTATTCTTGAAGTAGGAAGGTAAAAAATGAAAAACTTGATTTTTATAGCTATAACTGTTTGCGTAATTGTTGGCATCACATTTTTTAGTTACTCTAAACCGTCGGTGATCAACGTAAATAAAGTACCGGCATCTCCTGTAGTTGAAGGTAAAAACCCTAAAGAATTAAAAGACTTTGCCATAACCGGACTTTTACCCCCTTTTATAGAACAAGTACGTGATTAACTTTTCCTTTCATCTAAAACAAAACAGCTTTCGTTCTTATTCTTGGCTTTCTTTTTAAGTTCAGCAGCTATATTGGTAACTTCGGCATAATTTTTGATTTGACGGTACGCGTTGGTAACTCCTGCCATGGATACGGTCATGATTGGAAACTGATTAACGGCTCCATCGCGACCGGAAGAAATGATATAATTATTGTCCAAGTCCGTCTTATCATACAAAGAACGTATTTTGGAGTTGAACTCCTTCATGACATAGCTGGCTACGGCTTGTGCCGTATCGGGAGTAGTTAAAACAATGAAATCGTCCCCTCCCTCATGGCCAATAAAATCCTCAGGAGTTCCTTTTTCCTGAATTGCCTTTTTAAAGATATCAGCAGTAAGCTTTATGGCCTCGTCTCCTTTAAGTATCCCGTACTTGTCGTTAAACGCTTTGAAATTATCTAAATCTCCATAGATTACAACAAATTTTTTGTTTTGCTTTATTCTTTCTTCTATTATTTCCATTATGACGATATTGCCAGGCAATTTAGTCAAAGGGTTGGCATTTTCGGCTTTGTCTTTCATTTTCACCAATTCTCTAGTCATGAAATTAAAACTTTCGGATAGCTCCTGGATTTCATCATTGGTGTGAATATTTATCTTTAAATCCAGTCGACCGGAAGCAATCCTTTTCGCCGCCTCATTGAGTATTTTTATCGGCCTCACAATTAAGTGAGAAAGAAATAATCCAAGAAGGATATTCAAAAAAATTAACATAGCGCCCACACTAAATGCCGGCATATAAACTTGGCCTAGTACTTCCCATATATCAGCTAAAGAAAAATAAACTTTTGCAATAAATTTTACTTCTTCATTTTCAGCAAGAAGAACATAGATAGAGAGAAGCTTTTGCTGCCTATCAATAACTCCCAAGTTTTCTATGCCTTCTTTCCTGTCTATCTTTTCTATAACCGCATCGTCATTGCAATCCTTTTCTGTAACTGAAACGTTTCGCGTTAAAAACACAATGTTGCCTTTCCTGTCAAAAACATAAGCTGCGGAAATAGTTTGAGATTTTTTAAGAGAGGTTATTTTTTTCCCTAGCAATTCTATTTTCTTATCTTCTGTTAAAGGAAATGTCAAAAGCTTATCCCAGGTGTTTTCTAAAACTAAGGAAACTACTTGTGCTTCTCGTTCTTTATATCTATTGACTGTATATAAAGCTTGATAAAGCTGGATAGCCACAAACACACTTATGGTTAATATTGTAAATATAACCAGAAGTGTTATTATGCGGTTTTTTAAAGTTATACTATCCATTATTTACTCGCCTTTGAATAGAGACCAGAAAACACTTAAAAAGATATCACTTATCTCTTTGAGAACTTTGGGCCTTTTTAGAAAATACCAGATCAAAGAAGCATGACTTTCAAAGTTTCCATTTTCTTCTATTATTTTGGCATTTTTTTTAGCGAAATCAAATATTCTTTTAACATCCTTTTTCGACAAATGTTGAAAAACATCTCGCGCTTTAAGCCCTGTTTTTATCTCCCGGTTAAACCTCTTAGCCCAAATATAAGAATAATCTGAAAATTTTTCTTTTGTAATACAATCGGCAAGGATTTCGGCAGACCGCATACCTGTGTATATACCTCCGTAAGTCAAAGGTTTAACGCAGGAAGCGCTGTCTCCGACTAAAAACAACCTGTCTCTCGATAAATTTCGAGAATAATTTAAAGGAACTATTCCTGCAAATTTTTCAATAATTCTACCTTTGATTTTGTAACACTTAATAAATTCTGAAAGGTCATAATAAGGGTTTTTAGAAATTACGCCCACTCTTGCCACATTATCACCTTCAGGGACAATCCAGTAAAAATAAGGTTTTTTAACATATACTTCTACCAAATCTTTAAATTCAAAATCTCCTTTTATCCTAAACTGGACACCTTTTAGGTACGTTACTCGAAAGCTTGGATCGACAACTTGTCTAACTACCGAGTTTACACCATCTGTGCCTATAACAATATCTGCCTGAAAACCACCCCTGTCGGTTTCAACAATATAGCCTTTTTTCTGTGCTTCTATTCCCAGGCATTTTATCCCAAGTTCTACACTCAACCCCCGGCTTAATTGTTTATCAAATTGATCCCTGTCAACTACATAAGCCACAGATTTTTTTTTTAGAATAAACCTATCTCTGCCCAAATTAATAACCGCACCGTTGATGGTATTGAGAATTGTGTTTCGCTCGAGAGGTATCTTTGCTTCTCTAAAGACTTTCTCCCCTACTAGACCTGTACAATGAACCGGACGCCCAATTTCTTTATGCTCTTCTATAAGCAGAGAGTTCAAGCCTTCTCTTCTTAAAAGTTGCGATAGATAACAACCTATTGGTCCAGCTCCCACTATAACGATTCTTTGTTTCACTAAAACACCTTTTACCGTAGTATATATTGTGTGTCTTTTATTTTATCATAAACCCACTTTTAAAAATTTATGTTTTAATATCCACAACAGGGGCTTATCAATATGGACATTCATCTGTTGGCTTACCGAGCCGACCATCCAACAGTTCTTTGTACAGTTATTCACCAAGCCCCTTACTCTTTCGGCTTGTCTGCTACCCCATATTTTTTCAAAGCTTTTTCCCCTAAGATTGCCCATAGTTTCATCCATCACGTTGCAGGGCAACACTTCTCCGTATGGGTCAAGAAAAAAAGAGTCATGTCCCATAGCACAAGGCAAAATCCGGGGTTCTCCTTCTATATAATTTATGAGCCCATAATTAAAGTAGGCTCTGAACCAGTCTTTTACATTCCTGGATTTCAACTGTAAATTTATCAACTTTTTAAATTCACTTATTGCCATTTCTGGATGTTCAAACTCATTATCGAATTTATGAAAATAGAAAGAGTTATGTATGGCTGCGGTTGCAAATTGAAGTTTCATTTTTTTTGCAAGTTGATATAAACCGATAATATCCTTGGAGTTCTTATCACACACCGTCATGCCTATTCCTAAATCTTTTATACCTATGTTTTTTAATCTCGCAATAGTCTCCATAGCTTTATCAAACCCGCCCACAAGACCTCTGAGGCCATCATTAGTCATCGCCATGCCTTCAAGGCTTATTCTTATTCCTATATCTTTATTCTTCTTAAAAAGTTTTACTATTCTATCGGAAAAATAACCATTTGATGAAATAACCAGCCTTTTTGTTTTTTTCTTTAAAGCGCCAATGATTTCCGCTAAATCTTCTCTCATAAATGGCTCGCCGCCAGTAACATTGATAACTCTAGAAAATGGAAGCCTTTTATACACATCGATTCCGATTTCTTTACTTTGTTCTGCTGGAAATTTCCAAGTATAGCACATCTGGCAACGAGCATTGCATCTATATGTTACAATAATACTGGAAAAACGGATGCGTTTCATCAAAACCTCCCAGAAACATCTATCAAAAAGCTGTGAGTTCTTTATATAGCTTTTCAAATTGTTCAGCTATGTTATCCCATGAATGATTTTCTAAAACAGAACTCTGTGATTTTTTTTTCTCCGTTTCTATAATGCTTCTATCGTCTATTAGGTGCTGCATTTTATTTTTCAAATCATCTACATCCCCACACTTGAAAGAGTGCCCCAAACTACCCAATGCTTCGAGATTTTCCGGTATATCGCTGGCCAGACAGTAATTTCCATAACTCATAGCTTCAAGAAGAGTTGTAGATAAACCTTCTATTTCAGAAGGTAACACAAACATATAACAATTTGAAAATACTTCCCGTAGAACTTTTCCTGTTATAAATCCGGTAAAAATAATATCCTTGTTCTTCCCGCTCAGCTTATAGAGAGACTTTTTATATTCTCTCTCATTTTCTATGTCGCCGGAGATAACAAGCTTCTTGTCGGTATTAAGGCGCTTGTAGGCCTCGATCAAATGATGTGCGCCTTTTTCTTTAACAAGCCGAGCCGCAAAAAGAATATAATCATTACCTTTGAGGCCATACTGTTTTATTAATTCCGGCTCTTCCGGTTGCGGAAAATTAACACCTGTAGGTATATATATGCTGTCTGCATTGTATCTTTCACGCAAATATTTTTGTTGGACACGAGAAACAACAGTTATTCGGTTAGGGAACTTTACCGAAAAAAACTCCGTCAGCTTTAAAGCCAACTTTATTCCGGGATTCCATCTTGATCTACGCCACTCTAAACCATGCCCTTGTACTACGACTTTTATTCCTGCCAGCCTGGGTATAAGATTAAATATTGCCGGGCCAAAGGCATGAAAATGGATAATATCTACTTTCTTCTCCGAATATTGGTAAATAGTAGACATGAGAGAGGCTACAATCTTCTCAAGATTTTTGGTTCTCAAAGTAGGAACTGTTTTAATTTTCATTCCTTTATAAATTCCGTCTTTAGCGCCATAATGGCGCATAGCATAAACAACGATTTCATGGCCTTTTTGAACAAGCCTTGAGCCTAATTCTTCAGTATATTTTTCTATCCCCCCGCCAAAAGGCATCCCTTTGAGAACAATAAAACATATCTTCATATTTTCTTTGGCTTGTTAATGAATTAATTGGTTTTCTTCAAAAGTCTATTTATATAATACGGAATCACAGCAAAAACATGTTTGATATTCTTCATCGGCTCATACAATAGCGAAGCCCTATAATTAGACCCGAAGTCACAGAAACAGCTTTTACATTTCTCAAAATATACGCCTTTTTTAAAGCTTTTTCTATACTTTTCTGCGGATTGTCTCCAGACAGAAATGATATCGCCTTTATCAATACTCCCTGTAGGCCCTATGTGAGTACACGCCAGAATGTCCCCGTTATAATTAACAGAAAGATAATTATACGGCCTAGAGCAAATAAAGCCTTTCATTACCTTCTTAAAAAAGTACTCCTCAGTTTTTGCGTATTTGAAATATTCTTTTATCCATAACTTAAGAAAAGGCAGGCTAGTGGACATGCCGTAATCTTCTGCTGTTTTTAGTGCGGCGGAAATATATGTTTCCAGTTCATTCAAAAATGCTGCGCTTGCATATAAAGCATCTTGGCTTGTCTTGCACCTTTTGTAATCTACAAATATAGGCTCGACGCATACCGGTTGAAAATTTATATGTCGTATTTTATTAATGGTAGCAGCCCATTTGATTAACTCCGGCAACTCCTTATAATTATCTTTACTGATTACTGTTGAAATCCAGTAATTACTTTTTATTCTGTCTGACTTTTCAGAAACCAGAAATGTTTCTATATCTCTAAAAAGCCCAACTCTACCCCTGAAGGCATCGTGTTTATCCGCAGAAGCATAATCTACAGAAATAATGATGCGCCGGGTTTTAGCGTAATTTAAAATGTCTACCTGCTCTTTTGTTAAGGCATTCAAAGTATTACCATTTGTAGTTATTCCACTGATTTGCCTTGAGTTGCGACAACATAAATCCAGAAAGTACCATAAATTTTCCGCTAAGAATGGTTCTCCACCGGTAATATAAGCTTTTTCTACCTTTAATGCAACCATCGCTTTCACAATCTTATCTAATTGCAAAAGAGACAATTCCCTATAGGGATGAGGTTCTTTTTTAATATTTGCTATCCCTATATCACAGAATTTGCATTTAAGATTACACTTATTCGTTAAATACAATATGACTTCAATTGGTGAAATAGGTTTATAGAAATAATTAACCAGCAATTTAATCACATCGGTTTTAAAAGTCATTGGTTATATTCCCTATTGATTTCCTACAGTATAATGATCTCAAAAGTTATTTAGACTAACAACGACCGGGGGGTGCTTTAAAGAACATCTCCAATGCATTTTTTGCACTATTTTAACCGAGTTCTTCAAAATGGGCAATGCAATTCACCGGGGTATACGTTACCGCAACGTTGTAGCATCGGCAAATCTATACTATCTGCCTTTCAGTCTGTGTTCCCAATTTTATAGCTAAATTAAATGTCGCTACAATTAAACTGATATGGAACCAGAACATGCCCAATAAAAACTGGTCGTCTACCATATTAACAAAAACCAGAGAAATGAATGCCGATAACATTCCTACTACATGAACATTAATGGCTGCAGCATTAACTTTGTTGGAAAAACGCACTGCCCTGAAACCTAACATAAAAATCCTTACCAGCAAGAATATTACAGCAAGCAACCCTAGGATTCCTGTATCGGCCATCGTACGTATCAATACATTTGATACCCAAAACCCGCCTTCGGCAGTTCCGGGGCCATTCCCTATTAAGGGATGCTCCTTGTATATCTCCAGGCCAATTTCCCAATTGTTTAAACGACTCTGCATAGAATGTGTTTGAACATTTATATCTTTAGAATACCTTCGGGTTACTATTTCTCTATCTATAATAACGTTTTCTTTAACAGTTAATAAATTAAATAAAATAACTAATATGGAACCTACGGTTATTAATCCCAGAAATTTTTTCGCAAAAACCATCATTTTATGCTGAGAACATAAAACCAGCCAACTTGAAAGGAACGAAATAATTACACCTATAAAAGCTATCCTTTTAAAGGATAGCATCATCGCGGGGATAAATATAAAAAGCAATAATTTTATTTTTCTGGTTGAAATAAATATAGAACGCACATGGAGATAGTTGAACATTATAATTACAAAAAACATCATCTGCAATCCGAAATGATCTCCTGCATTATGCTGTGTTCCAACTATCCTGCCTCCCAATTCAGAATTTATTACGCCTATATTAATATTAAACATGACAAATAAAATGTAGGCAATCAATCCATAGACAGCCATGGCTGCTCCTAATAAAATATAGAATTTTAAAATTTTTTCGTAATTTTTCTGATTACCAAGCAAGCTTACCACTGGGAAAATAGGACAAAAGAATACGACAGAAAGAAGGACGAGCTGCAAATTTCTGGACAAGTCTCCTGAATTGAATATGCTGGAAATTAAACTTGCAACTATAAAAAGGACGAGCGGAATAAATAGAATGTTACTAAAGATACTGCGTTTATGCTTCACTGCAAATAACCATTTTAGAAATAAAAGAATTCCCATGATTTGGCTCGGCCTGATGCTAAAATTTAAAAACTCCCAGATATACCGGTCAAAGAAAAGAGAGCCTATAAAAAAATAAAGAAAATACTTAACGGGCAAAATAGCAAGTAAGACAACCGTCAATAAACCAGAAACAATCCAGGAAGCCCTTGATTCGGAATCTTTGCTTATTAAATAGATTATTAATACCCCTATTATTAAAAAAATTGTTGTATGTATTATTTTTTTCATCTTTGCTCTGTTTCCATTGGCTATTTATACCCAAAACCAAACTAGAATAGGTCTGCCAGAATACTGCGAAATCCCTCTAACCCTGTATTTATATTCTGGAACGATTTGTTTTAAAAAATTTATCATTTTTCCTTGCTCGTTATCGCGATGGTATGCGGTAATCACAATTTTGGGTTTATACTTTGAAATAATACCTTTAGCCCCGATTAACATTTTCATCTCCCAACCTTCCAAATCAGCTTTTATGTAGGTTATTTTGCCTTTATCTTTCAATAAATTATCAAGTGTGGTTATTTTTATATCGCCTTTTTTTGATTCAACAACGCTGCCGCTGATTCCTTTTCCTATTGCTTTCGCCAAAACGTTATTATCACCCAAAGCAGCATTAAACAGCTCCACTTTTTGCGGATTAAACTGCTCAAAAGTTTTTTTCAGGGCACGAATAAAATTTCTATTCGGCTCAACAACAAAAACTTTTTTACATCTTTCGACTATTGACAAAGAAAACAACCCCTCAGCAGAACCGGCATCAACCACAATATCGTTTTCATTAACCTTACCTACTCCATTTTCATAATGATGCCAGTCACTTGTATCAAAAGTTTCGGCGCAGATTCTATATAATTCGTTTAGTCTATAACTGTAAGGTAAATATAACTCATTGCGCATTGACTTAAATGAAACTATTTTAAAGTCATTTGAATAATTGATGTTTTTTATAAACCTCAAACCTATTCTTTCAACCCGCGGCTTTCGGATAAAATAAAAAAGTTCTTTTATTCTTACATTATGTTTTTTTTTAAATATCCAGAAATACGCTATTTTAATCCTTCGATTTAAGACCATATTTTTCGAAAGCTTTTAGCATTTTTATACGCCTTTTATCTAAGATAATGATCCTGCCCGGCACAACTTTTTTCTTATTAGTTTCAACCATATTTCACTGTCTGCAACGATTCTCTGCGTCGCCGAAACCATCTCCTTAATACTGCATAAATTAGCTAATATCGCGCGGGATTGACTAATTCCAAAATCGAACTCGTATTAGAAGCACCTACCAGGCACACGCCAGGCTTTGGTTCCGCATAAAGCAACCCAAAACCTTCAAATAACGTTGGGCAAACTAACACGCTCGCGTTGGTATAAAACGCGGGCAAATTTCCTGAAGGAACATACTCGGTAAAGATAACATCTTCCCTTAATCTCCCATCGTTAATTATAGCATCTATTCTCAGAAGATAGCTTTTTTAAATATATTTTTATTTCACCCGGTTCCCGTGTTCTTTTTAGTATTTTCCAATAGACAAGTTATAGCACCAATCACTTCATCAACACCTATCATGCCCATGCAAGCGCTTATGCCATTTATTTTCCTTTTGCAGTTACGCAAATAACACGGTCTCTCGCAAGAACATTTTTTTTGTACAATGCAAACATTTCTTTGATGCGGGCCTGAGATATTAATATCACCCGGACCAAAAATGGCAACAGTGGGAGTTGAAAAAGCGCAAGCCAGATGCATTATGCCTGTATCTGGACAAATAAGCAAACCAGCCTTTTCTAATAACGCGGCAACTTCAGCAATCGTTAGCTTAGCGCAAAGATTTACAGTCTTGTCGTTAACCTTCATTAAATTAGAGATCTTTTCCGTTAAAGACAGTTCTTCCTTTGTCCCTGTCAATATGATACAACCTCCGTATTTTTTTCTTACAAAATTAGCCACTTCAACATATCGTTCTGGAAACCACCATCTATTTTTTTGACTTGCGCCCGGATGAATAATAGTAAAAAAATCATTTTCTTTCATTCCATAACGCCTAAAGATATCCTCCCGTTTTTTAAAATCTTCGGGGGAGTAGTATATTTGCATCTTAGTGTCTGCTTTTTCAATACCGATTCGTTTTAACAAATTAGTTTTTCTTTTTATAATATGTTGAGATATATCGAAAGGTACCGCCTCGTTTAGTAAATATGCTCCTCCCGTTCTATCGTAGCTTAAGGTATATTTTATATTTGGCAAAAAAAGGAAGAGGATAATATTACGGATGTCTCCTCTTAACTCAATACCTAAATCAAATCTTTCTTTCTTTAATATGTAGATTAATTTTAAATAGTGTTTCAAATATCGTAGATGATTAACCATCTGTAATAAATTTATTTGTTTCGAATATGTCCATGGGCATTCTTCGACTATGATTTCATCAATATAAGGATTATTATTTAAAATTCTGCTACCGGTAACGTTTGTTATAACCGATATACGAGCAAAACGAAATTTATGCTTTAAGGCAATGAAAACCGGCGTTGAGGTGATCACGTCCCCCAATGGTTCTTCTTCTACAACAAGAATCTTTCGTGGATTAATCTCTGCTGGATTATTTGCTTTTATGCCCCACAAGCCAAAAAAACTCCCAGAATAAAATATTATTTTACCAATACAATCAAAAACCAAAGCTACTGTTTTATTAACTTGGTTATGTATTTTAATCATTTTATAGACAACTTTTTAAACACAAGAGTATTTTGCCTTTTTATATTTTGCTGTTTAAAGATTAATATCTTTTTTCTCTTTGACTTTATGAATTATCTTATTTATACCTGCCAAGACTTCTTCGACGGTAATGCTCGTCATACATATCCTTTTGCCTTCCGGGCAGATTTTTTTCCCGCATGGTGAACACGGTACGTTATGAAAAATTAAGTGCTCATTTTCGCAGTACTCCCCCCAGATGACATTTGAGTTTGCCCCATTTCTTAATACGACTGCGGGTGTAGAAACAGCATTGGCAATGTGCCTAGGGCATGAGTCTACTGTAATTAAAATATCTAGTTTCTTAATCAAAGCTGCTAGCTGTACAATGCTGGTCTTACCAACAAAAGAGATAGTAGGAAACAATATTTTCCTCATTATTTTTTCGACTTTTTCCTTATGATCATTATCCCCGATGAATATAATTTTGGCATTATGATTTTTGATTAGTTTTTCGGATACTTCCTGGAACCTACCTAATGGCCAAATAAACGGATGCCCGGCAAAAATATTTATTCCAATTTTCAAATCATTATCTGAAATATTACTGGCTTTAAAAAGTTTATCTATAAAAATACTGCCCTCACTAGGAATAGATAACGCAATCCCTTCATTTTTTCCGGCACTGCCCAGCAGTCGCGCGATGTCGGCCATCAATAAGTCTATTCTCTTTTCTTTTTGCCAGGGGACAACCTCCGTTAAGAGAAATCCCCCGCCTTTTGCAGCATAGCCTACCCTGTGTTTACCCTGCACAAAAACCGCTAACATGTGATCAAAAATATATCCTTGCGGCTTGGGACTAATAACAAGATCATACTTATATTTCCTCATTCGCAAAACATTGGCTATATCCTGCCATATCGAGCAACTTTGGATTTCCTTATTAATATCTGGTGTCATTTTAGCTATTCCGCTTGATTTGGGCCGGATTAAATAATCTACCTTGGAATCGGCATAAAGTTTCTTGATCAGTCTAGTTAAACCCAGAGAAATCAAAATATCTCCGATTCCATCTGTTTTTATGACCAAAATTTTTTTTATACTGGTCATTTCGGGATTTCTGCACTTAGATACACGCTTCCAGATATCCAATAGGCTAAAACCAACTGCGTCTGCTATATTTGCTATAATCCAATTAATTTTTTTAGTGAAAATACCCCTTTTAAGCATACAATAATCGTTTGGTGACTTGGCTTTTACCTGAAAAATCTGATGCAATTAGTATAGATTTGAGGAAAATTAAAAATTATTGTAGATTTCCTACCTTTTCCATGCCAATACAATATATCCCACAGCCTCTGCATCCCAATTTTTATCGAATTTATCAAGATATGGCGCCAAAAACTGGCAAATAGTCCATATGGGGACAAGTAAATATAAAATTAGCCATCTCAAAGGTTTGGGCCCCTTTATAAATCTAGCACTAAAATAATTTATTTTAAGAATCGACGTAACAAAAAAACCAGATAAAGCCTCTATACTTATATCTTTAAATCCAGCTTTTTCAAACATGTATCTTAACCCATACGGCGTATATCTAAAATAATCATAAGGGATTTCATGCACCCACCACTGCCAAGGTGACCTTCCCCTCTTTAGTGGACAGTTAATAAAGATTGAGAAACCCGATTTTCAAATTCAAAAGGGCTGAGATAACCCAGCGTTGAATGCGCCCTTTTAGTGTTGTAGTACATTTCCACGTACTCAAAGATTTTTCTCTTTGCTTCTTCCCGGGTCCTGAATTTCATCCGGTGTATAAGCTCTACCTTAAGCGTATGGAAGAAGCTCTCTGCCGCCGCATTATCGTAACAGTCGCCTTTACGGCTCATGCTGCCAACGAACTTATGGCCGGAAAGTAACGCCTTAAAATCGTTACCGGCATATTGGCTGCCTCGGTCAGAGTGAAGAATCAACCCTTCATCCGGATTGCGCCTGAGAATTGCCTGCTTCATAGCTTGCATAACCAAAGTGTCGGCAATAGTTTTATCCATAGCCAGGCCGATGATTCCCCGGGAATACAAATCCATGATCGCCGCCAAGTACAGCCAGCCTTCATGAGTCCAGATATAGGTTATATCCGATACCCAGACTCTATTGGGCCGGGTAACCATAAAGTTACGGTTCAGCAAATTAGACCATACCGGGTAATCATGCTTAGAATTAGTGGTCACCCGGAATTTACGTTTGTGCACGGCAACCAGGTTGTCAATACGCATAAGCCGGGCGATACGGTTTACCGAACAGGGTATGTGTTCTTTATTGCGCAGCTGATTCCATACCCGGGGGCTGCCGTAATCACGGTCATTCTCCCAGAATACCCTGCGTATTTCAATGAGCAATTTATCATTGTCTATCCGGAGTTGGCTTTTAGGCCTGGTTTTCCATTGATAATAACCGCTCTTGGAAACATTTAGTACCCGGCATATTATCCCGAGCGGATAATCAGAGCTGCATTGATCTATGAATCTGAACCGTTCTGATTTTCTTTTGAAAATATGCCGACTGCTTTTTTTAAGATATCACGCTCCATCTGTGTTTCGCGTAATTCTTTACGGAGTGCTGCCATTTCGGTTAAATGGCCTTTTCCAACAAAGGCTTTATCTCCATTGTCGGCATACTTCTTTTTCCAGCTATACAGTACGTTGGAATGAATCCCTAAGCTTCTGGCCACTTCCGATGCTCTGTGGCCTCCTTCGGTGATCATCTTCACTGCTGAAATCTTAAAATCCCTGTCAAAGCGTTTGATTTTACGCTTAACCCCGTCCACCAGACACCTCCTTTTCCTTGAGCTGGTTTTATCCTACTACCAACTCTTCAAAGTGTCCACTTTTTCGGGGGAAGATCAAGGCACTTGGAGCATTATTGCTCCTCCCTGCTTAAGTATTCTATATGACTCATTCAAGAATACTTGTGGTTTGTATAGGTGTTCTAAGACAGATATAGATACAATAGTGTCAGCCACCTCGTTGTCTATTGCTATTCTAATATTGAAATCAGATATTATATCTGCTTTGGAATCATGCAAACTTTTTTCCCAATCCACCCCTGTGTAACTATCTGCAAATTGTAAAAAATATTCTTTATAATGCGCTTCGCCACAACCTAAATCATATAAATGGCCCTTGAAGTATTTAGAGTATTTTTCTAAAAACTTATCTATCGTATCATATACAAGCCAATTTAAATACCCTCTATTATTATGGAATTTACTCGGTTTCATACAAGAATTTGTACTATTTGCAAGTAATGTTAACATTTTTTAATTCAATCTCACGCCTGTAAAAACCTTGTACGATTAATTAAGCGTATCTTCAATAATCTTATAAAACTGTGTTGCTACAGCTTCTACAGAAAACTTTTCACATACCCGACGCCTACCCTTCTTTCTTAATTCTTCTAAAAGACCCTGGTCGTTGATTAGCAAATTTATTTTTGCCAGCAAATCCGCAGGATCTCCCTCCTTGAACACCAATCCGGCTCCGTCTATAACAAAAGGGATTTCTCCCGAGTCCGAACCGATAACAGCCGCTTCACATGCCATAGCCTCTGGTATAACGCGCCCAAAATGCTCCCTCCATGTTCTTGTTGTTAAAGACGGCACTATGAGAATATCTATCTCAGAATAAATCTTCGGCATATCCTCAGGGGATGCATCTCTAATAAATTTGCACTTCACATTCATTGCTTCTATTTCCTTTCGCAACCAATCAGCTCTCGACCCGTTGCCTGCAATAATGAAATCTATCGTATTATCTAATTTTTTAACTGCTTCCCAAAACGTTATTATACCCTTCTCGTCTTCGACTCTACCGACATAGCCAATAGAAATATTCTTTTTCTTACTGCGGTGACTTTTGTAAAAGTTAACATCAAAATACCATGGCAAAGCATAGAGCTTGTTATGCTTAAAAGAAAACGGTGATTTTTCAAAACTTTCTTTTGTCGTCCGGCCGACGCATATCAAAGCATCACAATTCTTCCTGACATAGTAATCAATGCACCTGGTAATGCCGGGAAATCTATACGGAAATCCGGTAATAGTAAAATCAATGCTTCTTGAAGTATGCACCAATATTTTAGATTTCATCCGAAGTAACTTTGATAAAAAGATTATCTCCGTAGAAAGCAACCAATCAGGCTCACCATTTATATATATAAGATCCCACGAAACCTTTTTCAATATTTTGATAATTTTTAAGGGATTATAAAACACTCTGTGAGAACTCATGGGAACTATTGGCCTAATTTTTTTTATCCATTCTTTTTCGTTATCTTTTATCGTAGAATTAATTCTTCTATTATTACGAAAATTTAAAACTGCATAAGAAGGGCATATGGCCAATAAATTTACGCCATAACAGCCTATTAGCTTTTTATATAATAGTTTATAGCTGTCAATCACCAACATGTGGTCAAAAACTAGAATATTTCTTTTAGGTATCATATTTAAACCTTTTTGTTTACACGATAGCATCTTTTTGCTAATACTTTTCGCATTCGCGCTATTCTTTCACGCCTCGGCAATGCCGGAACATGATAAATGAACGACTCTGAATTTAATTCACCTTGGGGGAAAACGCAGCCATACACTCCGTAAGTATAGGCGTTTAAAATATTCTGGGGCACAAAATAAACCTTATCATTTATATTCTCCCAGTTCTCATCCATCAAGCTTATAAGTGCCTTTTGCTCCCACCAATAATGTGTTGCATATTCTTCCATTGACCACCATTGTTTCAGCAATTTTCTAATAAAATCAGAGTTTCTTAAAAGGAACACCCCTGCATTAACTGCTGATTTACTCTTGGCAATGACCAATTCTGTTTGGACCGGAACTTTTTTAATCACTTGTTTAATTAAATCAAAACTATTATTTACTATAACTGCATCCGCGTCAATCCACATAACCCAGCTGTTACTATCTGGCTTCAAATACTTGTCTAAAATGTAATTCATGAATAAAAGCTTATTCCAAGAATACGGACGCGATGTAAGTTTCTCCGCTTGGAATATAATATAATTGATGTTGTATTGCCCGCAGTATTGCCTTATCCGCGAAGCACAAATCTCTCCGACTTGCTTAAACCCAAAATTGTATGCCGTAGTAATTATCACTTTATCTGGGTTTGTGTTATTTGATAATTTCTGTGCAGAAGGAACTGGCTGTGAAGATGCGTTTTTAAAGCCGAAAGCCTCTTTGGATTCTATAAAAACTCTGCCCTTATTCTCTACACACACACCCTTTGCAAAATACGTTTTATCATGCCGTCTTTGCAAACAAGACCTTGTGGTGAAGTTGATTAGGCTCCAAAAATGCAAATTTGGAAAAGCAAATATATCATCATCGATTTTCATTGTAGAGTAATCGCTTTTTTTTAAATATTTTCTGAACTCACCAACATAAATGTTATATAAATGATTTTTATCGAATAAAAACATTTGGAGGCTGTCACTAAGGATAGCTTGCTTGAAACTGTCTTTTCCTGCAAAATTAACATACACCAGCTCTAAGCCGTTTTTCTCCCAGTAAGTGACTATGGAATTAAACATATTCGCCTTTATTTGGAAAACACATTTAGCTAAATATTTTTTGGCTTTTTTGTAAATTCTTTTGCAAAATATTAAAATATCCATAACGAAATATTATCGCTAAGATTAGTTAACACCTTAATACATTTTTACATTTCATTAACAATATTTTTTTCTTTCTTGGCATACTCCCCAACTAAGTCTAATTCCCGGCCTCGTTCAGAAAAATCTTCTAAAAAAGCATATTTATTAAGACAATAACATACGGGTAAAGGACAAGGGACAGGCCTTTTAAGGGGATACAAAGATTTACTGTTATGGATAAAGTTTGTTTTTCCTTTTCCGGTACAACCTCGATATGCTATCCCTGTTGCTGACAGTTCATATGCAATAGCTGGGAAAAAACAAAACTTTCCGAAGGTGGTTGATCCTACTTTTTGAAACAGGTCTTTTCGAGAAATATACTTCCCGCATGCTTTTAACTTCTGCTGTTTGCAATTGTTTTTTACATCCGGATTGGCCAGCAAGCCAACAGCATATCTATCCGTAAGCATTTTCTTTGCGTCTTCATATTGGTCGACTTGATTGGCTTCCATAACGTAGACAAACATTCCGATATGCCATCCGCGGCAACAAACATCGTCTATTGCCTCAACATAACTCTCTTTACTAATTTGGGTAGGATGATAAGAGACCATCAATGTTGTTTTCTCTCTAACTTTTTCGTCGAGCTGTTCCATTTTGGTTATTAGCGCCCCGTTAGTGCATATTGTTATAAGCTTAACATTATCCAGAGCGGCTACACCTTTTAAAAAATTGTGAAAATTTTCCCCTAATACAAAAAGTTCTCCACCAGATATAGTAAGTGTGTACTCAAATTCCACTAACCTGAATGCTTCCACCCATTTTTCTACAGAATAGTATTGGAAAGCATCCCGGCATCGAAGGATATGTCTCTTTTTGTTCCTTACCTGGCTGGAAGAACAATATTCGCAATTATAGTTACAACGACTTGTTATGTCAAAAAGAATACTTAAAACGGGGTCATCCATCCCAATCCTAAATTCACCACCATATTTTTTCTTCCATTTATTAGATGTATTTTTTTTGGCAAGATATAAAGGGTAATCGAGTTTTTTAATTATAAACCCTAATATTCTTAGAAAATATTTCTTAAGTTGATAAACTATCATTGAGATTCTTTTGATAATATGTTAAGTTTTTTTAAATAGCATAAACCGTCCCCACTCAATAATCTTGATTATTTTTGAACCAACGATTTTAGTAACTATTCTTTTTATTATTCCGTTGCCCGAATATTTTTTTGAGGCAGCAGCAAAACCTTTCCTGTTAAAAATCGAGAAAAAAATAGTTCTGTATTTACTGGCTTTTGACGGCAAACTCAGGTGCGCATTGTTTTTAACAGCTTCTTTTAACTCGCGCTGTTTTATAAAACATCTATCCCGGCATAAATCAAAAATATCTTCACCTTTAGTGCTGTTTATTAAAACCATTGAAACGCCATCGTGCGTATTATATGTAAACTTCTGTTCTTCACCAATACCCCAGAAATCGCCAAGCGAGATATCTCCAACACGAGGTATCTTAGCATATCGGCAAATACTACAAGATGGTCTTAAATAAACACTCATTGCAAACCCTCGAAAGAATTTATCCTTACGTGGTGATACTGTATATTCTTTATTGTTTTTAAAAGTTACATGTACAGAAAAATTATCCCATCCAAAACGTTTGTCTCTAAAATATATTTTTGTTACCTTTGAATTATTTTCTTGGCCAAGATATCGCAAGTATCCTACAAAAACCTTGGGAGAAAGAACACCGTGGCAAACAAAATCACATGTTAACAAGTTAGGGGGATCTTTACCTAAAAAAGATAATAAGCCTGCTACTTGACAAGGAGTACCAGAAAATAGCACTTTTTTGTTTTCATCCAAATATTCTCTTACTTGACTGAAAGAGTTATTGATTTCACTTTGAACATATTTAGAGCCCCTGAGCTTATACAATTCCTCTTTTCTAAATACAGGGATATGTTTTACTTTAAGTTTTTCATCAAAGGCTGCACCAAATACTACCCCGCCCTGCTCTAATATATAATCGGAAAGAACTGAGAAAATACCTCCTGAGCTGCTATTTATTCGAACTGCTTCATCTAAATTCCATGCTGCATAAACAGTAGGTTTTTTAAATCCTTTGGCTTCGTAATTACTGACCTCGGGGCACACTTTCGAACACAAACCGCAATTTGTGCAAAGCCTTTCATCTATCGCAGGCCTTAAGAACCCCTCTCTATCCTCCTTCATACTTATAGCATTGACCGGACAAACATTATAGCAACTACCACAACTAGTGCATTTTTCTTTTTCAGCTACTTTCATTTAGCGCTTTTTATTTAAGCTTTTTTTCGTCTTTTCTCTTTCTATGTAACGAAGAAGCTCCTTGTATTTTGTCTCTTGTCTACTGTAATTTATCTTATCTGCTATCCATGCATGTTTAAGTAAATGCTTCTTCAGAACACCTCTTAATGTCTTATGCCTAATAACAAAACTTCTAATTTTTTCTATTAGGCATAAAAATAGCGGCTTGCCTTTGATCTCAAAAGTTTGGGTTAATATTGCTTTTTCGGGAGTTTTTTGGATAAAAAATTGGCCTTTGGCAAAGTGCTGATCCCTAATCTTTCTAAGTCTCTCTCGCAAATCCTGTCTATATTTATACCAATGTTTATATTTAATGTCCTCTAACTTTAAGCCTAATCTGTAGCATACCTCTTCCAATTTAGCCGTATCGTTTATATCTATCCAATCAGAAATCTTTGTTGATACCTCTTCTAAACTTTTTTTCCTTGTAACAACATTTTCTTTAATATAATGGCCTATCGTATTTTGATCATCTGGATAGCAAGTAGCATGAAACAAACAGTCGGGATGGGACATAAGACTTGCGGCTAAAGGAACTTTCCAGCCAACATTTTTTTTCAACTCTTCAATAATTTTCAATTCATTGTGCGGATGGTAAAAGAAAAAAGGGATAATGTCGGGGATGCTTTCTTTGACAATATGCCTGTGCTTTAAAGCAACCTCTCTCTTAATTTCTTTATCGTTACACTTAAATAATTTAAGTTTCTCGCGCGCTAACTTGAAAGTAGGGACATAATAATACTTCCAATAAAATCCTTGCTCATCAATATGTAATAATTTTTCAAAGTCATCCGGCCTTACAATTCCTAAGCTGTGATAATATCCTCCTCTAAATATTTGATCGCGAGACTCACCAATGATAACAGAAGGAATTTTTTCATCAACTGCGACCCTTAGAACATTCGTCCAAATAAACCCCATACATCCAGCACAAATGCTGCCGGTATTGCTAAATAAAGCACCAAAAAACTTTTTTACTGTATTCTCGCTGATTTTGATATGAGTATATTCGATATTTAGTCTTTTAAGAATTTCAATAGCATTAATTAACTTATCTGGGTGTATGAAATAATTATCGCAAATAACGGCTAAAATTTTTAAACCATAGTTCTTATGCATGTATTGCAAAATATACGTACTGTCTTTGCCTCCGCTATATGGAATAATACAATTATACCCCGAAGGTGAAATCATCGCCTTGACTTTGCTTATTCGCTTTTCAAACTTCCATTTTAAAGACTTAAAATCTAGGAGTTTATTTTTATGCTGATCATAAAATTTACAAAAATTGCATATTCCATTCCGGTCAATAACTACATTAGGATCTAAATTTGACGATATACATTCTTTACAAAGCATAATTTTAGCTGTTGATGTACCTCTTTTTAAAAATAGGTTTTCGGACTGTTTCTATCCACAAATTGATTTGTTTAAAAAATTCAAAGATTTCTCTTTCAGTATCTTTAGTTTTCTTGTTATCTCTTCAAAATCCATATCTAACAATTCCCTATCAATGGTGGTTAAATTACTGACAAGCCTCGTTGAAAGATTTAAGTTCTCTATAATGTTAGTCAACCGAGAATTCGTAAAAGCAAACCTCCCTTTGAGTAAATCTAGAAAGAAAGGCTTTCTAAAGTTTATTGCAAACGCGACTCCATGGAAAGAATTGGTAACAACAAAAGAAGCTCCTTGAAATAATTTTATAAATTCCGCAGGGCTTGCATCAAACACCGGGATAACACCGCGAAACCTGTCTTTATTGGAAGCATTAATCAGTACTCTTGGGATACCCATTATTTTAGAGCATTTTTTAGAAATATTTTCTAAACTCTTGTTATTTTCGATATAATAACACAGAATATACTTTTTCCCTTCCAAGTTTGAGTAGGGTCTAGAAATTTTTTCCCATTCCTCTTCATCTAATAGCAGGGTTGGGTCAAGAACGACTTCTACACCCCTTTCAACCAAAGAATTTACTATTCGTTTTCCTTGCTCTTCACGTACCGAGAGGTACTCAATATTTCCTAATAGTTTTTTAAAAGTTTTATGATACTCCTTGGGGATATAAGAGGTGCCAAAACTTGCCGAGTAAGCCACTTTTCTTTTAAACTTGGGAACAAATGACAAAAAATATACTGGGTCTAAGCCCGTCATATTCGGATTCCAAATTTGGTCGCTGCCACACACAAAGATGTCGTAATCCGGTATATTATTAAGTAAATCTTTACAGTTTTTATATCTTTTTGGGCCTAAATTGAGGTATTTGGTGATAAATTTTTCGTATTTTTTGTATTTTAAGTCACAACGCTTTTTAGAAAAAAGGCAATATCTTAACTTCCTAAAATTATCTCTTAAATTACAAGACCATCGAAAATCAGGCAACCGGTAATGCCTACTTATAATTTCCGGCCGATAATCAATCATCTCACAATATACGCCTAATTTTTCTATAGCTGTTCTCAGAGCATACGCTTGAAGGGCGGCCCCGTAATTATGAGCACTATGGAAAGTTATTACACCTACTTTCATTTTATACTTTTTTATCACCGGACATTTTAAATCATACCGGCTTATGCTTAATTGTTAATCTTTTAGAAATAGAGACAGCTGAAACAAATAGTATTTTTGCGTTATAAATAAATAGATTTGCTAGTTGGAAGCCTTTGACCAGTTCTCTGTTCATGAATAACCAGTGACTAAATACCTTTCTGCTGAAATAATTATTCCTTGCCAAGTTCATAAGCAATCCTTTTGCTTGTTTTGCTGCGTATCTTGACACTGTAATATTGTATAAATTGTTCTCACATAGAAGTTCAATTAAATTATTTAAGACAACCAGCCAGTCTAAATTCCTCTGTATAATATATTCGCAGCCCCTGGTTAAAGAGTTTTCATGTTTCCTGGCGTATATAAATAAATCGTTCTTTATAATGACTTTGGGAGATTGCACGAAGTTTCTAATATTGAAATCTAAATCTTCAGCCATGCTAATTTTCTCATTAAACAGTACTTTAGCATTATCTAGAAAGCATCTACGCCAAAAAATGTTTGGGGTGCAGAAGGCGTGGTTTATCAAACCGTTTACGATAAAGTTCTTAATTGTAAAAGGGGGGGGCTCGTAGCTTATTTTACCAGTGGAATTTTCATAAAATATAACTCTAGTTATTACCGCTTCTGCTTCTCTGGATACGAATAAAAAAATTATTTCTTCATACAGGCTTTTCCCCAAAATATCGTCTGAGTCGAGAAAATGGATAATATCCCCTTCTGCCTTAGTCAAACCATAATTGCGAGAAGCTCCAGGTCCTTTAGGCAATTCTTTAGGCTTCTGGAAAATTTTTATGCGGTTATCTCCAATAGCCAAGGCTGAAACTGTACTCCACGTTTCGTCAGTACTATTATCATCAACAACAAGGCATTCCCAATTATGGTATAATTGATCTTGAATGGATTTTAACGTTTTTCGTATTAAAAAACTTCTGTTGTAGACAGGAATGATGATTGATATCTTTGGATCGCGCATCTATATTAAATTAGTGAATTATTTTAGCACTTTTTGCAAAAATAACGCCGCTTCCTTCTGTTTTATTTTTAGAATTTTATTTACTTTCCCGAAATCTACTCTTTCTTGGAGTTTACTATTGGTTAATTCATTTAGCCCTCGAATTAACCTGCCCTCTAGCCCAAACATTTTAAGCAAGGAGTGTATCCTTGCTGGCCCGCTAATTGCATTTTCCATCACAAAAAATGGTTTGTTAAAAAGAATAGAAAAAACACACCCGTGAAAAGAATCAGTCAAAATAAGCTTAGCATCAAAAAAGGCCCTAATCCAGTCTGTAACAGGCGGATACACCTTACCTTCGAACAAAGTCTTAACTGACTTTGTTTTATCCTTTACAAAAAAGGGTATTAAATTATTTTTACAGACAACAGCGGCGGCGATTTTTTCTTTTGTTTTATCCAAAAAATAAACCATCACGTTCCCTTTGTTTGGAGAAGTTTTTTCTTTTTCGCAAAGTTCCATATACTCTGAAGAAGACAATAACATGGTTGGATCAATGACTTGCTTCGGCTCTATACCTAAATATTTTTTGCAAATCCCGACTCCACAATCTTCTCGAACCGATACAGCATCGAATTTATGCAATAAATTTGTTATTATCTTTGTTGATCTACGGCCATACGCCCATTTGTCAATTCCAAAGGAAGCGGCATAGGCAATCCTTTTTGCTTTATTGGATTTTACAAAATCTAAAAACATTGGCCTTGACCAGAAAACACTTTCAAAGCTGTCTCGAAAGAAACCACCTTTATTTTTCCCAAATGTTTTACGCCATACTTGATCGCTACCTACTATATAAGCGTCAAAATTGTATGAATCAAGCCAGCTCATAGAATTTGAGTTTTCAACGGTAAAAGTAATGGGATTGATATATTTACGTATAAAATAATTGGTATTTTGACAGATAAATTCTTTGTTGAAATTGTCCCATGCACTCGGCGGTCTTTCGCCAAATAACCGGTTAACACTTGTTTTTAAAATTGCCGAAAAACCAAGACTTTGCCTGCTCTTATCACGAATTATCATCCAGGCCTCGTGGCCATTCTTTTTTAGATAAGTTTGTAAAGCATAAGCCTGCAATATGCCTCCATAATTAAAGCTCAAGTCTACAGTCAAAATTCCTATTTTCATCGCCGATATTTGCCTTCTGTCCAATTTAATTCTTTTACAACTTGCTCTATCTATTATTGCTTTCTTTCTGGCTCGCTTTGATTCAAAATTCATTTATTTTATCGTATATTGCTTTTTGAAAATCCTCTATGGACCGTTTCCCCAACATATTATCCAGCCGTTTTTGATTATAGATAATTTCTTGTTTTCCCAAAGCTAAATTGTCATCTTCGATGTCATTCGCAAAATCTTTAATAGTGAATATTAGAAACCTCTCATTTTTTAGCCATTGCAAAACAATATTTTTTCCGTTTAAATACACTTTTACTCCGTTTTTTATTGCTTGAAAAATATTTCCCAGGCCAGCTTGTCTGTAGGTATTTATCACTAAAGCGGACACCTGCGAATAAAAAACTTCAAATTCCTCTTTGGACATAAACTTTTCAATAAATTTGATCTCAGGGTACCCGCTTGCCTTTTCCCTTACTGTTCTTGTATATTTATTCTCTAACCCATAACTAAATAATAATAAAAAATTATGTTTTTTTCTATTATTTGAGTTTCCTATAATTTCTATCAGTTCAAGGTGATTATTCCAAACAATTTTATTGTGCCCGACAACAACAGGCAACCCTCTTTTATCTAAATTACCGGCAATTGCTTTTATGCTATTTATTATTGGAAATCTGATAAACTGGGGTAAACCCGGCCATATTTTTTTTAGGAAATTGCATTCTTCCTGAGAGGTACATAAAAAATAATCCACTCTTTTAAGCGCTATCTTAAATTCCTTTTCGAAATCGACCCCCCATTTAATGTAACCTTTTATTTTTTTTAGCCTTCTTTTTAACCTTTGCCACAGATAAAAAAACCACTTATTTTTAATAGCTTCTATTGTTAATTTACTTAGAAATGTCTTAGTTTTTCTACCGTATAATTCATGTCCAAAAAAACGCCAAGCAATTTTTGTTTCTTTGGGAAGCCGGTTTGTAATATAGCTTTTTATTTCGTCTAAATCAAACAACACAACAAGATCGGCATTACTACAAATATCTATTATCTTTTTTATGCTCTTACGGTTTCTTTTAAACACATTGGCTATCTCTCTATGCTTCCCATGATATTTCCTGCCACCCTTAAATATTATTAAAGTATTTCTGAAGAATTTACTTTCGAACCGGCTCATTCCTTCATCTATGAATTTACTGTCGGTATGTATTTGTACTATATTTAACATACTAAATTTACTTTATATATTAGAAAGCAGTTTTGATAAAAATCTGATTCTCTACAAAAGTTTTTGTTTGAAATATTCTCTGGGTATCAGAGAAACGGCTTGCTTTTCTCATGCTCAAAAGTTTGTTTGTACTCCAAGCTTCCATCTATCCGGCAAGAAAAATCATTCCTCTCCAGATTTGTATAGTTACTGTACATAGACGAATATGAACGTTTGTCAGTAGAACTTTTGTTCTTCCCAATATAAGTAAAACTGCCCTTTTTTACGGAGAAGTTCTTCAAGCGTTCCTCGCTCAACAATCTCGCCTTTTTCTAAAACTATAATCTTGTCGGCATTTTTTATAGTTGACAGCCTGTGGGCGATTACTATGGCAGTCCTATTTTTTATTAGTTCTTTGAACGCTTGTTGTATCTTCTTTTCGGTTATTGAATCAAGGGAGCTGGTTGCTTCATCCAGAATAATGACTTCCGGACCTTTGAGAATAGCTCTGGCAATAGAAATCCTTTGCTTTTCCCCGCCTGACAATTTAACCCCCCTATCTCCTATTTCAGTATCCAGCCTTTTTGGCAGAGTCATTATAAAGTCGTAAATTTGCGCTTTTTTTGCCGCGCAAAGAAGTTCTTCTTCCTCAACCTTCCTATTCAATCCATAGAGTATGTTAAATCGGATTGAAGAATTAAAAAGAAAAGTTTCCTGGCTTACTAAAGCTATCTTGCTCCGTAAAGATTTAAAAGTGAATTCTTTTATATCCCTACCGTCTATTGCTATGCTTCCATTTAAGGGATCGTAGAAACGCATTATCATATTTATAAGCGTAGTCTTACCGCTTCCGCTAGAGCCTACTACCGCCACCATTTCACCTTTGGACGCAGAAAAACTAACATCTTTTAGAACTCGAGCACCCTGGGGATAAGTAAATCTTAGGCGCTTCACTTCTATACTTTTGCTTATATTTTTAAGTTCTGTTGTACCGTCTTTCATAATGTGCTTGTCATGGCTATTGAACATTTTCATAACTTCTTTTATGGGCCCCTTTATTGAAGCAAGAGAACTACGGATATTATTAAAAGCTCCAAAGCTTGAGCTACTCCTCCTTAAAACCACAAAAAAAACTATGTACCCTGCAAGGTTTCCTGTTTTTTCACGCACAAGCAGAAAAGCTATTGCCCCCACCAACAAGAGGATCATAAATACGAAAATAGTCTCCTGGAATGGGGCTAAGAGAGCCATTTTTTTATCTATGCTGAATTGGTATTTTCTTACTCTTTCACTTGCATAAGAAAACCATTCCTGCTCTCGTTTCTCTGCTGTATAGGCTTTTATTAATGCCATGCATGACAATGAGTTAGATATTTTTTTTCCTAGTTCTGAGTAAGCTTGTGTAAAATAATATGAGCTATCTTTGATTTTTTTTACAAGCCAGGTTACAGAACAATGGAAAACCGGAAAGATAATAATAGTAGCTATCAACAATTTCCAGGAAATAAATGCCATTACAACAATATATGCTACAAGCGTAAACAGCGTATATAAAGCGCCATTTAAAATTCTTATTTCGTTAGCTATTTTTTGACTAAATCCTACTAGAACCTGGAAAAGCCCGCCGGCGCTGTTTTGGTCAAAGAAAAGTTTGCCGAAGTTCAAGTAACGTTTAAATATAAGCTTTCTCAAGTTGTGGGCAAATTGCCTAACCAAGAAAAGAGTTGTAGCTGAAGATAAATACTGGAATAAATTTTTCAGTGAGACTGAAATGAGAATACATACAATCAATATTGCAAATATCGCTGAATTTGGCCGGCTAAAAAAAGGTAAAAGTATGCTGATGATATCTTTTAATACTGGTGTCTGTTTTACAAATGCAAAATCGCCGCTAAGAATCCCCTTTATGGTCGGAATTACCAATACAAAGGAAATTCCTTCAAATAAAGATGCTAAAATCGCAAGTATTACAGGCCCTATCAGCTGGCGAAAACCCATATCCGCCATGTCAAAGAAATTCTTTAACCTAATTAGGTTTAGATAAGCTTTTGTTTTGGTTATCTTATTCCTGACTCTACCCATTAATAGTGCTATTGTGTGGTGAAAATGCCGTTAAAATAATTGATTGACATAATACTCTCGTGCAATTTTCATTATAACTACAATAAATATTTTGTATATATAAGAATTATTTATCCCTGCTTTTGTTTTAGGCCCAAGATCCAATTACAGAAAACCCTATCTCGCAAAATTCAGACCAAGCGTTTACTCCGAACTTAAAATATGCATTTCCATGATAAAAGCAACCCAGTCTCTGAAGGCTTTGATTATGTTCCGAAATGCCTTATTAAATAATGAGAATTGAGTTTGTGCTTACTTCGACAAAAACAAATATGCTTTATGCGTTAGATTAAATACGAGGCATCACCGGACGGCAATAATTCTAAGTATACTCTTTATTGTCTGGTTTTACTTCTTTATTTATTCTATTTATCATTGTCTTGCGCATAAATCCAATAACTTTCATGTCATCCGGGATATCTCTTGCTATTAGGCTTCCGGCTCCTATAAAAACATTTTTTCCTATGTGTATATTTGGAATAACTGTCACTCCCATACCTATAAAGCTATTTTCTTCAATGACCGAACCCCCTCCAAAGTTGACCCCTGCAGAAATATGAGCAAAGTCGCCTATCTTGCTATTGTGCCCCACCAAAGTGTTATCATTTATAATAACGCACTTGCCAATGGATACCTCAGGATCTATAACTACCCCATGAAAAATAACCGTTCCTGCTCCAATAGACGTCCCTTTGCCAACTGAACAAAACGGGTGCTTCACGGAAACAAGGCTAAAACTTTTCTCCATTATATATTCTGCCTTTTCTTTCCTTACTTTGTTATCGCCTATGGCAATGATGCAAAGGCGGATGCCAGAACCCAATAAACTTAACAACTTTTGTTTGTTTCCTATCACTTTGTAGCCTAAAACTTCTGTTCCCTCCGGTTTTTCATCGTCAATCAACCCGATTACATTATATTTTTGCTCCTTTTCAACAGAATCAATTACAACTCTGGCTTGGTTTCCTGCTCCATAAATTACTATTTTTTCCATAGCTTTACACAAAATGTTAGCAATTTAATATAACACACCTCTACTTAGAAATTAGTTTTATAATTTTTTTCATTTCATCAACTTTTAGCTCCCAGTATAAAGGCAAACATAAAATTCTCTTGGATATACTTTCAGAAATAGGAGCTGGCCGATAGTTATCGTTCTTCGTGTAAGTATTTACTGAAGGGAAGAAATACCTTCGAGGGAATATTCTTTTGGCATTCAGCTTTTTTTTAACCGCGATAAGTCTCTTTTCGGAATCAAATATAACCGGGAAATAAGAGTAATTTGTCTCGTTTGTTTTACATTCTTGAAACGAAATAAACTTTAGAGAAGAAAGCTTTTGGCGATAGTACAAACACTTATGTTTTCTGTCGGAAAGCACCTTATTGTAATATCTTAGATTAGCTAAGCCTAGCCCAGCATGAACTTCAGTCATCTTGCCGTTAAACCCTTCCTCTACCATATTCTTTTGGTCATTATAGCCGAAAAAACGAATACATTTTAATTTTTCGTAAAGTTTTCGATTTTTTGCAACACATCCTCCGCCTTCGGCAGTATTCATTAACTTTGTTGCGTGAAAGCTGATAGCTGAAATATCGCCGTATTTAAGTATACTTTTGCCTTTATAGGTCGAGCCTACCGCATGAGCGGCATCGTAAATGACTTTTAGTTTATGCTTCTTAGCTACAGCTTCTACTCCTTCTATATCGCAAGGATTACCAAAAACATGCACTGGAAGTATCGCCGTTGTCAAAGGTGTAATCAAAGATTCTATCTTAGCTGGGTCAATATTTAAAGTATGCCTATCGATATCACAAAAAACCGGCTGGCATCCTTGCCATTTAATAGCGCTTATTGTTGCTATCCATGTAAAGGGAGTGGTGATTATTTCACCTTTTAGTTTCAAGGCCTTAATGGCCATCTGAAGAGCGATGGTACCATTGGAAACCGCTACAAAATAGTTAAGGCCAAACTTCCTGCATATTTTTTCCTCTAATGACTGGACTAGAGGGCCATTGTGCGTAAGTACGCCTCTTCTCCAAACCTCTTTAAGGATTTTTGTGTATTCCTTTAACGGTGCTAATGAAGGCTTAGTGACAAAAATTGGCTTATTGTTTCTCATAAGCTTTTATTCGTAATTCTTCAATAAGCCTAGCTTGATTTTCATTTTGCCGATATTCTTCCTCTAAACTTTTAGGGTTAATAATAAGCTGATAAAAATGTCTTAATATATTTTTAAAATGGTGATCGGGTTGAAGCCGTATTGTCTCTATACCCTTTACCGTTTCAAGAATTATTTCGGGAAAATGTCCTGGGGGTGCGGTAAAAATACGCTTTGCACAAAGAGTACCTTTACTGCCCCACAATTCTATACTGCATTGATAATAGTTATCAAAACCAAAAGCAATCTCTGCAAAAAGCTTTCCGTTATTTTGTTTAAGATATGCTCCTCCCCATATATCTACCTCATTTATATGGTCAAATGTAAGATTTGCTGCTTCAACAGAAAGATTCAAGCCAAGAAAATGCTGGGCAATTTTGATTGGGTATGCACCTGCATCAAACAAAGCACCTCCTCCAAGATTCTTTTGATAACGGATATTTCCAGGATCAGGAGATAGTGGGAAACCAAAGGAGCTCCTCAAACATCTTAATTCTCCTATAACCCCTCCGGAAAGCATTTTGCTAATTATAGCTAGTTGACTATGAAAACGGAATTGAAAGTTTTCGATCAAAACCAATCCTTCATTTTTAGCCAGTTGGTTAAGCCACTGGACTTCTTTGTAACTGCAAGCCAAGGACTTTTCTACTAATACATGCAAACCAAGCTTTAATGCTTTTCCGGCCCATTCTTGGTGCAATGCGCTAGGCAAAGGTATATAAACGGCATCTATCTGCCCCGATTCCAGTAATGAATTATAGCCACAGTAAGGTTGAAGACTAAATTTAACAGCAGACTGCAAGGCTTTGGCTTGATCCCGGCTTGCAACACCAACTAATTTATATTGGTCGGTTAAATTTTTAATGGCCGGTATTACAAATCTCTCTGCAATATCGGCGCAACCGATAACTCCTATATTTATAGTTTTAGCTTTCATTATAAAATGAAATAGCTGAAATCAAACTACGGGCTTGAACATTCAAGTAATTGTTGAATTTTAAAAAAGTTTGCAGCTGACTTAAAGTTACCCAGATATAGTTTGGCGGAAGTTCATTTGACACTTCGTCGTTAGCTAATACAATCATATTCCGGTTTTGCTCGTTAAAAAATCTGCCTCCTTCTTCTGACTGCAAAACATTATAAATAATTTGTTCCGGCTTAGCTTTTAATACATAATCAATAAAAGGGAGCTTCCCTTCCCTCGCGAGAGGATAATCCCCCGTAAGACATTGTACCGTTGGTGCAAGCTCGACAATGTCATAATTCCCGCACTCTAGTTTGATTTGGACAACAAAATGAAGCAAACCATTAATTTCTTTACAAACAAAGGCACATAACCCTTCCTGAACAGGTTTAACCATAGGCTGGCTCCATTTTGTTATTTCACGTCCTTTTACCTTTACATCGATAGCCAATACTTTAAAGTACTTATGCTCATTATGGTAAATTTCGTTTTCACCCAACGTCCAATTTTTTAACTGATCAAGTGGGATATTGGTAATTTTAAGGTTGAGAGTACTTTTTAGCTGTGTGATATAGTGAATGATATCTTCGAGGCTATTAACTGAGCTGTTGCTTGGTAATGCTGACTTTAGAAATGCTTTGTTAATAGGGTTTTTATTAGAATTGTAAAGAAAAGTAAAAAAATTAATTACCTGCGGCTCGAAATAGCCAAAAGTAATTCCGGAAATAACGGCTCTAGTGTCCATATTGACAAGGTTGTCAAACCGTAACAGCTTTTTAATTTGCTTTAATGTCACCCAGACAAAATGGTCGTAAACTGGTATATCTTTATCGACCTTTATAATTAAATTTCGATTGCGTTTTTTAATAAACCTAGCGCCTTGCTCTGACTGCAATTGATCCAGTAAAATATCTTGGGGTTTAGCGTTTTTAAAATATTCTAAATATAACGGCTTCTTTCCGCTATGTACCTGAGTATAGTTACTGCGAGTTGCCTGTAAAGTCGGCGATAGTTGTACGTAGTTTATATTACCGGGTTCTACCTTGGCTTGAATTAAAAAATGTAAAACCCCATCGAACTCTTTTGCAATGAGTCCCAGGTAACCTATTTCGGGTTGATTAATAATTGGTTGGTCCCATTTAGGTATTTTTCCATAATTTGTTTCTACGCGAATGCCTTCTATTGAGAAAAATTTATTGCTTCGATGCTTTAAAGCTTTTGTCTGAGCGTCAAAATACCACAAGCCTAAATCATTAAAGGGGATTTTGTTTACTTCGACGTCGACATTCTCCTTCTGAATATTAAACCACCTAAAAAATGAATCTAGTTTGGTTACCTTGCTATTTTCAGCAAATACGCTTTTCAAAAAAACTAAGTTCCGTTGCATATTTTAATTCTAAAATCCTCAATTTACTCAAATTCCTGTTTTACATATTTAAATCCATCCCTTGTAAGGCCTCTACAGTCTTGATACATGGCCTTGCTCCCGAGTAAAAAATTACAATTACATTCATCCCACGGGCTAAAGCCCGGGGATTTATTCCGAGAGATTAAATTTTATAGCTTACTAAAGCTGCTACTGTCTGAATTTTACCTTTAATATGCACCGCTGGTCAAGCTAAATTTTGCAAAAGATAACCGCTCCTCCTGAGCTAATACAGTGTTAATAAGTGAGGCTTCCGTTTAACGGGAGGGAACGCTTTCCTTGCGTTTAATTTCGTCTATGATTAGCTTAACGTCACCTTTAAAAAGCTTTTCTAAAATAAATGTGGGTAGAAATTTTAGAATATTAAGTATAGAAATATCGAACTTCCTATGACAGTAAGTGTAGCATTTATTACATAATATGTGCTGCTTTAAGATTCTTTTTGTCTTCTTTGATGTCCATATAGAATCGAATAGCTCCTTTGACAAATTACCCAATACTACCTCACTGCCATGACACAGTCGCACGTCACCGTTTGGCATTATAAAAGTATTGTCAAATATGCTCATGCACGGTATTTTCATGCCTTCCAGCCATTTTTTATAAAGCAAAACAAACTTTTGCTCTAAATCATTTTTCATTAAATCTGGAATGTCACACAAAACACGCCCTTTAAAATCTACGTTAAAGACTTTCGCGTCTTCATATATAACTGTCCTCAGGCCAATAGCATATCTTTTGACTATTCCCAGAATATGAGTATAGTCCTCCCGGCGATTCCACGGATTAACAGTATACGCTATCGTTACTGCCACTTTTCTTTTTTTTAGTTCCTCGATTGATTTTATAACGGAATCGTATCCATCCACGCCTCTTACGTTCATATACGTTGATGGACGGCCATCCAAAGACAAGTTTACATTCTTTATGCTGAATTTTTCAACAAACTCTACCAACTTGTGACTATCGAGCCCATTGGAAAGCAATGTATAACTAAAACCTTTTTTTGAATAGCTGTTAATATCTCTCCGCAGCGTGGGTGCAATATAGCCTCTCCTCCTTGGATAACAAACACAGTATGCTCCGGTATGATAAGCCTGCTTTTTAAGAGAGACTTCACCATGTCCACAGGCATATCCTTTTTAGGTTCCTCTTGCCAAATACCGCAAATTCTGCATTTTGAATTACACCTGTTCGTCAAAAACAATACTACGCCCTTAGCGGCTGCATTCCAAAACCACTGCCTATGGCCCATAATGCCTCTGGTATACTTTTTAATCCTTTTGTATTTCGCTAGTAGATTATCCATTTACAAAATGAGGATCTGCAACTTTCTACACCTTCCGCTTTTTTAAACTTATACTCCCAAGATCACCATAGTGTGGCAATCCCCACTTAATAAAACTTCTTTAATATGCGCTGATTTTTGCCCATTTCTGTTTAATTAAAATCGAAATGTTTTCCGGCATGCCTTAATGCCGTTTGACCTGTATTAACTTCTTTTATATTTTTAAATATCTGGACCGGTTAATATACTTAGTATAGTAAACCACAATTATTGGAATCACAAGCCTTTTCCTTAGAGCAGTTGAAAATCAGATAAAACATAGACTTGATTTGCAACATTATAATATATAGTTGTTTTTGTAAAATACTCATAGGCACCTCTCTTTTTGATAGTTTTCGCCATTTTAACTATTGACAGAATTTATTATTAGTAATACTATTACACGCGATCGACATATAGTTGCAGCCATCTTTAGTAAAAAATGATATTAAAATTTGTTTATACTGGTATTGCCAGTAAACCAAAGAAAAACTATGATATGTTATATTCTGCCACAATGATGCTTTAAGCGATAATAATACTGTTTAATTAGCAAGTATCCACTTAAAAGGTGGGAATAGAATAAATAACTTTCGTATTGTAAACCCTAAATAAAATAATTAAATTATACATATGAGCCGATACGCCGGGTGCAAACCAGTTCACCATGATGCAAGTCTTTTTATTGTTGACGTCAGTTCAAAAACATTATTTGGGTTGGCTTTAGAACGTGTCACTCGAATCAAACGAGACAGCGGGCATATTGCATTAATGGGTGATTATTTACGGAAATTTGATACATTGCATTTTTCGTTTGGCAGCTGTAGCGAATTGCAGGGCTTAAGACAAGTGCTGCCAATCGTTTTTGGCCTTGAAGAACATCCTGCCCGAGAGATTCTTAGAAACCCTTTAATCTCGAGCAAAGAGAAACTGGAACGGATTTCCAGGCTAGATCCAAAAATAACTAATGTGGTTAAAGGCTGGTTGGAATTTTTATCCTTGACCGAATCTGATTTAATACGCCATCAAAAAATCACGGATGCTGCATGGCTAAAATTAAATTCCAACCGTCTCCCGTGGGTTAAAAAAATTACTCTGCATGATCACCATACTTGTCATGCTGTCGGCGCTTACCTTCATTGCGGCTTTGATGATTGTGCCATTGTAACGCTGGATGGCTATGGAGATGGCTGTTTCAGCAAAGTCTTTCATGCACGAAATGGCAAGGTTATACAACATGCTAAATCTGATTTGCGCTGGACATGGGGTTATCTTTACGCTAACGCAACCCGCTTGCTTGGTTATTACCCCAACGCGGACGAAGGCAAAGTTGAAGCGTTGGCTTCTTTTGGAACACCCAGTGCTAAATTATATGACGCTCTCATGCAGGGATATGCTATTACGCCAAATTTAAGCATTGTAGGTAAAGAAAACTATCTACTGAAATATTGGAATATACACACTCTCACAGCGCTTCGCGATCAGCTAGGCCGAGAGAATTTTGCTGCTACAATACAAGCCTTTCTAGAAGATAAAGCAGTTGAATATATGCGTGCTGTGCGTAACCAACTTGGCGGAAAAGTAGCGTGCGCCGGCGGAATTTTTGGGAATGTTAGCATGAATCAAGCTATTTTCGAGCGAGCCGGCTTTGAACAAATTTTTATTATGCCAGCAATGAACGATTCCGGCAGCGCACAAGGAGCAGCCTACTTAGCCGCACTTGAAGCAGGTGAAAATCTCGATTGGATCAAGGAACATGATATGCCTTTTTGGGGACCGTCTTATTCCGAAAACCAGATTTTGTCTGCATTGGAAACAAAACGAAACAAAATTAAATTTGAAAAAATTACCGACGGTGAAAAACGTATCGCTAAACACATCTTCAATAATAAGATATTGGCTCTTTTCCGGGGGCCACAAGAATGGGGTCCGCGAGCCTTAGGGCATCGCTCTCTTCTGGCTAACGCGGCTGGCGGGATAGCAATTAAAAATCGTATTAACGGCCACATCAAACGGCGGGAAAGCTTTCAGCCGTTTTGTCCAAGTATGCTAGCTGAGGAATGTAATCGGCTTTTTGTTTCCGCTTATCAAAATAAACACATGACCTCAGCTTTCAAACTTAGGGATGAACACCTCCATGCCTTAGAAGCTATAGCGCATATTAATGGCACAGCTCGGCCTCAGTTTGTTACAAAAAAAGGAGAGCCTTTTCTTTATTCGGTATTGGCCGAATTAAAACAGTTAACGGGTTACGGTGTAGTATTAAACACTTCCTTCAATCTCCATGGACGAGCCATGGTATTAACCCCTGAAGATGCGATCACCGATTTCCTCGATTGCGGTATTGATGCACTTTATCTCCAAGGATATTGGGTCACAGCCAAATAGTCACCAAACCCGATTATAGTAAATTAATTTTCACTATATTTACTTTGTAGGTTTCCTAACAGCTCGCGTGACAGTAGAACTGTCTAATTTTTCTGAGTGAGGAATATCTTTTGGTTCGGCCTCCTGGGCCAGTATCCATTTGACAAAACATATTGCACCTTAAGAATCATAGTGATAATATAAACATTGCTTTGAGGTAGCTCGTTCTGACACAAAATCTTATCGTTTTAGCTTCCCGTAGCTAGAAAATAGTTTCTGCCAATAACTACAAAGAGGTTAATTATGAACCCTATTAATCAAAAATATGAATCAATGAAGTTTGATAGCCGGCGAAAATCCTACTACAAAGGACTTAAAGCCATGCAGAATTTAGGATATGTATTTGATGACTATATACACCATTTCCCTTCCTTTGCAGGACACATGACAATCGCACGTTTTCTCGGCCTTTATGAATTATACAAAATGAGCCTGGGGGTTGCAGGACACATAGCAGAAGCAGGGATCCATAAAGGTTTTGGGACCATTGGGCTAGCCAAAATTGTAAAGATATTTGAGCCAGAGAGTTTGACGCTTGTCCACGGCTTTGATTGGTTTTTGGGTATGGACTCGACAAATGAAGAACCGAATATTCTAAAGGGTTCATACAAAGAAGACTACAAAAGACTAATGAAGCTGATAAACGCGCAGCAACTAGGGAACATTATCCATATTCATAAATTGGATTTAAAAACAGAACTGGGCACCTTCTTTAAGACAAACTCATACTTGCAATTTAAATTGGTTATTATTGATGCTGGACAATATGATATTGTAGCGTCCTGTTTACGTAATTTTTGGGAGCGGATAACGCCTGGCGGAATTCTTGTGTTTGATTCTTTCAACCATGAGATAAGCCCCGGTGAAACGAGGGCAATAAAAGAATTGCTCCCTAATTCTAAAATTAGAACATTGCCTTGGCTGTGGACACCAACAGCATTTGTTGTTAAGGAATAATTAAACCCAAATACCGGGCTGTTTAATATTAAACTACTAAACTATATGATAGTTCGGGTTAGGAATCATCAATGTAAACTGAAATTATACTTTTAACATAAGCCAAAATATCCTAAAAGGCCTCTTGGAATATTGAACAATAAGACAACATTGAGAAAGCGCGTGTAACCAGTTGTATCCTGAAGTTTATTCAAACAACTGTTATATACCTAGCGTTTGGCGAGCAAATAAGTTGAATTCCTTTCTTAAATTCATGTTTGTGGGAACCCTGATTTCCGCCAATAAATAAACAGCGATTCGATGCTCTCTTCAATGCTGAATTTTGGCATCCAATTCATATCCTTATAAAAAAGCGAACTATCTATAGCTGGCTGTATATCGGCCTCTTTATTTTCGATAGTCAATTTTGATTTTCTTGCCCCGTTATATCTCAAACTGATATTGATTGTTTTTTCTGCTATTTCTTTTAGGCTATATGTTTTGCCTGAACCTAAATTATACACCGGCCTCCATATTCTATGGTTTACTTTTAGCATTGCAACAATAGCCTCTATTGCGTCCCTGATATCGATTCGTTCTGTTCGTTGTGTACCGCTTACAATGTAAATAGTTTCGCCTTTGAGAGCTCTTCTGGCAATCTTCGACAAAAAATCTACTTCAACCAGTCCGTTTGCTCCTCCAGCAAGAGTCCCAAGCCTTATAGAGCTATAACATAATGTTTTTAAATTTGTTTTTGCAGATTCTAGAAATAGTTCTGTAGCATATTTGGCCTGGGCATAAATTGTCTGAGGGTTAACAGGAGTATTTTCTGTCAACGATAAGGTGCCTTCTGTTCCATAAACACTCTGTGTAGATATATTGATGATAGCTGGTATATGGTGCAAGGCAGCTCTTGAGAACAACTCGTTTGTAAATCTAAGGCTATCGGCGATTTGCTGGCTCAAGCCATATGGTCGTGTAAACCCCAGATGCAGTAAAATATCTACATTCCCTAATTGAATTATTCCGGAACTAATGTCCTCTTTATTAAACTTATTCTTAGTTCTATCCCCGTGGACCATTTTTATTTTTTCTTTATCAAGATCAAACGCCCACACCTCAAACATTTTTTCTTTGCATAATTTAGCTATAAGATTTTGCCCGAGATACCCACAAGCGCCGGTAATAAGAACTGTTTTTTTCTCCTTGATATTTCTTCCGTTTAATTTCACGGAAAGTGATTCCACCTCTTTATTTCTTTCAACAGAAATAGACTTGTCAGCTACTTGCCTTATTCCAAACCGGTTATAGTTTAGGGTTAATAAATTTCTCCCTTTATCGATGCCGAGCCATTCTTTTACACAAGCCTCCACTTCGTTAAAACCCATTAGCGCGCGCAATCCGGTAATTCCAGTAAACCTGGGGTTAATTTCAAAGATTTTAAAACCTTGCCGCGTAAGCCTTCCTTGAATATTTAACGGCCCCTTCATCCCTAATTTGAGCAAAGTGGGGATTAATTGATCGACAATGCTCCAGATATATTCATTATTGCATGGCACTATTTCTATAGGTACACCATTTTTTAATTTATTATATGAAGACATGCGCCCCATTAGTTGGCCTTCGGGACTATAAACAAGCTGAATAGAAATTTCTGAAACTTGGGGATTTTGTTTTTTTTCTATATGATTCATGTAGAACTGGTAGTTTACATCGTCCTCTGCCGGGATAGCAAGCTCTTGTATGATGTGGTCATCGGTTATCCTTGCTAAATCTTCTAAACTTCTGACAATTTCAATCCCTTTGGATGCGTATCCTGCACGCGGCTTAGCAATAAGAGGAAAAGAAACTTCTCTGTTTTTAATATCCTGTTCTATCGTTTCTTTATTGTAATTCTTAACAAATACATCGCAAATTTTACTTAGCTCTTTACCCATTTTCTCTTTATCTACGCAAATAGATATTAACGCTTCATCAGAAACTATTGCCTTTATTTTGGCATCCTTAAATTTATGGGCATTCTTAGCACACAACAGAACTTCATCTTCCATGCCGGGAATAATAAAATCTATTTTATGCTGAAGGCACTTAGAAATTAAATTATCTATAAATCCTTTATCGTATATACTCTTAACGTAGTCGTAAGTATCGCAATCATAGGCTCCATAAGCAAACGGATTAGTTCCCAGCCCGACTGTTCTGAGAGGTAGCCTGGACAGCCGCAATGAATCAATAATTGCCTGGCCCACGCCGCTTCCTATACAGCCGATTCCTATTACATATTTATTATTATGCATGGTCAGCGTTTTCCTTATTTACTGGCCCACTTTAAATAAAGTTTTTTCGCGGGGTTAGAACAAAACTCTATTCTTTCAATTCTAGTCCCCAGAATTTTCGTTTCCTAAATCCTATTTTTTGTATTCATCAATCTCTTGCCGCAGCTGATTTAAATTGTAAGGCTTATTTAACCCTGCGTAAGCTCACTTTAATTTCAAACTTTTCCTTATTTTTATCAATAAAATAAGCTCCCCTGCATTCGCCATGTGTTAAAGCCCTGATCTTATTTATTATTTTTTCGGCTTTAATTTTTTTATTTCTGTCAATAGGTAAAAGTTTATAATAGTCTTTTTTATAATTTATATTGCCTTTTGTATTCGGCATAACAGTTGTATAATCCCCCTCAATGATTTTTTCTATATTTTTTTTTATGAGTTTCACTTCCACCTTGAAAATCTTTTTATATAAAGACGCAGAAGTATCATCGGGTTTTATTTTGATTTCCTGACTATCAATTATTGGGCCGAAATCTAATATATTGGTCATCTCATGTATTGTCGCGCCGGTAGGTTTTTTGTTTATAATAGAAAAAATATGTGGGTACCAGCCCCTGTTGTAAGGCAAGAAGCCAGGGTGTACATTGACGCACTTTTTCTTGGCTATTAGCTTACTTGGAAAGATTTGTTTTGAGTGCAACGATATAACTAAATCGCAATTGTCGATAACCCATTTCCGAGATTGGTTTACATCTAAGCTTTTTACCTCAAAAGTTTTGAACTTTTTTAACTTGAAATTTCTATTTTTTGGGCTGCAAAAAAAAGAAAATGACACCTTATTTTTTAATCGTTGTATAATACCAACAAATTCTTTAAATAACTCTATGTGGTCTACTATTACGATAACCCGCTTGTGCTTGCCCATTCTATTTTTTTTTAATTGATCTTGGTCTTAGAGCTTCCGTATCTTTCTAGATTTCTCTTTTTTACTTTTAAACAGTCTAATTATTTTGTTGGTGTAGGTTTATGCTTTAATAATACTTCAAGAAATTGTAAAAAATATTGCATTCGTCGTTGTCGTAACCTTTCCTAATCAAAGTAAAATATAACTACAGTTGATTATTAGATTTCCTTAATGCTTCCACGATGTCGCATATTTTACTTACACAGCTCTCAGCTAATCCTCCGTACAGGGGAAGACTTAAGACCTCTTTAGACACCCTTCCTGCTACCGGAAGATTTATCGGGAAAACTGATGAGCTATCTCTGTAGCACTGGAATTGGCTACAAAGGGGATAAAAATACTTGCGTGTAAATATATTGTATTTTTTAAGCTCCTCATATAATTGGTCTCTGCTTTTGCCAAACTCTCCTTCATCCACACGGATTACAAAATTATAATAATTATGCTCAACCGTTCTGTTATTGTTAGTTGCAAAATCAATTCCTTCTATTTTACTTAATCTTTGCTGATATATTGCGGTTAATTTTTTTCTTTTTTTTATCTCCCTGGCTAAAATTTTTAGGCATACCAAACCAAAAGCCGCTTGAAATTCATCCATTTTGGCATTTATGCCTGGAGCAACTATTGTATTTTCTCCCTGGAAACCGAAATTCTTAGCCAAGTCTATCCTTTCCTTTATAGCTGGGTCTTTGCAGGTTATGGCTCCTCCCTCAAGGGTGTTGAATACTTTTGTCGCATGAAAGCTAAAAGCCGAGGCATCGCCAAAATTTCCTATACCCTTTTCTCCAACTTTTACCCCAAAACAATGTGCTGCGTCGTAAACAACTTTGAGCCTATATTTATCTGCTATTTTCTGTATAGCTTTGGTGTCACAGGGGTTGCCAAACACATGTACAGGAAGTATAGCACTTGTAGCCGGAGTGATTAGCGCTTCTATCTTGGATGGATCGATATTCCAACTGGCCTCTTCGATATCGCAAAAAACCGGTTTTATATTATTCCAATAAAGCGCGTGTGGTGTGGCAGGAAAAGTAAAAGGTGTTGTTATTACCTCCCCTGTCAGCCGTAAAACGCGGCAAGCTAATTGTAGGGCTGAGGTGCCATTATTTACTAAACTTACATACGGAACTTTTAAGTATCGCGTGATTTCTTTCTCGAAAAGTTTATGTTGTGGGCCTCGGTTGGTTAACCACTGGGCATCTAATATTTCATCAAGTTTACGATGTATGGCTTTTCTATCCGGCAACAACGGACGTGTAACATAAATTGGTTTTGAGAAGGGTTTCATCTTTAAAGTTTAAACGGTTTTATTTCTATATACAACAATAACTCTTGCATTAATTTTTTTGGCTTGTTGTCTCGCAGATTATTTTTTAGCTACAACCCATGTTACAATTGGGCAGCTTCTTTTTTTGATAGTTGCTAGTATGTGTAATGGGTGCCATTTTGCATGCGGGGTTGGAAAATGCCGCATCCCTAGCCAGATAAGCAGCCAAATGTATGGGTTACCCCAGCCTCCCATATCTATAATTTCTGTAAACTCTTTACACAACAACTGCAATGCCTCTGGAGTAAAACGCCAAAAATCCTTGGGACATCCATGTATTGTGTTAATAAAACATGTAGTAATGACAGCTACTCCACCGGGCTTTAAAACCCTGCAAGATTCATCTATTGCCTTCTGTGGGTTGCCTTCGATATGTTCTAAAACTTGATCGCTAACCACCCAATCAAATTCATTATCTTTGAATGGCAAATCAAGCGTGTTATACTGTGGAAAATTAGCTGGAGTGATTTTTGGGTTTTTAATACTTAGTAGCTCAGCTAACCCTTGTGAATGGCTTATAGAAAGTATTGAGTTGCCCGAGTTTTCCCTACTCGCCTCCATCAGCACTTTCGACAAGTGTTCATACATGTAATATCTCGTTATGTTCTTCCCTTTCTTCAAATGCAGGGTAGAGATTTTAATTATGGAACATATAACAAGTTTTATGCTTCTTGCTATAATCCTAATCAGATTTTGGACTCCTTCTTTAACACACATGTTACAAACCTACCTTGAGAAAGCCAGACACCCTATGGCTCTATAGCTTGTTAAAATCGCAATCGTCTGGATTATACCTTAATCTTAAATCAGTATTTATTGAATCTATCTTTTTCATTTCCTCGGGGGTAAGTTCAAAATTAAAAATGCAAAGATTTTCTTTCAAGTGTTTAAAGCTAGTGGAGCGTGGAACTGATATTATTCTGTTTTGATAATGCCACCTTAGAATAATTTGGGGAATTGTTTTATTGTATTTTTTGGATAATTTTTTCAAAATATCATTACGCATAAGCTTCTCGTGATTGCGGCCTATCGGGGTGTATGCCTCAACTGCAATTCCCTTTGACATACAATAGGCAATGAGCGGCTTCTGGGTCATCAATGGATGTATCTCAAACTGGTTAATTGCTGGCACAACCAAAGCTCCTGCTAAAAGCTTTTCCAAATGATGTTGGTGACAATTCGCGACACCAATGTATTTTACCAGCCCTTCTTCATAAACAGATTCCATCTGCCTCCACGTAGCAATAAAAACATCTGTTACCGGCCAGTGAAACATATATAAGTCCACATAATCTACTCCCAACGCTCTCATTGATTCTAACAAGGATTTTTTTATGTGCCCCTTCCACTGTTGTTGGTTGCTCACTCTTGTGGTAATAAATAGTTCCCTTCTTTTAATGCCGCTTAGCTTAATTCCCCATTTAATAAACTTTTCATTTCCGTAGGCAGCTGAAGTGTCAATGGCCCTGTAACCCATTTTTATTGCACCGGCTATGGCTACTACCTGTTTTAAAACAAGAAATTTGCTGTATATTTTATTATAGAAAATTCGAATCAGGCAATTGCATATTTTCCCTTTCCCTTGAGCCAGTTTTTTGTCGTGCAACGGATGGGCTGTTCCAAGGATAATAGGCGGTATTTCAATCCCATTATTAAGAATTGTTTTTTCTTTTTTTATATTATTTTTTGCTAAACTTCCCACTCTATATTCTCCCTGATTGGTATAGCCGGTCTTCCCATAATAAGGGTTTTTGCCGCTATATTATTGGCGGTCACCCAAGACCTTGCAGCTACAATTGAACCGTTTCCGATTGTTACCCCCTTGGAAATTAAAGCCCCCTCGCCAATCCAGCAATGATCTCCAATTATAATCGGGGCCTTAACCTTGTAACCTTTTAGAATAATATAATGGGCGTCATAATCCCTCAACGTAACGTTCCTGGAAATTAAAGTACTTCTCCCGATGCGAATGTTATCTGCATAGATAATCTGGCAATGAATATTGCATCCGGCATAAGGCCCCCCTTCAAAAGTAAGCACCCCCCCTGGGAAAATTTGGATATCTGCTCCAGCATACATTGTGAATCCGCCGTTGCAATGTAACCGAGCTCCTTTATCTATGCGCATTCTAGTCTCCAATCGAGACCCCCGGATTTTGCTGAGCCCAAAAACAACTAAGCCTTTTACAACAATTTTAGCAGACGGGTGAATATCGAACACACAATAGGGTGTTGGAAGTATAACCTGCATTTTTAATAACTTGGATACGGTATTCCTTCGAAAGAAATTGATCCAGAAAAACTGAGCCCAAGCCCTGGGCGAAAATTTCATCGTTTGATAAAAAATGCGTGCATCTTTAAGGGTTTTTTTTATTTTTGCTTTCATATGGCCCAGTTTGCGTCCCGGTTTGGGAAAATACTTTGCAGCAGCTCTCGGAAAAGTCATATTTTCCAGATCCGAAAAAAAAGCCTTTCGCATTGTCTGTGGATTGCTGATAGGAACACGCAGGTGAGGGTTTCCTTGCTCAATATCTTTTACCGTAGCTTTGTGTATTTGTAACTCATTTTTAACTGCGTCAAAAACAGCACAACCCTTTGCCGTGTTACACATCACTAAAGAAGTACCAAGATTATCATCAAATGAGGGGACCACGTTTTCAATGCCCCAAAAATCTCCGATTGTAATATCAGCAATTCGCGGCATTTTTTTAAATTTGCATTCCAGGCAAGAAGGCCTGCAATAATACCCTGTTCTTAAATAGCCGCGTGTAAAATTGTCCTCTATGCCGTTTCCATAATAAAGTTGGCCATTTTCGAATGCGGCCTTAAAGGTCAGGCTTCTCCACCCATGCTTCTTGTCTTTTGCTTTGACGTAAACCACCCTGGAACCGTGCCTTTCTTCTAGTGCGTCCAAATACTTACGGAAAACTTTTGGAGAATTAACTCCCCGGCAAACAAAATCACAGGTGGTTAGGCTCTCATAATCCTTTTCTAAATAAAGACGCAAGGCTGCCATTTGGCAGGGAGTGCCGGAAGCCAACACCCTTTTTTTCTCTTCAAGAAGCCTTTTTATTTCTTTGTAGACCCCCTCGCAGGAACTTTGAAGATATTTGGAGCTTCTTATTTTTCTCAAGTCCTCGCGTTTGTTAGACACTATATGATGTACAGAAAAGTCTTTGCCATAAATAGCCCCGGAGATATAACCTCCAACATCATACATCTTATTTGCTAAAGCAGAAAAAACTCCTCCACTGGTACTATCCAACCGAACGCCTTTGTCTCTATGATAAGCAGCAAAACAAATAGGATTTTCTTTGTTAAGCTTATTTATCTTATCTGAATGAATTTGCGGACAGATTTTCTCACACAACCCGCAGCTAATGCAAAGGCTCTTATCTACCTCTGGATACCAAAATCCCTCGTGGTCTATCTTAAGAGTAATTGCATTTTGACCACAGATATCAACACAAGCACAACAGCCATTACAATCTTCCTTGTTGATGATATTGATCATTATCCTGCTTGATAAGCGAGTCTTCTACCATAATAGAGCGTGCAAAATTATCCTCGTTGGGGTTTCGCATAGCTGATGAAAGCCGGGAACTCAGGAACAACAAAAGCAAAGGATTATTTTACAAGGAAAATTGACAAAGCCAATGGTCCTCCTGCACTCTACAAGAAGAAAAACTAAAATGATGGGCTTCGGAGGGTAAATTTTTTATGGTTTACCATACGAAACCACTACTACGCTCCAACGGGCAAGCTTACTTCTATGAAATTATTTTACAACAGCAAAGCATGGCGGGGTCGCTGGGATTTGTCAATGATCTTCGGCAAAGCCGAAGCTTAGCCAAAGAACAAAACCATTGCCAAATAATGTATTAGGCTCTGTAATTACTTTGAACCTCGAGTTGTCCCGCCCACCTTAATAGAGCAAATAAAACTACGGGGTCGATGGGATTTGAACCCACGATCACCTGCGTGACAGGCAGGGGACTTAAACCAGGCTAATCGACGACCCCGGAAAGAATGAAAACATTAAGGGTTATTCCTTGTTTTTTCACGGCATTGAGGGTATTGACCCGTAATGCCTAATGTTCTTTGCTTGATGTATTTTATAAAATAATTTATAAATGTCAACCAAGATTGTTTCTTTATTTATAAAACATGGGCGATACAGGACTTTTCAATGAGACCGCATTTTTTCAAACGAAGTGAAGAAAAATTGCTTGGTCGAATTAACCCCGGACCGAACGAGCAAAACGAGTTCTGGTACGGGGGAACCTGCTGCCGGTTACCGCCGGCATGCCATCAAAAAAACATGGGCGATACAGGACTTTTCAATGAGACCGCATTTTTTCAAACGAAGTGAAGAAAAATTGCTTGGTCGAATTAACCCCGGACCGAACGAGCAAAGCGAGTTCTGGTACGGGGGAACCTGCTGCCGGTTACCGCCGGCATGCCATCAAAAAAACATGGGCGATACAGGACTTGAACCTGTGACCCCCTCCATGTCAAGGAGATACTCTAGCCAACTGAGCTAATCGCCCGAAAGTTTAGCACTTTTATAAAACCTTGCGCTTACAATAACCACTACCAACTGCTCAATGAGACCACAACTTTTAAAACCGTAGGTGCATAAAAGTTGTTTGGTCGAATTTCCCGCTACTCGATGTATTTGTTTAGCGGGATTCCGCTTTTGGCGGAAAGTCCCGTATAAATGGGGTTTGTGCGGGAAGCTAATCGCCCGATAAAAAAGATAACTATGCAGGGTCATTCCTTATTTTTTATCGGCATCGAGGATACATATCCGAGATGCCTAGCTAAAAAGAACAATAGAGCAATAGAAAATAGACCGCAATTGAGTTATTTCATCTATTGTTCTATTGTCTATTACTCAATTGCTCTGTCTAATTTTGCCAAAGGCAAAATTAGACTGCCGGAGGTGGGACTTGAACCCACAAGCTCCTTACGGAGCGCTGGATTTTAAGTCCAGATCGTTTGCCAGTTTCGACACTCCGGCAATAATAAAGTCAATAGACGATAGTTAATAGTCCATAGTCCATATATATGAAAGAACAATTTTTGTCTAAGAGAGTTGCGTAGTTCAGAAATTATTTCCACAATTTCTTCTGCCTTAACCTGTAAAAGCTTCATTGCCTTTTGCCAAACTGTTAATTTTCCAAATTTAGATCCCCTATTTTTCTATCGACTATAGTCTATGGACTATCGACTTTACACAGGCGCGGACCGGATTTGAACCGGTGTGTAACGGTTTTGCAGACCGTCGCCTTGCCGCTTGGCTACCGCGCCAACTAAAAAAGGGCGGGATTGCAGACATCCCCCTTAGACCACTTGGGCATCCCGCCGTTATTTTTTTTTGGGTTGTTGATCGCTTACCGCTTTATGTATCATTTTCCTTTTACTTTTATCTTGCCGTCTCGAATTTCGCGCAGGGCATTGTCCAATATTTTTTCGCTGGCCTTCTCTATCAAAGGTTTTTCTCCGTCAGCCAAAGCCATAGCTCTTTTGGCAGCAAGCAAAGTTACTTTATAAATAGAGCCTTCGCTTGCATTAAGCAATTTTTCTAAAGGTATGTTTAATTGATTCACCTTTTCCTCCTTTGCCGGCTCTGTATCGTAGAGCCGGTTTTCTACAAACCGATTCGCCGGCTGCCTCCTCACTCTTTAAGCGTGCCGGCTGGCATATTTTAGCATTATCTCTTTGACTTGTTTGGCTGCTTTTTCGATGCTTTTATTAGTAATAGCATAATCGTAGAGTTTTACGTATTTGGTTTCTTTTTCTGCCAATTCAATTCTTCTTTTTATGTTCTCTTCCCCTTCTTTTCTTTTCCCCATTCGCAAATACAATTCTTGCTGTGTAGGGGCGCCGATAAAAAGAGTGATTATTTTATCAGGTTTATTGTTTCTTTTCAAATACATTCCCCCTTTAACGTCTATACAAAGCACAAGATCCTTTTTTTTAACACTGGCCAAATCATAAAAAAGCTTGGGTGTTCCGTAGTAGTTATCCAGAACCTTCTGGCTTTCCAGAAAAAACTTTTTTGCCCTCAGCCTAAGGAATTCCTCTTTGCTCACAAAAAAATAATCCCTGCCGTCTATCTCCTGCGGCCGTTGCAGCCGGGTAGTTACGGTTATCCCCTTGATAAAAGCCTCTTGGATTTTTCCTGCCTGGAAAATCTTATTTACAAGAGTAGTTTTCCCGGCTCCCCCGGGGCCTGAGATAACAAATATCTTGGCTGATTTCTTTTTAATTATTTTTGCCGCTGTTTTTTTCATTCTATATTCTGGGCCTGTTCCCTGATCCGCTCCAGATAGTTTTTCGCTTCAACTATTAAAAGAGAAGATGTTTTCTTCCTGGTCTTACTGGAAGCTGCGTTCAACTCTCTTAATATTTCCTGTGTCAAAAAATCTATGGATTTACCTTTGGGTTTTTCCTTAGAGTTAATTTTCTTTCCCAATTTTCCCAGGTAAAATTTCATAAGCGAAAGTTCTTCGTCTATGTCTTCTTTGCCGTTTTCTCTTGCGCCGGCAGCTGGTTTATATTTTGTGATTTTTTCGGTATTTCTTTTTAGCTTTCCTAAATTACTCAACATTTGTTTTTTTATGGCTTTACCCTCTTTAATTTTAAACTCCAAGAGACTGGCTAAAGCTTTGCGTAAAACCGGCATTACCAATTCCCTGGGGCTGGCTGATTTTGCCGCGCAGAAAACCGCCTGCGGCAGGCGCAATATATCCCCTATCTGAATGCTTGAGCTGAGGTTGTATTTTTTAGCCAGTGCCCTCATTTGGGAAACATAGCTTCCTACAGCTTTTTTATCTATGCATATTTTAGAGGCCGGCGGCCGGGTGATAAACACAAAGGCTTCTATTTTACCCCTGAGAATTTTTCTCTTTATTTCTTTTTTTACTGCCTCCTCCAACAAGATATCCTCTGCCGGCAGATTTCTTACCGCTATATCCAGATATTTGAAATTGTTTGACCTTATGATTACCTGCAGAGAATAAGAATCCCTGTTGCTGGAAGCAGCCGCATAAGCAGTCATTGATTTCATTCCCACACTCTCCTTTCGTCATTAGCGACAGCTATGTTTTTTGCAGGATAGAGTTCTTGGACTATTTCGCTTGGCCCAAACCAAAGCTTTATTTCTCTTTCAGCTTCCTCGTCACTGCTTGAGGCATGGACGACATTTTCAAAAAGGCCGCTGGTCAATATCCTGCCATAAGCTCCCCTGATACTAACCGGGTCAGCTTCTTCCGGGTTTGTAGCTCCGGCTATGCTGCGGATTTTCGAAATCGCATTCGGGCCCCAGTAAACTAAAGCCATAACCCTATTGTCGCCGTGCATCTGTCCCGTAATATACTTTTCCAGTTCAGGATAAAAGGGCTTGCCTTTTAAGTGTTGATAGTGCTTATCCGCGAGACTTTTGTTTACCTGAAGGACTTTGGCCCCGATTATTTTCAGCTTCGTTTCAGAAAGCCGGCTAAGTATGTTTCCAGTTAGAGATTTTTTCAGCCCGTCGGGTTTTATGATAACTAATGTCGCCTGGTTCTTCATCCAATCCTCCTGGTAATCCTTTCCAAATCTTTTAGCGTGTAATACTCGATGACAATTCTTCCCTTATTATTTTTTTTATTAAATAATTTTACCTTAGTCCCGAGGGCTTTCTGTAATTTTTCCTCGGCTTCTAAGACAAAAGGGTCAGCCGGTTTCTTCCGGGCCCGCAAACTGCGGGCACTCTTTTCAATATCTCTTACTGTCATAGCTCCGTTTAAAATCTGGTGGAAAAGTTTTTCCTGGGCCTGGGGAGTTACCACCCCGGCAATAGTCCGGGCTTGTGTCCTGGTCAGTCTGCCTTGGCGAAGAGCGTTCTGAATGATATCCGGCAGTTTAAGCAGCCGCAATGAATTAACCACTGTGGTTTTGTCCTTACCTACAAACTGGCCTATTTCTTCCAGAGAAAAATTAAGCTCCTCCATCAAGCGCTTAAAAGCTTGGCCTTCCTCTATAGGGTTTAAATCTTTTCTCTGGAGATTTTCAATTATAGCTAAGATGAAAGCGTCCTTTTCATTCACATCCTTGATTATCGTTGGTATCTCCTTGAGCTCCAATGACTTAGCGGCTTGATACCTTCTCTCACCTGCCACCACTTCATATTGTTGCGCATTTATCTTGCGCACGATTATCGGCTGTAAAAAGCCTTTTTCCTTGATTGATGCTGCTAGTTCTTCTAACTCTTTAGTATCGATTGATTGACGGGGTTGATTTTTAGCCGGGCAGACATCCTGCAAAGACATATAAACAAACTCCTTAGGTAGTATTGCGGTTGTCTTTTTGGGAATCAAGGCATCTAGCCCCTTACCAAGAACTTTTCTCTGTATGGTCATGCTAACTCCTCTCTTTTGCCAATTGGCCGGCTTCAAGATTCTCTTTTAGCAGGCTCTCGGTTAATTTTAAATACGCCCTAGCTCCCACGCAAGCAGGATCATAAGCGTGAATGGGCTTGCCAAAACTTGGAGCTTCAGCAAGCTTAACATTGCGAGGAACGATCACTTCACATGTTCTTTTCTGGAAAAACTTTCTTACTTCATCAATAACTTGTAAAGTCAAGCGGGTCCTAAAATCTGCCATAGTTAACAATATCCCTTCTATTTCTAAGGAGGGGTTCAACCGGGATTGAATTAATTCAATAGTATTTACTAATTTAGATACTCCTTCCAAAGCATAATATTCGCATTGGATAGGTATAATCAAGCTGTCGGAAGCCGCTAAAACATTAACCGTAAGAAGTCCCAAAGAAGGTGGGGCATCAATGATTATATAGGAAAACTCTTCCTTTATTTTTGCCAACTCCTCTTTCAACCGGATTTCTCTTTGGAAGACCCCCACTAATTCCACTTCCCCGCCAGTCAAAGAAATATCTGAAGGTATTACGAAAAGATTGGGCCACTGAGTAGCATAGACGCTCTCTCTGGGATCCGCCTCGCCCATAACGATATTGTAAGTTGAGTTTTTACCTTGAGAGTCAAAACCTACTCCTGAAGTAGCATTCCCTTGAGGATCCATATCAACAAGGAGAGTTTTATAGCCGGCCAAGCCTAAATAAGCGCTTAAGTTAATAGCAGTGGTAGTTTTCCCGGTACCGCCTTTTTGGTTACAAACGCCTATAATTTTGCTCATTTATGAAGTTTTCAAATCTGTTATATTAGAGTGGCTGCGTTTTCACGTGAAAACGCATTGTCTTATTGTAATACCAAGGAACTGATATTGTCAAGGTTTTTGTAGTTTATCCTGCTACTTGCTGTACAGTTCTCTGCCTTTTTAGCAACTTCTTAGGAGAAATGTGCCAAAAAATAGAAAACGAAAAGCTGAAAATTTAAAAGACAGCGAGAACATAAAAACCCAAATCCAAAATAGCAAAAGCGTCAAGCTGTCAGCATACTCACAAAACCGATTCGCTGTCTGGAATGGTATTGCTGTTTTCACGTGAAAACCTAAATAGTATATGCCTGTATTGCGTTTTTCCTTACGTTTTCACGTGAAAACGCTCCGGCTGTCCCTAATTTATAACACAGTTTTTTTGCTTATCCGGAACTGGTAGAGGAGAGTGAGAGCATTTTGAACGAACCAGTAGAGGACCAAACTTGAAGGAAAATTATAGAAAATAATCCCTAAGAATAAAGAAAAGAAAATCCCCATAGACTTTTGTTCAGAAGCAGCCTTGGTGGAAGTGGTTATCTTCTGCTGAATAAGCCCTACCACCATAATGGCCAAAGGCAAAACGTTTAAATACTGCCCTAAAAAGGGGATGTCAAACGGCAGTTTTATGAGCCTGTCCGGCAAAGACAAATCTTTAATCCATAAAAAGCTAGCTCCTTTGAGGCCTGTAAACCTAAATAAAACTTGGTAGAGGGCAATAAAAATAGGGAACTGCAAAAATAAAGGCAAACACCCCCCTAAGGGGTTCACTTTATATTTACGATATAGCTGGAGAGTCTCTTTTTGTATTTTTTGAGGGTTATCTTTAAATTTCGTTTTTAGCTCTTCCACATATGGCTGTATCTGCTGCATTTTGCGCATTGCTTGGGTGCTTTTCATGGTAAAGGGGAAAAGCACTCCATAGATCGTCACAGCAAATAGAATTATGCTTAAGCCCCAACTTTTAGTCAAAGCGTAAAAGATATAAAGGATTTTCACCATCAACATCCCTATGGCATGAAAAAATCCGTAATACATAATCTTTTGCAAACCATAAGGTTCTAACTCTTTTTCGGTTTGCGGCCCGATATAGACGCTCACCGGTCCATTGATATTTGACAAGTAAAGCCCGGCGGTTTCGCTGCTCTTTTCCCATTGTATATCGTAGCTGCCCTTTACCAGAGAAATACAGTAATATCTATCTCGAGCCCCGGCGAAATCCACCTTCTCCAGGCTTTGGTTCTTTGTCTTTTTGGGAGCATTCCGCTTGATAGCTCCTTCCTTAGAGGAAAAAACTTCTTGGTATCTTTGGTCTAACCCGCTTGATTTCAGATTGTTAGAAAAAATAAGCATCGGCCCAGCCGGGTGAGGCTCCACATTAATTTCTAAAAGGTATTTATTAAATGAAAAAACCTTTTTTTTGCCGCCGCCAGCTTTAAAAATCAACTTATTCCCATCAACCGCGGCATTATAAATAGTATTTTCATCTTCAGGCCTAAAGCCTATATTTTCAAAAAACAAGGGTTCCGCGTTTCCTTTTATGGACAATAACCTCAAGTAACCGCCTTTGGGAGAATAAGTTATAGAAACATTTCCTATATTTGCTGTTGGCAGAGCGCTTTCTTCGGGGTGTTCAAATTGAATATTCTGGGAGGGTTTTAAAAATTTATTTTCAGGCGCGTTAGCTGAGATGACCGGCTGTTGGGCAATTTTCTCCTGTATTGGTTTAGGCGAAAAATACATCCAAGCCGTCATAAAAACCAGCGTAGCAAAAAAAGCAATAAATAATCTTTTTTCCATAATTCTAAGGTAGAGGATCTAAACCACCCTTGGACAAAGGGTTACAACGCAAAATTCGTCTTCCGGTTAAATAAAAAGCTTTATATAAAGGGTATCGGCTAAAGGCCTGCTTGGCGTATTCAGAGCATGTCGGGATATAAATACAGTGGGGCCTGAAAAGCTTGGAAAAGCGTTGATACCAATTTAAGCAAACTAATAGCAGCCGCCTCATACCGTAAGCTTAGCTCTTCCTTTATTTCTTCGCCGTTTCAAAACTTTTCTGCCGCCGGCGGTAGCTTTCCTTGCTCTAAACCCATGCTTGCGCTTACCTTTAACTTTTGTAGGTGTTTTAAAGTTCTTTTTCATAGGTGAAATTGTAGCATATAATAGATAGGTGTCAACTACAAAAAGCTTATTCTATTACCTTACCTGCTCTTGCCGAAAAAATCCTGACTGGGTGGTTCTTTTTTGAGCCTCGCTCTTTTCTCAAAATCACTTCGGCACTTGCATTCAAAAAGCTAAAAAACATTGCAAAGCAGCGATATTACGGTATAATAATTTCCACTTCCCGGGAAATGTGAATAAGTTGTGAGTTGTGTGAATTACCCTAATAATGACTGACCAAATTTGGCAAACCTGCAAAGAAACACTTCGGTCTCTTTTGGGAGAGACTTCCTTTGATACCTGGATAGCCCCTTTAGGGGTTAAGAAAATAAGCCAGTCATCTATCACGCTGGAAGCCCCTGACGGTTTCTTCAAAAGCTGGGTAGAATCAAACTACCTTGTCCATATAAAAAACGCCCTGCAGGAAAGCGGAGAAAAAGACCTAGAAATTATTCTGGAAGTGAACCCTAATCTACTGCAGCGTAAAACCAACAAATTGTTGCGCACCATACAAAAAAGTTTCCGTGAAGAACCTCAGGACTCATTACGCCTCAATGCACGCTTTACCTTCGATGCTTTTGTTATCGGCTCTTCCAACCGAATGGCCCATGCCGCCGCATTAGCTGTCGCAAACGCACCCGGTAAATCTTACAACCCTTTATTTATTTATGGAGGAGTGGGTTTGGGAAAAACTCACGTTATGCAGGCTATCGCGCACCAAGCGCTAAGCAGTAAGCAAAACTTAAAGGTTAAATACACCTCGTCGGAAAAATTTACAAATGAGTTGATCTATTCTATACGCACGCGCACAACTGATAAATTCCGCGCGAAATACCGGGAGATAGATGTCTTATTGATCGACGATGTCCAGTTCTTAGCCGGCAAAGAGGCCGCCCAGGAAGAGTTTTTCCACACCTTTAATGTTCTTTATGACTACCATAAGCAAATTATAGTTTCTTCTGACAAACCTCCGAAAGAAATACCAAAGCTGGAGGAACGTCTTGTGTCCCGTTTTAACTGGGGCTTAGTTGTCGACATTCAGCCTCCGGATTTTGAAACAAGAGTTGCTATTCTGCAAAAAAAACTTGAGAAGGACCCCATTAAAATCGACCCCGAAGTGATTTCTTTTATAGCCGAAAATATCACCACCAATATCCGGGAACTAGAAGGTGCTTTGGTAAGAATTATAGCGTATTCTGTGGTAGAAAATAAACCCATCACTTTAAGCTTGGCAAAAGAAATCTTAAAAGATATGGTAAAAGAAATTTTCAAGCGCATAACTCCTGAGAATATTCTTGACCGGGTAGGAAAACACTTTAACGTTTCAAAAGAAGAGCTAAAAAAAAATAAACGCAATAAAACCATTGTGCTCCCGCGCCAAATTGCGATGTTTTTAATCCGGGAATTAACTGAGCTGTCTCTGCCGGAAATAGGGGGGGTATTCGGCGCTAAGCATCACACAACAATTCTTTACGCTTGCAAGAAGATGAAGGCGGATATAGAGAAAAATAACAAGCTTAAACTTACTATTGACAGCCTTTCACAGGAAATTAAAAGTTTTTAACAGGTTTTGAAAAATAAATATTTGTTTTTATCTTTGGTTTTGATACAATATCTTCACTTATAACAATTTCCACAGGTAATACTACTAAAGCTACTATGAAGTTTATTATTAATAAAGAGATATTAGTAACAGTGCTGCAAATCGTTCTTGGTCCCGCCACAACAAAACAAAATATCCCCTCCTTAAGTTGTGTTTTAATTGTTGGTGAAGGTGACTATCTAAAACTTACCACTACAGATCTTGATTTGGCTATATCAATAAAACAAAAAGCCAATATTAAAGAACCCGGAAGGGTTGCTATCCCCATAAAAAGGTTTCTATCTATTATCAGAGAGCTACCTTCCGGAGATGTAACCGTAGAAACAATAAAGAGTAACCTCTCTATAAGGTGTGAAAAAGTTGAATTTAAAGTGAATACAATAAACGCCGAAGATTTCCCTGTAGCTCCAGAGCCAAAAGAGACGTCACTAATAAAACTCGAAGCGAACGTCCTGGAAGAAATGCTTAAGCTTACATCCTTTTGTGTGGGGTACGACGATAATAGTTATGTTTTAGGCGGGGTATTATTTGAGGTATGTGAGTCCGCGATTAGTTTGGCGGCCACAGACGGGAAGCGCTTAGCCTACATACAAAAGAATTTACCTAGCGACCAGCCAGAGGTAAAAACTAAAATATCTTTTATTCTACCTATAAAAGCTGTGGCTGAATTACACAAGATAACAAAAGAACGGGAAGGAAATTTGTATATGTTTACTGAAGATAATAGAGTGGGATTTGATATAGAGGGGGTGCAATTTATTGCCCGGCCATTGGAAGGAGAATTCCCTAATTACAAACAATATATCCCACAGGAAACTAAAGAGAGGCTTTTTATTAATAGAAAGAAATTACTTTTTGCACTAAAACGGGCTAGTATATTAACAACTTCTGACTACCTGGGTGTAAAAATGGAACTAAAAAAAGAAGGGGTGGTTATCTACAAACACACACCTCAGTTGGGAGAGGTGCGGGAAGCGGTAGAGGCTAAATATGAAGGCTCGCATTTAGATATAGGGTTTAATCCTAACTATCTCACAGATGCCCTAAAAAACTTAGAAGAGGAAGAGGTTTGTATGTATTTCTCCGGGCCGGATAAGCCGGCTGTACTGCGGAAGAAAGACTACGTGTATTTAATCCTCCCAATGAAAATGTAAATGACCACACATATTAAAGATATCTTGAGCGGGTTTTTCTCTAAACAATCTCAGCTTAACCAGCAGCGGGAAAAAGCTGGGAAAGCAATAAAAAAAGTATTTACTATAGAAGAGCGGGAAGGTATTTTTGTCAAACAAATTCTAGAAAATGAGGTTGTGTTGTATTCACCTTCTTCGAGTTGTACATATAATATTACACTAAAAAGAAAAACGCTCTTAGAAGAAATAAATAAAGAACTACCCAAAGTTAAAAAAATAACAATACACACAAGGTAATTATGAGCGCGAAACAAACCCAAAAATACGACGCGACCACTATACAGGTTTTGGGAGGCATCGAAGCTGTCCGTAAAAGGCCGGCTATGTATATAGGGGATACTACTTCCCGGGGCCTGCATCACTTAGTTTATGAGGTGGTGGATAACTCGATCGATGAAACCGTAGCTGGTTGCGATAAAATTGAGGTTGTTGTCCATAGCGACAACAGTGTTTCAGTTATTGATAATGGCAGGGGAATACCTGTAGATATACACAAGAAATTAAACAAGCCGGCGCTGGAGGTGGTGCTGACAACTCTACATGCCGGAGGCAAGTTTGACCACAAAGCTTATAAAGTAAGTGGAGGGTTACATGGTGTAGGGGTGAGCTGTGTGAACGCTCTTAGTGAGTGGCTGGAAGCTGAGGTTAAAAGAGGCGGAAAGATTTACCACCAGAGCTTTGAAAGAGGGAAAACAAAAACCAAACTCAAAGTTATTGGGAAGGCAAAGTCTACCGGGACCAAAATAACTTTTAAACCCGACCCGGAAATCTTTTCTGTCCATGAGTTTTCTTATGATATATTGTCGCAGCGGCTTAGGGAGCTGGCTTTCTTAAACAAAGACATTGAGATAAAACTAACTGATGAAACCAAAGACAAAGAAACGGTATTTAAATTTAAAGGGGGTATTGCTTCCTTTGTTGAATACTTAAATAGAAACAAAGACCCTGTCCATAAAAAAATAATACATTTTCAAGGAGAGCGGGATGGCGTCTGGATTGAAGGGGCGATGCAATATAATAATGGCTACGCCGAGAGTATTTATTCCTTTGCCAACAATATAAACACGCTTGAGGGAGGGACGCATCTTAGCGGGTTTAAAACAGCTCTTACCAGGGCGCTTAATCAATACGCCCGAGGCAAGAACCTTTTGAAGAATTTAAACAACGTTTCTGGTGATGATACCCGTGAAGGAGTTTGTGCGGTAATCAGCGTCAAGATCCCTAACCCGCAATTTGAGGGCCAGACTAAAACTAAGCTGGGCAATTCCGAAGTGGAGGGGCTGGTAAGTTCCATTGTTCTAGAAGCGCTTAGTTCTTTTTTTGAAGAGACACCATCAGTTGCCAATTCAATAGTTCAGAAAGCTGTGCTTGCGGCTAGAGCCAGGGAAGCCGCCCGCAAGGCTCGCGAGTTGACCAGAAGAAAAGGAGCTCTTGATTCTGCCAATCTTCCCGGAAAGCTTGCCGACTGCTCGGAAAAAAACCCTGAGTTTTGTGAAGTCTATATTGTGGAGGGTGAATCCGCCGGCGGTTCGGCTAAACAAGCCAGGGATAGAAACTTCCAAGCTATACTTCCGATAAGAGGTAAAATCCTTAATGTGGAAAAAGCCCGTTTGGATAAAGTTTTAAGCAGTGAGGAGGTGCGCACAATTATTTCTGCTCTTGGTACCGGAGTCGGGGTGGATTTCAATATAGAGAAATTACGCTACCACAAAATAATCATTATGGCCGATGCTGACGTTGACGGCTCGCACATTAGGACTCTCATATTGACTCTGTTTTACCGGCACATGCTGGCCTTAGTAGAGGGAGGGAAGATTTATCTGGCTCAACCACCTTTGTTTAGAATTAAGAAAAAAAACTGGGAGGAATACATCCACACAGAAAAAGAGATGAACGATATCGTGCTATCTTTAGGAGTAAAAGCTGTGCAGTTATCCAACAATAAAGGGAAGAAATTTACCCCCAAAGAACTTGAGAAAATAATTCAAGGCCTGATCGCTCTTGAGCAGATAGAGTTATCTCTTGAACGTAAAAGTGTTCCCTTTAAAGGGTACATTGAGGCCGTAGACCAAAAAAAAGGCAAATATCCTACACATAAGCTATCTGTACACCAAAAACCGGTTTTTGTTTTAAACGAGGAAGAGCTAAGCGCATACGGCGACTTAGAGGAACTCGAATATGTGGAAATTTACGAGTCACACGAAATAAAAAAAATAAATGAAAGCTTTATTAAAATTGGAGTGTCTTTGAAAGAATACATGCCCGAAGAAAAGCCACGTTTTTCTATTAACATTGAAGACAGCCAAGAACCAATTAAAGCCAACGGTTTAAAAAGCGTTCTTGAAGAGGTGAGAAAAGCAGCAACCAAAGGTATGAATATACAACGCTATAAAGGTTTGGGGGAAATGAATCCCGAACAACTATGGGAAAGCACGATGGATCCGGCAAAGCGCACCTTGATTAGGGTGACACTTGAAGACACCGTTGAGGCTGACAGGATTTTTACTATTCTTATGGGCAGTCAAGCTGAGCCCAGAAGAGAATTTATCCAGGCTAACGCGCACCAGGTAAAGAACTTAGATGTTTAATCCGCGGTAGTGAGCGGAGCCGCGGGCAAGAGGCCAAAAGAAAATGACAGAGCCAATAAACGAAAAAATAATCGATAAGTATCTAGAAGAAGAGATGAAGGAATCCTACCTTTCTTACGCTATGAGTGTAATTGTCGGTAGAGCGCTTCCGGATGTGCGCGACGGCCTGAAACCTGTGCAAAGAAGAATTCTCTATGCTATGCACGATCTGCATATGCGCTACAACCAGCCGCATAAAAAGTGTGCCAGAATAGTGGGAGAAACTTTGGGTAAATATCATCCGCACGGAGACTTGGCTGTTTATGATGCCCTTGTGAGAATGGCCCAGGATTTTTCTCTGCGTTATCCGCTGATAAACGGCCAGGGAAACTTCGGCTCTATTGACGGGGACCCGCCGGCAGCTATGCGTTATTCCGAGGCCAGAATGTCACGGATCACCGATTACATACTTCAGGATATAGATAAAAAAACCGTTAACTTTTTCCCTACGTTTGACAACTCGCTTACGGAACCGGAAGTGTTGCCTTCGGTGATTCCCAATATGCTTTTGAACGGAGCCAGCGGCATTGCCGTGGGTATGGCTACCAATATGCCGCCGCACAACTTAGACGAAGTCTGCAACGCTATAGCTTATCTGATTGATAAACCACAGGCGTCCATAAAAGAGCTTTATAAGTACGTAAGGGGCCCGGATTTTCCTACGGGGGGAATTATTTGCGGTAGGAACGATATCCTGAATATGTATAAAGAAGGGAGGGGCAAGCTTACTGTCCGGGCTAAAACTACTATAGAGAGAGAAAAAAACAAAACCCAGATTATTGTAACCGAAATTCCCTATCAGCTGAACAAAACTACTCTTATGGAACAGATAGCCAACCTTATCAACAGCAAGCGAGTTGAAGGCATATCCGATTTAAGAGACGAATCCGATAAGGACGGGATAAGAATAGTCATTGAGTTAAAGAGGGACAGCCAGGTAGATATTATTTTAAACCGCCTGCATAAGCACACCAGTATGGAGACTACTTTCGGGGCAATATTTCTCTGTCTGGTTAACCGCAAACCGCAGACTCTGAACCTAAAAGAGATGCTTTTCCACCACATCAATTTCCGCAAGGAAGTGATTGTTCGCAGGACGCGGTTTGAGCTCGATAAAGCTCAATGGCGGGCGCATATTTTAGAGGGTTTAAAAATAGCCCTGAAATTTTTGGACCGGGTGGTGGAAATAATCAAAAAATCCAAAAGTCCTCAGGATGCAAAAGCCGCCTTAATGAAAGCATTTAAATTATCAGAAGCTCAAACCCAGGCGATTCTGGAAATGCAGCTTCAGCGGCTCTGTGCTTTAGAAAGGAAAAAAATTGAAGAAGAATACCTGCAGCTGCTTAAGACCATAGAGTATTTGAAATCAATACTGGCCTCAGAGAAAAAACAGGAAGATCTGATAAAGGAAGAGCTAAAGGAAGTAAAAGAAAAGTTTTCCAGCCCCCGGCGTACAGAAATCGTAGCGGACAAAGAAGAGATAGAGGTTGAAGACCTGATAGTTGAAGAAGATATGGTTGTCAGTATAACCGGGACAGGCTATATAAAGAGAATACCTTTGACTACGTACCGGCAGCAGCGAAGAGGCGGCCGCGGCGTAGCAGCCATGGGCACTGGCGATGCAGACTTTGTCGAACACCTGTTTGTTGCTTCGAGCAAAGATATCCTTTTATTTTTTACCGACGAAGGGAAAGTCTACCCCCTTAAGACTTACGAAATACCCACCGGTTCGCGGACTTCAAAGGGCAGGGCGATAGTCAATGTTCTGAATCTTACCGGTAAAGAAAAGGTTAATACGGTTTTAGCTGTCCAGGGATTTGATGCTGAAAGCTGTATTTTTATGGCTACAAAAAACGGCATGGTTAAAAAAACATCCCTGGATTTATTTTCGAATATTCGTAAAAGCGGCATTGTCGCTATAACTCTTGAGGCCGGAGACGCTTTAGTCGGAGCGGCGGTCAGCAAGGAAGAAGACGAAGTTATTCTGGCGACAAAAAAGGGGTTATCGATAAAATTTAAACTGAAAGATATACGTTCTACTGGCAGGCAGTCTCGCGGCGTGCGCGGAATAAGGCTGGGTAAAGCGGATGCTGCTCTCGGGATGGCTCTTATCCAGCAAGCTATAAAAAAGAAAGATTCTTATCTGCTTACGGCCACATCTAATGGGTTTGCAAAAAGGACGCATGTCAATGAATACCGGCTTCAAACCCGCGGCGGCAAAGGGGTCATTAATGTTAAACTTTCCGACAAGATAGGAGAAGTGAAAACTCTCATCTTGGTTGAGCCACAGGATGAAGTTATGTGCATTACCCAAAAAGGTATTCTTATAAGAAGCAAAGTTAAAGATATAAGAGTATCGGGCCGTTCCACCCAAGGGGTGAGAGTCATTAACTTGGAAAAAGGGGATAAGCTTTCCAGTGTTGCCAGGATTATACCGGAAGAAAAAGAAGTCTAAAAGAACATTGACAAAAAACAGCTTCGGCTTAAAATAAAAACCTTTATAAAATTTAATAGCAATGACCCCATCGTCTAGCCCGGTTCAGGACATCGCCCTTTCACGGCGACGGCGCCGGTTCAAATCCGGCTGGGGTCGTATTGTTTTAAAGCGCAGGGTTTGTTAACAATGCTTGGCCGGTTCCTCCGCACCAGAACTCGTTTTGCTCGTTCGGTGCGGGGTTAATTCAATTAATCCCAAATTTCATTCGGGAAAGTTTCATTAAAAATCCGGCCTGCCAGCAAGGTTGGCGAGGTCTCGCCGCCCTTGGCGGCGGACTGGGGTCGTATTGTTTTAAAGCGCAGGGTTTGTTAACAATGCTTGGCCGGTTCCTCCGCACCAGAACTCGTTTTGCTCGTTCGTGTCAGGCTGCGCTTTCTTTATAAAATCAGGACAGGCGATGACTCCAATAAAAAAGGAACAAAAGCCCTTAGGGCTTATTATATTTGGCATGGCCAATCTGGTTGTATTCGGCGCGCTGCCTTTGGTTGCTTTTGCCACTCTTTTGCTTAACCCATCATCTTCTTTCCAGGAAACTTTTTCCCAAGAACTTGCCCGGTACTTTCCCGAAATATCCTTGGAAGGCCCCCAGGTGACAGCAATATTTGCGGCCCAAACGGTTATCGCGGCGGTTTTCTGTATAAGCGGCTTGGGGCTAATACTTAAAAAAGAGTGGGCTAGAAAAATCACCCTGGGTTTCTCTTTTTTTGTGGTAGTTATAGCTTTTCTCGCCGCTTTGTCTAACCGGGCGATGATAACCAGAGCTATTGTCCAAATAATTTATCCTGGCGCCCTTATCCTTTATTTCACTAATACAAAAGTTGCCCAATATTTTCGATTATCCGGGCCAAGAAGCAGGAAAAAACTTGACAACTAAAATCCAGGGGTATATTGTTTAAGGGAAGACAAAGGCGTCTTTTTCCTGTTATTATGCGGGGGGAAGGCGTTTTTATTTTAAAGGCCGCGTTGAGGAGGAGGTTTAACATGGGCAGAGAGGTTGTAGTGGGCAAAATCAAAGTTATAATTTGCCAAGATAAACAAGAAGTGTCTAGAGAGGCGGCGGCAATATTTATTCAGGCCATAAATAGCAACCCCGAGATTGTCCTGGGCCTTGCCACGGGAGGCACCCCGGTAGGCATGTATAAAGAGCTGATAGAAATGAATAAAAAGGGGAAGGTAAATTTTAGTAAAGTAAAATCATTCAATCTCGATGAATATGCCGGACTGGACGGAAGCCATCCCCAAAGCTACCGGTTCTTCATGAACCAAAACCTGTTCAACCATATAAATATAGATAAAAGTAATACCTATGTGCCCGAAGGTAAATTCTGCGATTGTGAGCAAAGCTGCCGTAATTATGAAGAGGCTATTAAAAAAAACAGCGGAATTGATTTGCAGCTTCTTGGTATCGGGTCTAATGGACACATTGCTTTCAATGAACCAGGGTCTCCGGAGAAATCCCGGACTCGCAAGGTAGACTTAACTGCCCGGACTATAGACGATAATACCCGTTTTTTTGACAACCGAAACCAGGTGCCTACACAAGCTATTACCATGGGTATCGAGACTATCTTAGAGGCAAAACAAATCATTCTTTTGGCTACCGGAGCCAATAAGGCTACAGCTGTAACCGGAGCTCTTAAAGGGCCCGTGGGCTCTCGGCTTCCGGCATCTTTTCTCCAGGGGCATTCGGCGTGCACCTTTATTGTTGACAAGGCAGCCGCTTGCGAACTATAATCTTCAGAGAGGAAATGCATGAAAATCCTGAAAAAATTAAAATGGCTTTATCCCGGCATAAAAATTAAACGCTGGATATTACTGGGGGCTTCCGGTATAGGTTTGGTTATTTTTGGAGCTGCCAGGTTTATTGGCGACAAAGCTGTTTGGTACAAGGCGGCGGATGCGCTGGTTATACTGGTGGGCATAGCGGTTGTAGTCTCCGGGGTAAGAAGCATGGTCCAGTCTTTTATCAGTGTTTTTCTGCCTTATCCGGGGGAAGAGCTCGTTGATATAGTATATAAGAAAAGATATTTGGAAAAAGGCCCCAAAATAGTCGCCATAGGCGGAGGCCACGGGCTTTCTACGCTTTTGATGGGGTTAAAAGAATATACCACTAATCTAATCGCAGTGGTTACCGTTGCTGACAGCGGAGGTTCTACCGGGCGCTTAAGAGAGGAATTTGATGTCCTGGCCCCGGGAGATATAAGAAACTGCATTGTGTCTTTAGCCGATGCGCCTTCTCTTATGGGAGAGTTGTTCCAGTTTCGCTTTAAAAAAGACTCAGAACTCAAGGGGCATAATTTCGGGAATCTTTTTATTACCGCCATGACCCAACTTACCGGGGATTTCAAAAAAGCAGTTGAGGAGTCCAGCAAGGTTTTGGCTATCCGGGGAAAAGTGATACCTTCTACCCTTAATAATGTGAGCCTTGTGGCAGAGTATCAGGATGGAATGACCGTAGTGGGCGAAGCAAAAATCCCCGAAAAAGAAACTCCCATAAAAAGAGTATACCTAAAACCAGTACATCCCGAAGCTCAAGAAAAAATCAGCCCTACTCCGGAAGCCATAGAGGCTATAAAAGAAGCTGAAATTATTGTGATCGGGCCAGGAAGCCTTTATACCAGCATCTTGCCAAATTTAGTCATCAAAGAAATAACCAAAGCGATAATAGAATCCCCGGCGATAAAAGTTTATGTATGTAATGTGATGACTCAGCACGGAGAGACAGATAAATACAGGGCTTCAGACCATCTTAAAGCGCTCATCAAGCACACCCATCCGAAAATAGTCAATTACTGCATAGTCAATAATAAAATCCCAAAAACAGGCCTGCTGGAAAAATACCGGCAGGAAAACGCTTTTCCTACAGAGGCCGATGTCGCCCAAATCCGGCGCCGAGGGTACAAGGCTATAGGAGGAAATATTATTAATACTGCTGACTTTATACGTCATGATCCCCATAAACTTGCCCGGATAATTATGAATGCGTTTCGCCGAGAAGCAATTCGCAGAGAATTCTGACGGAAAACGCGACGGGCGCTAAACGGTTACGCAACTCGAATCGTTTATCGTTATAAGGTTGCGTCCTCAAGAGATTAAAAGACAAAGACGACAGACGCCCAACGGTTGGCGTTCTCAGCTACGCAACCGATAAACTACGAATAAGGTTAAGGCAAGTATGTTGTGTATAGTAGCCACACCCATAGGAAACCTGGAAGACATAACTCTAAGAGCCCTAAGAGTTCTTAAAGAAGCAGATTATGTCTTGGCTGAAGATACGCGCAAAACCGGGATGATGCTGAAAAGGTACGGGCTCAAAAAAAGAATGCTGAGCTTTTTTGAACACAACGAAGAAAAGAAAATTCCGGAAATAATAGAAGACTTAAGCGCGGGGAAAATAATCTGCCTGGTTTCCAGCGCCGGCACCCCTACTGTATCAGACCCCGGCTATAAGCTCGTAAGAGCTGCTAGAAAACAATCTTTGCCGGTTACCTCTTTGCCTGGAGCAAGCAGCATTATAAACGCGCTTGCTTTAACCAGCCTGGCTCACGAACGATTTGTCTTTATGGGGTATTTTCCCCGTAAAGCCAGTGAGCGCAGGAAGGCCTGCGAGAAGGTAAAAGCAAGTGGGTTGACTACGGTATTTTTTGAATCCCCTTACAGGGTTTTATCAGCCGTAGAAAGCCTTTCTCAAGAAATAGAAGGCGCCCGTGTGGCTTTGATGCGGGAGATGACCAAGAAATTCGAAGAGGTTATTGAAGGTGATGTAAAAGAAGTATTAAGCCGTCTTAAAGGGCGTAAGCTCAAAGGGGAGATTGTCCTGGCTGTAAACGCGCCTAACCCTTAAAACAAGGGCAGATATTTGGCTTGACAACTTACTCTATTTAGAGTATATAATTACAAAACCTTTAAGCTGGGCCGGTGAGCTCAGTAAGGGAGTATTATGAATAAAATAACAGGAAAAAATACTAACCGTTTCCCTTAAGCCAGGGAAACGGTTTTTCTTTTTATGGGGAACAGAGAAGAAAAGAAAATATTGGCCGCCGAAGAAATCCACAGAATCCTGATACGTCTTTCCCATCAGATTTTGGAAAAAAACCCCAAAGCCTCAGATATCGTTCTTGTCGGCATACAAACCCGGGGGGTTTATCTGGCCAGAAGAGTGCAAGCGTCTATAAATGATATCGCTGGTTTATTACCGCCGACAGGAATTTTAGATATCACTTTTTATCGAGATGACTTAACCGCCGTAGGATTAAACCCTATTGTTAAGACCACAGATATAAATTTCGACATAAACGAAAAACATGTTGTTTTGGTTGACGATGTTTTTTTTACCGGCAGGACCACTCGGGCTGCCCTGGATGAGCTCATGGATTTCGGCCGGCCCCAAAAAATAGAGTTGCTGGTTTTGGTGGATCGGGGCCACAGAGAACTACCAATAAGGGCAGATTTTGTAGGTAAAAATATACCTACATCATTAAAAGAACAGGTGGAAGTAAGGCTCAAAGAAAGTGACGGTGTAGATGAAGTAGTTGTTATTGAGGGCAGTGGCGGTTATAAGTGAAGAGGGGTAGTAGGTAGATGAATTGGAAAAGGAAAGATTTGCTGGGATTAGAAGAGTTGTCTAGGGAAGAGATAGTGGCCATTCTCGATACAGCCGCTTCTTTCAAAGAAGTTTCTACACGAGAAATAAAAAAGGTTCCGGCTCTTCGCGGCAAAACAGTAGTCAATCTTTTTTATGAGCCTTCTACTAGGACGCGGGTATCCTTTGAGGTGGCAGCAAAGCGTTTATCCGCAGACGTTATAAATGTTGCGATAGAAACTTCCAGTGTGAGAAAGGGGGAAACTCTCATAGATACCGGCCGTAATATAGAAGCGCTCAAGGCTGACGTTATTGTTATGCGGCATAGCTCTTCCGGAGCCGCTGCAATTCTTGCCAAAAAAGTTAACGCGAACGTGGTCAATGCCGGCGATGGCTGGCACGAGCATCCTACACAGGCTTTGCTGGATATGTTTACTCTCAAAGAAAAAACCGGGGAAATAAAAGGGCTTAAAGTTTGTATCATAGGAGATATAGCCCATTCCCGGGTAGCTCGTTCAAACATCTGGGGATTGACTAAGCTGGGGGCAGAGGTTATTGTATGCGCGCCGCGGATGCTTATACCTCCGGAGATAGAAAAAATGGGGGTCAAAGTCAGCAGCAACGCGGATAAGGCCATTAGAGGAGTTGATGCGGTAAACGTCCTGCGTATGCAGTTTGAACGTGACGAAAAGACAGCATTCCCGCAAAGACTGGAATATTATAAGAACTTCGGGATTACCAAAGAAAGGCTTCATAAAGCCGGCGGCAACATAATCGTTATGCATCCAGGGCCGATTAACCGGGGAGTGGAAATTTCAAGTGAGGTTGCTGACGGGCCCAATTCAGTGATACTCGAGCAGGTTACAAACGGTATTGCCGTGAGAATGGCAGTGTTATTTTTAGTTGCCGGAGGAGAAAAAAACAGAACATGAGATTCCTGATAAAAAATTCCCGGATAATAGATCCTTCTCGAAATTTTGATGAACCCGGGGATATTTTAATCGAAGACGGTAAAGTTAAGGATATCGGTAAAAATATTAATCTTGAGGCTGATAAAATAATCGAAGCTTCCGGAAAGATAGCCATGCCCGGCCTCGTAGATATGCATGTACATTTGCGCGAGCCGGGCAGGGAAGATAAAGAGACCGTTGAGAGCGGAACGCGCGCGGCCGCTAAAGGCGGAGTAACTTCGGTTTTAGCTATGCCTAATACTGAGCCCGCGATAGATTGTGCCGATAGTATAGAGAGAATAAAGCGCATAAGCGAAGAAAGAGCTAAAATTAATGTTTTTATAGCGGCTGCTATAACCAAAGGACGGGCCGGCCGTGAATTAACCGATATAAAGAAATTCAAAAATCTCGGGGTTGTAGCGGTTACTGACGACGGTTCCTCAGTTGATGACGCAAGCCTTATGCTCCAAGCTTTCTCTGCCGCGGGCAAGGAAAGAATTCTTGTTATCTGCCACTGTGAGGATAGAAAACTTTCTGCTGCGGGCCAAGTTAATAAGGGGTTAACGTCAACGCGCATGGGGCTGCGGGGAATCTGCCGGGAATCAGAGTATAGCCGCGTGAAGCGTGACATAGAGTTATCTGCTAAGGCTGGTTCAAGAGTCCACATAGCTCACGTAAGCTGCCGAGAGTCGATAGAGATAATCGCTAAGGCGAAGAAAAAAGGAATTAACGTTACGGCGGAGACAGCGCCGCACTATTTTTCTTTTAACGAAAATGAGGTTACAGGCTTTGACACAAATAAAAAAATGAACCCTCCTCTAAGGAGCCAGGACGATGTTTTAAGCCTTAAACAAGCTTTGGCTGAAGGCGTGATAGATGTAGTAGCCTCTGATCATGCTCCTCATACAGAAAACGAAAAAGACGTTGAATTTGATAAGGCGGCTTTCGGGGTGACAGGGCTGGAGACGGAATTGAGCGCTTGTATAGAATTAGTAGAGGAAGGCCGGCTCGATTGGCTTAAGCTATCCAGGCTCATTGCTTATAACCCGGCCTCTATACTGGGGATTAATAAAGGGTCGTTACGGCCCGGCTCGGATGCCGATATAATTCTGGTTGACGCAGATAAAAAATGGCAGGTGGCCAGGGGCAATTTTGTTTCTAAATCTAAAAATTCGTGCTTTATAGGAAGTACGCTCAAAGGGGTTGTGGAATACACCATTCTAGACGGCAGAATAATTTATGAAGCCGGCCTTCAAGGCAAAAAATGAGCCGGGGCCAAAGCAAGAAAAGATGAAATTCGTAGCAGATCTTCATATTCATTCCAAGTATTCCCGGGCGACTTCCCGGGATATGGATATACCTAATCTCACCCGCTGGGCAAAGCTAAAAGGAGTGGGGCTTTTAGCTACAGGAGATTTTACACATCACCTATGGCTCCAGGAATTAAAGCAATACCTAAAACCACTGCCCGGGAAAGGTTTGTATGTTTATGATGACATTACCTTTATCCTCTCGGCAGAAATATCGAGCATTTTCTCTCAGAATGGCAAGACTTACCGGGTGCATAATTTAATATTGGCACCTTCACTAGAGATAGTGGAAGAAGTCAACAGAATGCTTTCCTTCCACGGTAACATAGCTTCTGACGGCAGGCCGATTTTGGGAATGAGCTGTTATTTCTTGGCGCAAGAGTTGTTTAAAATATCTCAGGAACTCATGCTTATCCCGGCGCATGTGTGGACACCCTGGTTTTCTGTTTTTGGTTCTCAGTCAGGTTTCGATTCTCTCCAGGAAGCTTTTGGCGAATACACCGATAAAATAACTGCCCTTGAAACAGGGTTATCTTCTGATCCGGCAATGAATTGGATGATTTCCGGCCTTGATAAGTTTTCTTTAGTTTCTAATTCTGATTCCCACTCTCCTTCGCGCATAGGCAGAGAGGCCAATATTTTTGACTGTGAGCTTGACTATTGGGAGATCAAGAGAGTCCTGGAAGAAAAAGATAAAAGCAAGTTCCTCTATACTATAGAATTTTTCCCCGAGGAAGGAAAGTATCATTATGACGGGCATCGTAAGTGCCAAGCATGCCTTAGGCCCGAAGAGACCAGAAAGCGCCAAGGTTTATGCCCGGTTTGCGGCCGGCCGATTACTAAAGGGGTGCTCTATAGGGTAGAAGAGCTGGCTGACAGGCCCTATGGATTTTGTCCGGACAGCGCCATAGATTACAAAAGTCTTGTTCCCTTGGATGAAATTATTGCCGAAGTAAAAGGGGTCGGTAAAACAAGCAAGGCTGTTGAAAAAGCTTATCTAGACTTAGTGCAAAGCTTCGGGCCGGAGCTTTATATCCTGGCAGAAATGCCGGTCCAGGAGCTTATGGAGAAACTGCCGGAGTCAATAGGCCAAGGTATAGTAAACGTCAGAGAGAAAAAAATAAAGGCCCTGCCGGGGTATGACGGCGAATATGGGAAAATAAAAGTTTTTTCTCCTGATAAAGAGCGGCGGAACGCAGGGCAGTTGAAGCTATTCTGAGTAATTCTTGCCCCTTTGGCTTAATGGATAAAGCGCAGGCCTCCGAAGCCTGAGATGGAAGTTCGATTCTTCCAAGGGGCAAATAAAAAATAACTGATAACTGATAATTGATAATTTAGAAAGACTGGAAGAAGCTGTAAGCCGTAAGCTTCAGACCACAGGTCGCAAGCTACAAGTACCATGTTGCAGGTTTTTTCAAGATAATTTAAGACCTGAGACCTGAAACTTGTAACCTGTGACTCGAAATTTACAGCTTAAAGCTTATGAATTAAAACTTAGAGCTGTTTTTGTTTGGAGGTTTTAAATATGAACGTAGCGGTAATCGGCGGCCACAAATGTTCCAAGAGAGTGTATAAAATTGCCCAACTCACGGGCAGTTTAATAGGTGATAGAGGGTGGGTTCTTGTCTGCGGAGGCGGTCCGGGAGTCATGGAGGCTGCTTGCAAAGGCGCAAAGTCAGCCGGAGGCCTTACAGTGGGGATCCTACCCAGTTACGATGGAGCTGAAGCGAACAAATTTTTAGATGTAAGACTGCCAACGGGTTTTGGCTATGCTAGAAATATCTTGGTTGCGCGCGCTGCTGACGCAATCATCGCCATTGACGGCGAGTATGGGACTCTTTCGGAAATAGCCTTTGCTTTAAACCCGCCTAAGAAACTGGTTGTGGGCCTGGGCACCTGGGATATTAAAGGGGTGGTTAAAGCCGCAAGCCCCAAAGAAGCTATTAATTGCGTGGAGAAGCATTTTAATAAAAGGAATAATAAAAAATAAATGGTTTAAGGAGGAAGAATGCCGAAACGAAAAAACATAAAAAAAATACTTATTGTAGGTTCCGGCCCGATCATTATTGGGCAAGCTTGTGAATTTGACTACTCCGGCACCCAGGCCTGCAAAGCTTTGAAAGAGGAAGGTTATGAGGTTGTGTTGGTTAACTCTAACCCGGCAACGATCATGACGGACCCTGCTACGGCTGATAAAACTTACATCGAGCCTTTAACGGTTGAAAGCCTTGCTAAGGTAATTGAAAAAGAGAAGCCGGATGCTTTATTGCCTAACCTGGGCGGACAGACGGGGCTTAATCTTGCTGCTAGTCTTTATAAAGCAGGAGTATTGGACAAATACAACGTGGAAGTTATTGGTGTCAAGGCCGATGCTATTGAGAGAGGAGAGGATCGAATAGTTTTTAAGCAGACTATGGCTAAGCTTGGTGTTCCGGTAGCAAAATCTGAGCCCTGTAACTCAGTTGAAGAAGCCGAAGCGATTGCCGAAAAACTTAAGTATCCGGTAGTCTTACGGCCGGCATACACATTAGGCGGCACAGGAGGCGGAATAGTTTACAATGTGGAAGAACTGCGAGTAATTGCTGCCCGGGGCCTTGCTGCAAGCCTGATTCATCAGGTTTTGGTTGAAGAGTCGGTCTTAGGCTGGGAGGAACTGGAGCTGGAAGTTGTCAGAGACCAGAAAGGCAATAAGATAACGGTTTGCTTTATAGAAAACGTCGATGCT
>JAQUWY010000027.1 GCA_028692655.1 Candidatus Omnitrophota bacterium | reverse complement strand
AAAAAAGCAAGATTGGTATACGCAGGCAGATAAGACGGGTCCAGTTCCAGCACTTTCTTGTAAGCCATAAGCGCACTGTCCTCATCTCCCAAGGCTTTGTAAACAACTCCTAAATCATTCTGTACTTCAGAGTAAAGAGGGTCCATATAGGCAGATTTTTGATAATAGGCTAAAGCCTTTTGTAAATCCCCCATAGACTGTAATCTATACCCTTCTTCCCTATAGGCCCGGGCTTCACCTTTCATTATATTGGCCGCTGAAGAAGAAAAAAAAGGAATGATAAGAAAAAGGATAGTAAAGAAGATTCTCATCGATTTTAACTTTAGCATAAATAAATATTTCTGTCAAGAATTTTAGTTTTTGAAGCTAAACCAAGATTGGGTTGCAGCAATTGATTTACTATTTAAACTCACCTCTGGAGATTTTATTGGCCACTTTCCGGCCCGGAGGTTTGTGATTCTTCAGGTTTCTCCTTACCCGCGGGCACAATATTAGAACCGGCAGTATTATTCTTATTTGTAATATCAGGATATATCTCCAGCAAAGATTTTCCCTGCTGTTTAGAAATATACGCTAAAGATACAGAGGTAACAAAAAAAAGTATGGCCAAAACTACAGTTGTTTTAACAAAAAAAGCGTTTGTTTTAGTGCCAAATATTGATTCTACCCCTCCCAGAGCTTCAACAAGGCCTCCGCTACGCCCCCTCTGTATTAAAATTAAGCCAATCAAAGCAAGGGCTATTAGAATGTGGAAAATCAACACAACATTATACATAACTATCTCCTATCTCTAGCATGCTTTACAAAGCGTTTTTGACTATCTGTGAAAAAGTTTCTCTTTCGAGAGAAGCCCCTCCTACCAGGGCTCCGTCAATATCCGGCTCTTGAATCAGCTCTTTTATATTAGAAGGCTTAACACTGCCTCCATAAAGAATCCTTATTTTTTGAGAAACCGGGCTGCCGCAACGCTCAATCAGCCAATTTCGTATAAAACCATGAACTTCTTGCGCTTGGGAAGAAGTCGCGGTCTTTCCGGTGCCAATCGCCCATACCGGTTCATAAGCAATAACCAAAGCCTGCAGGCTTTGGTTATCCAGAGATTGCAGCGAGCCTTGCAATTGGCCCTTTATAACTTCCATAGTTTTTCCGCTTTCTCTTTCCTCGAGAGTCTCGCCTACACACACTATAGGTATAAGCTCCGCGTTTTGAGCTGCTTTTATTTTTTTATTGACGGTTTCGTCCGTTTCAAAAAAGTATTTTCTTCTCTCGGAATGCCCTATTATTACATAGGTGCAGCCGGCATCTTTTAGAAGAGTTGAAGAAACCTCTCCGGTGAAGGCTCCCGACTCTTGCCAATAAACATCCTGTGCCCCTAATTTGATATTGGAATCGATGATTACGTCCGAAACGTCAGAAAGCGCGGTAAAAACAGGGCAGACTACAATATCGGCAGCCTCGATATCAATTAGATCGCGTTTGAGCTCAGTAACAAGCTCAATGGCCTCTTTAATGCTCTTATTAAGCTTCCAGTTTCCAGCTATAAATACTTGCCTCATCACTTATTCCTCTTTTTCCTTCACGAATAAACACGAATCAAAACGAATCTACGCAAATTAATTTATCCGTGTTTTATTTATCAGCCAGTGCCGCTATTCCCGGCAATACCTTTCCTTCTAAATACTCTAAAGAAGCGCCTCCGCCGGTTGAAATATGCGACATCTTATCGCCTAAAGAAAACTTAACTACTGCCGCAGCTGTGTCTCCACCGCCAATAACAGAAACGGCTCCCGAATCAGCCACAGCCAAAGCTATTGCCTTAGTGCCCTTGGCAAACTTTTCATTTTCAAATATTCCCGCAGGGCCGTTCCAAACAACAGTAGCCGCCTCTTTGATTTTATCAGAAAAAAGTTTAATCGTCTTAGGGCCTATATCAACGCCTATCCACCCGGGGTTTATCGCTTCTGAATCAGTTATCTTGACATTGTTTGCGGTTTCAATATTATCGGTAACCACATGGTCCACCGGAAGGAGAATTTCAACTTTCTTTTCAGCAGCTTTATTGAGTATTTTATCTACTATCGAAAAACTATCCTCCTCAAGCCGGGAAGACCCCACATCTATACCTTTAACTTTCATAAAAGTATAAGCCATAGCTCCTGCAATAATCAGGCTGTCCGCTCTATCCATCATATTCTCGATAACCGGTATTTTATCTGATACTTTAGCTCCTCCCAGGATAAAGATAAAAGGCTTCTTGGCTCCGGTAAGAACCTTTTCGAAATATTCTATTTCTTTTTGAACCAGGAACCCTGCCGCTGACTCAAGGTAATGGGTAACTCCTTCTGTTGAGGCATGCGCACGGTGAGCAGTCCCAAAAGCGTCATTGATAAACACATCTCCCAGAGAGGCTAATTCTTTGGCAAAAGCGGGATCGTTTTTTTCTTCCTGTTTGTAAAAGCGTAAATTTTCAAGAAGCACGACATCACCGGCGGCCATTTTGCCAACCTCACCTTTAATTTTCTGCCCTATACAGTCATCCAGCATAATAACGGGTTTACCGAGAAGTTCACTTAACCTTTTGGCTACTGGTTTTAAGCTGAATTCTTTTTTTACTTCTCCCTTAGGACGTCCCAGATGGCTCATAAGAATAAGCTTTCCGCCGCTGGCAATAATATAGCGGATAGTTTCCAAAGCCGCTTTTATTCTACCGTCATCGGTAATACGCAATTCTTTGTCCAGAGGAACATTAAAGTCAACACGCATAAGCACGCGTTTGCCCTTTAAGTCTATGTCAGATACTGATTTCTTATTCATTCTTCTATTTCATTATGTATTTGATCAGGTCTAATACTCTGCAGGAATATCCCCATTCATTATCATACCATGAAAGAACCTTGACCATATCACCTAAGCAAAAAGTCTGCTCGGCATCAACTATTGAAGAAAGAGGATTTTTCTTGAAGTCTATAGATACAAGCGGTTCATTGCATACACCCAGGATACCTTTCAATTTTCCAGAAGCTGCATCTTCTAAAGCTTTATTTACCTGCTCCTTGGTCACTTCTTTACCAGTTTTAAGCACTACATCGACAATTGAAACAGTTGGAGTAGGAACTCTTATTGCCAAGCCGTCAAGTTTGCCTTTTAATTCCGGAATAACCAAACCTACTGCCTTAGCAGCTCCGGTTGTGGTAGGAATCATAGAAAGGGCCGCGGCTCTGGCCCGGCGTAAATCACTATGAGGCAAATCAAGTATGCGTTGGTCATTAGTGTAGGAATGAATCGTTGTCATAAGGCCTTTTTCCACCCCAAAGGAATCTTTAATAACTTTAACTACCGGAGCTATACAATTTGTAGTGCAGGAAGCATTAGACATAATATTGTCCTTTGAAGCATCATATTTATCTTCGTTAACCCCCATAACAAATGTTGCTATACTGCCTTTAGCCGGTGCCGATATAATGACTTTCTTTGCGCCGGCTTTGATATGCAATCCGGCTTTTTCGGCATCGCGGAAAAAACCCGTTGATTCCACAACCACTTCCACTCCCAATTGGCCCCAGGGTAATTTGGAAGGGTCTTTCTCTGATAAAACTTTTACTTTCTTTCCGTCAACAACAATAGAATCCCCTTCTGTCTTTACATCACTGGGGAAAATACCGAAATTGGAATCATATTTAAGAAGATGCGCTAAAGTTTTGGCATCGGTAAGATCATTAACGGCCACAATTTCAATGCCGCTGATCTTATGTTCTGCTAATGCCCTGAAAACGTTCCTGCCTATTCTGCCGAAACCATTGATACCAACTTTAATAGCCATAGTACCTCCTCCAATTGATTAAATTTGATGATTTATAAAATACCCTTATTTTATCTTCCGGATTGGTTAATTTCTAAGAATTGGGAATTTATTATAACAATCGCCAAATAAAAATGCAAGTATTTTGTTAAAGGGTAACTTTGAGAAAACGCTTCTTGCCTACCTTAAAAATCATACTTTCCGAAACTAAACTTATGGCTGCATTTTTGACTACCGTGGATTTCGCCGCATCACTTGTATCTATAAGGCAAATTGCTCCCTGCTCAAGCAGGCGCCGGGCCTCATTTTTAGAAGACATTAGCTTAGCTTTATACAGGACATCGATTATATCAAAATCAGGCGTTGCGACTCTATACGCCGGAATATCCTCAGGTAGCCCTTTTTGTGAGAAAACCTTAACAAACTCGGCCTTGGCCAGAGATGCCGCTCTCCTTGAATGGTAAAAAGATACAATATCGGACGCTAAAGCCAGCTTTGCTTCTTTAGGATGAATACTCTTAGACTCTTGCGTATCCCTATCGCTTAAGAGCTTGTAATATTCCCACATAACCTCATCAGAAATGCTCATAATTTTCCCAAACATGGTCTTGGGGGATTCGGTAATACCTATATAGTTATCCAAAGATTTAGACATTTTATTTTTTCCGTCCAGGCCGACTAAAAGAGGCATCGTTACGACTGCCTGCGGCATTTGGCCAAACCCCTGCTGGAGGTGCCTGCCTACAATTAAGTTAAATTTCTGGTCGGTGCCGCCAAACTCTATGTCTGCTTCCATTTTAAAAGAATCGTATCCTTGTATTAAAGGATAGATTATCTCTAAAACCGTAAGGGGACGGTTCTCTTTGAGCCTCTGAGAAAAATCATCTCTCTCAAGTATTCTGGCCACAGTATAAGAAGACAATAGAGAAAGGAACCTAGACAGGTCCATTTTCTTGTACCAAATACTATTGTAGATAACTTTTGTTTTCTTTTTATCCAGGACTTTGAAAGCTTGCTGGGTGTAGGTAGAAGCATTGGATTTTATTTCTTTATCACTCAAGACCGGCCGGAGGCAGGTCTTTCCGGAAGGATCCCCTATCTTAGCAGTAAAATCACCTATTATAAGATAAACCTGATGCCCTAAATCCTGAAGCTTTCGTAGTTTTCTCAGAAGAACAGTATGCCCCAGATGGATATCTCTGGCTGTGGGATCAAAGCCTATCTTAAGCCTTAAAGGTTTTTTAAGCTTAAAGGACTTTTCAATCTTAGTTTTTATCTCTTCCTCGGAAATTACGTCAATCGCGCATTTCTTTATGGCTTCCAAGTGCTCATCCAGGCATTTTCTCATATTTTTTCTTTAGCGCGGGATTTGTTTAACGTAAGACAAATTTCATCCTCACCCGAGTAACCTAATATTTTCTGCGGAAAAATTTCAAACCAGTGCAGTCAGCAAGAAGCAGCGTGAATATAGTTTCCTGCTGAAACCGAAATATTTTATATCGGTTTTATTCAGCAGTTTGAGCATCAATATTAGCTGAAAGGCCTATTTTTGCCGAACCGGGATCAATTTTTATTATTTTAACTTTTAAGGCATCTGCCGGTTTTAAGCTTTCTACAAGTTCCTGAGGCATTTCTCCGGAAAAAACCAAACCTTCTAACTCATCGCTAATCTGGACAAACACTCCGAAATTAGTAACTTTTACGACTTTACCTTCCAGAACTGTGCCTACCGGGAACCTCTCTAAAATCTCGGGCCAGGGATCTTTTACCAGCTGTTTTAGGCCCAGGATTACTTTTTTATTGCTGCGGTCTATGCCTAAAATTTTCCATTCATAACTATGTCCCCGTTTAAGTATCTCCTGAGCCCTGGAGATACGTTTTGTCCAGGATATATCCTCATTGTAAATAATGCCTTCTAATCCGTTGTCAAGTTCGGCATAAGCACAGCCGTCACCGAAACCATTGACCTTACCTTTGATAGAACTGTCTATGGTAACCATATTCTCTATATCATCCCAGGGATCCTTCTCAAGCTGCTTGATACTTAAGGATATTTTTCTTTCAGCCGGATCCACGTTTATTACTTTCACCTCTATGGCGTCACCAAGAGCAAAAGCTTCCTGCAAATTAATGAACCTCCTAGTCCAGGAAACTTCGCTTATATGCACAAGTCCTTCAATACCTTTTTCAAGTTCAACAAATATACCGTAATTTTGTATATTTGTTATCCTTCCTTTTAGAGCCAGCCCGGGAGAGAATTTTTTATCTATTTCTTTCCAAGGATCGGGGGTAGTCTGCTTAAGCCCGAGAGAAATTTTTCCCTTTTCCCGGTCAAAACCCAAAACCATGACTTTTATATCATCACCCACGGCAACAAACTCAGAAGGATGAGTAATTTTCTTCCAACTCATATCAGCTATATGAAGCAAACCGTCAACTCCTCCTAAATCAATAAAAGCTCCAAAGTTAGTGATGCTCTTTACCGAACCCTGGACCACTTTGCCCTCCTCTATACTTTCCCATATTTTTTTACGGGAAACTTCTCTTTCCGCACGCAGGGCATCCCGGCGGGAAATAATAAAGCTTCCTTTCATTTTATTAAGTTTTACAATCTGGAATTTAAAATTTTTACCAATGACCTCTTCATCTTCCATGTTCCTGAAAGACGATAAGCTCTGAGGCAGAAATCCTTCAACTCCAAAGACATTAACCATGTATCCGCCTTTAACCTTACGTACCACCATACCTTCAACCAAATCACCTTCTTTGTGGCTGTTGGCTAAAGTGAGCCAGCCATGAGTTTCCCTGGCCCGCCTAAAGGAAAGAATAATTTTGCCATCCTCATCTTCTACATTCTCGACATATACGTCGATTTCCTTCATGTTGTCTATGTCAACTCCTTTGAATTCCTCACGCAGGATTATACCTTCGGATTTGTATCCCACGTCAACAACTACTTCCGTGAGGTTAACACTGACAACTTTACCCTTAACGATTTCACCTTCGTTAAGTTCCTTGATAGAATCATAATAGGCATTTGCCAATTCTGCAGAAACTGTTTCCATACTTTTAATATCCTCCTTAAAAAAATTTTTACAATTATCTCCTAATTTGCTATACTTGTCAACAAAAAACCATTTTCATTGTTTTTGCTAAAGTCTCCTTTAATACAGCAAAAACAATGGTAAATTTTAGATTTTCAGGAACCCGGAACAACTCAAAGGCTCTTTATCTTCTCGATTATCTTGAAAACTATCTGCTCGTAGGTATCTTCCCTGACTATTTCTTCAACTTGGGCAAAATCTACCTGGATTTTTGCTCTCTTAAGTTTTTTTGCCCCACGGGGTAAGACAACATCTGTCCCCCTGATTCTTGCGGCCACTACAGGAACACCGGCTTTTCGGCAAAGAAAGCCTACTCCGGGCCCGATATCAGAGAAATCCTGCCGGCGCGTCCCTTGAGGAAAAACCAGTAAAGGTTTGTCTTTGAGAACACTTAAGCTTTTACGCATAGCCCGGATATCTGACTTACCGCGCTTTAGAGGTATAGCACCTACACTGTTTAGATAAAAAGAAAACAGCCTGTTTGAAAATAACTCTTTTTTAGCCAAAAAGCATATTCTGCGGGGACAGGCAACAGCCAAAATCGGAGGGTCAAGATTACTGAGATGATTCGAAGCTAAAATAAAAGGCCCTTTGGCCGGAACACAGTTAGCACCCTTGACTTTAAATCCTAAAAATAACCTGGCTACAAAATAAACCAATGTAGTTGACAACCTATAAAGCATAGATCATTTTGGTTCCTATGTCCACCAATCTTTGTGATTCTTTCTTACTGCGGCTTTCGGCATAAACTCTGACAATAGGCTCTGTCCCGGATTTTCTAAACATAAGCCAGCTATCCTGGGCTATAAGTTTAATCCCGTCAAGCTTATTAATCCTCTGGATTTTCTTGCCGCAGATGTCTTTGGGCAATTTCATATCATCGAGGCTCTTTTTAACGCTTTTAACCGGAATTGCCGTGCGGCTGTAATAATAACGGCCGTATCGGCGGTAGAAATCAGCCAAAACTTCATTAAAGTTCTTTTTCTCCTGAGAAAGCATCTCCAGCATGAGAACGAATGAAACAGAACCGTCTCTTTCAGGAATATAGCCTTTTACGCCTATGCCGCCGGCTTCTTCTCCGCCTATACAAATGAGATTTTGTTTAAATAAATTAGAAATATATTTGAAACCTACAGGGGTCTCATAGCAGGGAACTCCCAAATCCAAAGCAACTTTATCAATTACGTTGCTGCCCACTACTGTCTTGCCTATACCGCCTGAGGCTTTCCTGTTTTTAATCATATGCATTGCCAAAATAGGCAGTATCACCTGAGCATTGATATAATTACCTCTGCCGTCAACCATAGCAATCCTGTCTGCGTCTCCGTCTAAAATCAAGCCCAAATCATACTTGTCTTTTTTCACCCTCGCTATCAATTCTTTAACGTTGCTTTCCACCGGTTCAGGATGGATACCGCCGAAAGAAGGATTAAACTCGTTGTGTATATAATCTATCTTCGAGCGGCAAGGTTTAAGAATCCTCTCCACGAAACTATCTCCGGAGCCGTACATATTATCGACTAAAATCTTCAGTTTAGCTTTTTGAACCTTTTTAAGGTCTATCAACCTTCTTAAAAATTTCACATGCTCGGCCGTGAGGTCTTTTTCTTTGATAGATTTATTTTCCCTGGCAAGAGACATATCTATATTTTTAGGGTTGTTTTTACCAAGTAATTTTTCTACAGCATCGGTAACCTGCTTATCAGCTGAACCGCCTTCGGAAGTTTTTATTTTCAGCCCGTTAAATTTAGCCGGATTATGAGAAGCTGTGATCATAATCCCTAAGTCATACTTACCGTAAAGACAATGGAAACTTACCGTAGGTGTTGGCACATCCCTGTCTGAGAGCGCAACCTTTATGCCGTTAGCAGCAAACACGCAGCTTGCTGTTTCAGCAAATTCTTTAGAAAGAAAACGCCGGTCGTAACCTACCACTATTTTTTTCTTCTTTGCCGGCTGCCCCTTAAGGTAATCCGCTATCGCCTGGGAAACAATCTTTACATTCTCAAATGTGAAATCCTCGGCGATTACCGCCCGCCAACCGTCAGTGCCGAATTTAATCATTTCTTGTCTCCTTTCTTGTGTATAAACCGTGCCGTTTTATATATTCTGCCACTTTTTCCGGAACCAGATAACGTATAGAACGCCCTTCCTTTATTCTGCTTCTTACCTGGGAAGAAGATAATGCAACTTGTGTAATCTTGATAGGCAGAAAATATTTTCTGCTCCCAAAAGGATACTTTTTCCGGTAAGCCACGATAATTTTTACTTCTTTCTTTATTCGGCCGTAATCTTTCCAGGTTGAAAAACCCTCAGCAAGGTCGGAACCTATAATCAAATAAAAATTATCACGGGGATAGCGCTTTTTTAAATCCCTGATAGTATCTATTGTAAAAGAAATTCCCTCCCGTTTTATTTCAATATCCAGAGCTTGGAAATGCTTATCATCAGATATTGTCAATTGTACCATTTTAAAACGCTTAAGAGCATCAACAAGATTATTGCTCTTATGAGGAGATATGTTGGACGGGATAAAAAATACTTTGTCCAATCCTGCTGCCTCAAGTGCTTCCTGAGCCAAAATTAAATGGCCGATATGAGGAGGATTAAAAGAACCGCCTAATATTCCTATTTTCATACCTTAATAAATCTTATGTCTTTATTTTACACGCACCAGAATATCAACTATCAAAAATCTCAAATCCAAATAATACCAATATTACCAAATAAATCCTAAATTCAAAATCCCAAACAAAAATAGCTTTAAGCTGTAAGTTTTAAGTCAAGCTATAGGTTTATGGTGTTCAGTTCGGAACAAATCCTAAACAATATTGAATAACCAAAATCTAAAATTTTCTATTTATATTTTGAATTTTATTTATTTGAATTTGTCTAGTGTTTATGGCTTTATCGAAACAAATTATTTCTACTGTATTTCGCGAAGCAGATTTCTATCGTATTTCTATTATAAAATGACTTAGGATTTTTTCTCAACCTCAGCCTCTGCCTAATCCTTTAGCATCTATTTTCTAATCTGTCCGTTTCCGGTGCCAATCCATTTATAAGTAGTCAACTCTTCCAGCCCCATGGGCCCGCGGGCATGAAGCTTATCTGTAGAAATGCCAATTTCGGCGCCAAGCCCGAATTGATAACCGTCACTAAAACGAGTGGAGATATTGACAAAACAACAAGCGGAATCGACTTCTTTAAGGAAATGCTCGGCATTCTTTTTATTTTTAGTTATTATACTCTCGGTATGATGAGAGCCGTAGCGATTTATATGTTTTATCGCCTCATCCGCATTCTTAACCGTTTTGATTGAAACGGCTAAATCAAGATACTCAGTGCTCCAATCGCTCTCCCGGGCCATTTTGACGCCGGAGATTACTGCGGCAGTTTTTGCGTCAGCTCTGATCTTAACTCTACAGGTATCAAATTCTTTTTTTAGTAAGGGCAAAAACTTTTTCGCGATATCTTTATGGACTAAAATCGTTTCAACCGCATTACAAACCGAAGGCCTCTGGACTTTGGCATTGACAGCTATTTTTAAAGCCTTTTTTATATCAGCTGTTTTATCCACAAAAATATGGCAGACGCCTTTGTAATGTTTTATTACAGGGATATGCGATATCTCAACTACCTTTTTTATTAAAGCCTCTCCGCCCCGGGGAATAACTAAATCTATATTCTCTTGAGCCCTCAAAAGCTCTTGGACTATCTTATGGCCGGTTTTCTCTACTACAAAAAAAGCTTTGAAATTGATTCCAGCGGCATTTAAGGCTCCATTAAGAACTTTTTGCACCGCCAGATTAGAATAAAAAGAAGCTGATCCGCCGCGTAATATGCCAACATTGGAAGTTTTAAACAACAGCCCGGCGCAATCGCTTACAACATTAGGCCTGGCTTCAAATATAACAAGCACCACTCCTATAGGAACCCTAACTTTTTGAATTCTTATTCCGTTGGGCCGTAAGCTGGAAGAAATTATTTTTCCAACAACCTCAGCCAATCCGGCTACCTCCCTTAAAGAAACACTCATCTGCTTTATCCTACCTTCATCCAAGGCCAGCCTTTCGATAAAGCTTTTTTTTAGGTTGTTCTTGCGGGCAAGGTCCAAATCTTTTCTATTTTCTTTTAAAATAAAATCTTTATTTTTAAGCAAAGCCGCGGCCATAAATCTTAGCGCTTTATTTTTTTGAGCGCTGGTTAATCTTGCCAGTTTATAACTTGATTCTCTGGCTTGCCGGGTTAACTTTTCAACATATCCTTCCATAAAACTACCCTTTTATAACACCAAAGGCTAACAATACCCCTGGCCTGCTTTTATAAAATCATCTCTGTGGATTACTTCTTTTCCGAGTTTCTTACCGGCTGAGGTTTTAAGCTCCTGGTATGAATACTGAACAATTCCGCGGCCTAAAATGTTGCCTTCTTGGTCGGCAACTCTTACCGCATCCCCTTTCTTGAACAACCCCTCTATACGGAATATCCCTACATTTAATAAACTCTTACCTTTATATAACAACGCCTCTCCGGCTCCCGAATCTATATAAATAACCCCTCTCATCATTTTAGAGGCTATCCAGCGCTTACGGGCTTTATCTTTTTTTTCGGCCGGCAAAAATAATGTCCCTATTCTGTCTCCTCCGGCAATACGGGAAATGATATCTTTTTTGCGGCCGTAAGCTATGGTTGTTCTTATGCCGCAGGCAGAAGTTATCTTGGCAGCCTCTAATTTAGTGGCCATTCCTCCGCTGGTATGAGTTTTCCCTTTGGTTTTAACCAAAGAGGCTATCTTTGAATCTATCTTTACAACTTCTTTTACCACGTCTTTACCCTCCAGCAAACCTTCCACATCCGAAAGTATAATCAACTGCTGGGCACCTACCAAATCAGCAAGAAGGGCTGAAATACGGTCATTGTCTCCAAATCTTATCTCCTCACACGATATAACATCGTTTTCATTGACAATCGGAACAATTCCCATCTCCAAAAGTTTATCTATAGTTTTTCGGATATTCATAAAGCGGCGGCGGCTGTCAAAGTCTTCCCAGGTGAGAAGAATCTGGGCGCATCTTCTTTCACACTTCCTGAATTGCTCGTTAAAAGCGTCCATCAAAATAATCTGCCCGAAAGCAGATATCGCCATCAAAGAATGAATTTCCTGAGGTTTCTTTTTAAGGCCTAAAGAATTCAACCCGCTGGCTATAGCGCCGGAACTGACAAGAATAATCTTAGCCCCATCATGCTCGGCTTTCAGAATATCCTTAACTATGGCTCTAACCAGAGCCCTGTCAAGCCTGCCGCAAGGAGCAATTACACTGCTTCCTATTTTTACTACTATTTTTTTCATCATTTTACTCCACACGGATAAACACCGGTTACATGCAAATCAACGCAAATTTTAATTCGCAATATTTGCGTAAGACGTTTAAGAACGAGGCGAATTAACGTATATTCGTGTTATCAACACAAACACTCAATAATTTTCTTCTTCAGGATATCCAACCCCTTTAGGGACTTTGCCGATACCGTCAGAATACCTTCGGGAATAAGGTTTGTATCTATTTTATCAATTTTATTCAACAAGTAAAAAAATTTTTTCCCTTTGGAGATTTCCGCATCATACAAAGAAACTTCCTCTTTGACAGCCTCAAAATCCTTTTTCCAGTTTTTTACTTCATCTCCCACTATAAGCACTACACGGCTTCGGAATAAGTGGCGCAAAAAATCATTTTCCTGAGCCGGAGAACCTTCTTTTTTTATCTTAACGGGAGGGGTATCCAAAACCCTAAAACCTTTAAAATTATACTCACTTTCGGCCCAGAAACAAGACCTTGTGGTGAAAGGATAATCCGCAATCTTTTGGTTTTGCCCGGTCAAAGCGTTAAAAAGGCTGCTTTTGCCGGTATTGGCCAAACCTATGAGGGCAACTTCGTTGGGAATACGGTAATCAAACTCAGCTTCTTTTTCTTCGCCCAAACCCGGTGCAACCGTATAGTTACGTTTATAATTACCTTTGCCTCCAAAACCTCCCCGGCAAATTAAAAACTCTTTTTCCGAGCCGTTTAAATCAGCGATTACTTTATCCTGACAGATAACCCTTGTCCCCTCGGGAACAAATACAATAAGGTTGTCGGCATTCTGGCCTTTTTTATTGTTAGCTCCTCCTCTTGTACCGTCAGAAGCAATAAACTTCTTACTGCCCTTAAACTTACTTAGATCGTAAAGATGAGGGCTTATTTTCAGTATAACATCGCCGCCTTTGCCTCCATCGCCACCGTAAGCTTTAAGCTTCCTTGAAGAAATACTCCTCAAGGTTGAGTCACCCTCGCCGCCGGAGCCTGACCGAAGATAAACTTTAGTCCTGTCGAGAATCATATTTATAAACCTCTTGAAAATAAACTATTGAAAATTAATACTGACGGCCGAGTCAAGAGAAAGAATCTTTTTATAAAAATGGAAAGACTTATCACTTTGAAGAGCTTGAGGATGCGGACGCGACAACGCGGGTAATTTTAAGTGTGGTATAAATCTGGCGATGCCCTTGTTTTTTGCGGTATTTTTTTCTGCGGTTGTATTTATAAACAATGACTTTTTTGGATTTTTGTTCCCCTAAAACTTCAGCTTCTACTTTAGCTTTCTCTATATAAGGCGTGCCGATTTTTACCTTCTTGTCATCAGCCAGAATAAGAACCTTATCAAAGGCGATTTTGCCTTCCTTCTCTTTAAGGCGCTGGACCTTTAAAGTATCGCCTTTATTGACCAAATACTGCTTTTTCCCGATTTCAACTACTGCTAACATAGGCTAAAATAGTAACACACGGTAAATATTACGTCAAGCATTTATTAACCAAAAATACATTCGTCCTGAACCTTTTAAATCAAATACAAATTTAGCGGTTTAATATGAAAGAGAGGGGACCTAAAATCCCCTCTCTTATTTATTTCCTTTGAGCAGATAACCCCTAGAATCTGGGGCGCCTGTCTTCTCTTTCTCTGGGAGGCCTGGCTTTATTAGCTTTAAGAGTTCTACCCTTTAATTCCTGGCCTTCCAAAGCCTCTATGCCTTTATTAAGGTCATCGTCAGAATCCACTTCAACAAACCCAAACCCCTTGGACCTGCCGGTATATTTATCTTTTATTACTTTTATATCCTTTGCCTGGATACCCTTACCTTCAAGATGGCTTCTAATATCATCTTCAGTAGTGCTATACTCTAAATTACCCACATAAATTTTTTTTTCTTCGCTCATTTTGATTCACCTCTTACTTTAAATCATCTCTACACATAAAGAAAACCTCTCTAAGGCCGTTTCCTCTTTACATTTTTCCTCCTCTTTTTCGAAGGTTTGCTATAATACTGCCTTTCACGATATTCCTCCAAAACCCCCTCTCTTTTAGTCTGGATTTTGAACTGACGAAAGGCTTTTTCAAAATCTTCGGCCCTATCTATCCTTACTTCTGCCACAATAACCTCCTTTTATTGAACCTTTTTGCTTTCAACTTTTAAATCTTGTTTCTGTAAGCTGCCTGTTGAGCACCGGTTTTTAAAATCTTTCTGTGAAAATATCCAATGCAGGATTGACATAACCGGCTAATTTACTTCTACAGCCAACAGTTATCAAACAACTTTCTAAAAGCTGATTATACACCCTTTTTAAATATTGAAAAGTTTTTTTTTAAAATTTAACCGCCGTTATAATTCCTAAGCAGAAAGGCTTAAATTTAATGCTCTGCAGTCTATAACACGCTGTTATATAAGTAGTTATAGAAACTAACCACCTCTGGCAAAAGCACACCCTGAAATTCACAAAGATAGGTTTAGGTACTCTCTTTGAGGTGCCTGGGGGCAAGATTAACAGCTTTTTCAACCGTCATTTCAATAAGATACTCGGGCTCGGGAAAACGGGCTTCAGGATGTTGAGGGCTTTTTTTATCCTTTGTCACGTGCCGAATAACTCTTTTTGTCATCCTCTGGATAACCTTATCCTGCCAATTATTCCTATGGCGCTGGCCAATATCTTCCTTACTTATAATCCTGGCCTTCCCTTTTAAGGTATAGCCAAGAAACTGTGGCCCATCTATAGCAATAATACTAATAGTGGGGTTTCTTTTTAAATTTTCCAGAGTATGGCCGCGGTATAAATCTATGAGATAAATCCTGTTTTTTTCTATTCCGGCTAAACCTTTTGCTGAAGAGTGAATATTACTGTCGGCGTCTAAAGTTGAAACAACAATAAATTCCTGTCTCTGGAAAAAACTTATTATTTCAGGACTTATTTTCATCATAGCTTACCTTATATATTATTTATTATAACCGGCTAAAAACAGGCCGCAAGCCCTCTTTGCACCTTTACCTTTTAGCAAGTTCATCCGGCAACACGGAAATCAGGCTATCAGGAAAACTGAAAACAAAAAACCAAAGAAACGAAAGCCCTGCCTGCCGACAGGCACAAACCTAAAACCAAATTTATGCCCTAAATTATCGATTATCAATTATCAATTCCTTGTGTCTTCTCTTTACCTCTGTCTTTTCCTCAACCTCAACCTTAACCTGTGTCTATGCCTGTGAACTGAAACTATGCGTGGATAAATAACGAAAGGCAGAAAGGCAGGCTTTTGAGCCTTCTCCGCAGGCAATGATGATTTGTTTTTCCGGCACGCTGGTTACGTCTCCGGCGGCAAACAAACCTTCTATGTTGGTTTGATTATAACAATCTACAATTATTTCTCCTGATTCGTTCTTTTTAAGCCCGGAAGCAAACCCGGCATTAGGATTAAGGCCTATTTCAACAAAGACCCCTTGGACTGCCAATTCTTTAATTTCGGAGTTTGCCTCTATTTCAACACCTTTCACAAAATCAGCGCCGTATATTTTTTTCACTATGGCATTATTGAAAACTTCCACGTTCGAGGATTGCTTTAACTTTTGTATCATAACCTCATCGCCGGTAAGTTTTGGGGCTATATCGACAATGTACACTTTGGGGGAAATATTTACCATCTGCAGTGCCGCATCCAACGCAGAATTACCTCCGCCGACAATAACTACGTTTTTGCCTTTAAATACCGGGCCGTCGCAGGTAGCACAATAGGTTACTCCTTTGCCTTTATATTCTTTCTCCCCCTCCACTGAAAGCAGGCGGGGATTTTTACCGGTGGCCACAATTATGGCCCGGGAAAAATATTCTTCTCTGTCTGTGATTACTTTTATTTTTTCTTCCTGGCGCGAAATTTCAATCGCTGACTGGGGCATAATCACTTTGATGCCGAAAGAATCCATATGTTCCTGGAATTTAATAGCCAGCTGGGGGCCGGTAATAAACTGATATCCCGTATAGTTTTCTATATCGCCGCTCCAAGAGGCCTGGCCGCCTATATCTTTGGTGATAACAACGAAATCAAGCCTTTTGCGGGCAGCATATACTGCGGCAGTAATTCCTGCCGGTCCGGCCCCAAGAATAATCAAATCGTATATTTTCATATATCAAATGCCTTTATTCCCGGTTCCGGAAAACTTGATTCGGCTCCAATATAGCATATAGCCTGCCGTAACCAGGAAAGACAAAGAGTGGCTAAGCAATACTGCCTTGCCGGCAGATTCTGATATAGCCGGAAGTATAAATAAAAGGATTATCGCCAGTAGATTAACAACACACATATACATAAACACCTTGCGGGATAAGTTAGACCTCAGCAGAATCCCTACCGCGCAAATAACTGCCAAAGCTGTCCAGACTATACTGGAAGCAGTTATTCCTATCAACGAATAAGGGTTCAATGCCCACAGCCAGACAGACGCATAAGAGGTAGCTGACAACATACCCAGCCAGTAATAAACCGGCTCTATCTTTAAAAATAAATATAGAGAGATGTGGGATAAAAGAACGACTGCATTGCTTAAAATTATAATCCAAGCAAGTAGAATTCCCAATGCACCGGGCGTATATTTATTAGCAGAAAAAAATTTCATTCTTCCTTCTCCTTGTTATTTTAATCCTACCGTTAACAACTCGAACAATCTCCCCCCGAACAACTCAAGCACTTAGAGGAACTTTTGGTGCCGGAAACCCGAAAAGGAGAAAAAACTTTTTTAAGGTCCTTGCTGCCGCATTCGGGACAGACTATTTTTACTTTTCCCTGTCCAACACCAATAAGGAAATCCGTTTTCGATAAACAACTATTGCAGTAATAAGTGTAGATAGGCATATTCAGGCACCCAAAGCAGCATCAATAGCCATTTTGTCAAACCCGACAATCGGTTTTCCGTCAACCACTATAACCGGAACGCCCATCTGGCCGGAAATCTCAACCATCTTTTTTGACGCTTCCTGGTCAACAGAAACATCAATGTTCTGATAAGCTACACCTTTTGAAGTAAGGTATTCTTTTGCCATATGGCAATACGGACAAGCCGCTGTAGAATAAACCTGCACTACCATAACCACCTCCCAAAATAGTTTTATCTCTATTATAAAAAGTTAGCTCTTTGGCAATGCCTACCCTTGTTCTTTTTGCAATTTTCGCTTGCACGCGGAGAGCTTGGCAAGGATTTTTTTCTTATCCCCTATGATTTTATTAAGCATATCTAATTTATCAGGAACAATATATTCTTTTAAAGCTGAATAAGTAATAATGGCTTCTATTTCAAAATACACCGCTAACTCGACAGCCACGAGTTCTGTAGAAAACGGCTTTTTTATCTTATCTTCAATATTTTTGCAAACAGAAATATATTCAGGCACAATAGAACGTAAGTAGGGGTCATATTCACCGGAGACTATCTCGTAGACCAAGTAACTATCACCATCTTCATACATTTGCTTGAAAACTTTGCTATGCACCGAAGATTGCTCATCCAGCTGCTGCCATATTTTTTTCAAGGCCTCGTCCGGAGAGCTTTCGATAAAAGAAGAGAACAACCTGCAAGCTGCCTCTTCTGTTTCAAAGGCTGCCTGAAGCATCTGGCGTGGATTGAAATTTTCCGGCATTTATTTCTCCTCTATTCTTTTCTTAAATTCCGTTAACTCAATTAAATGTTTTTTCTCTTCTTCGATAACTTTATCTAAAACGGGCTGTTTGGCCTGCAAAAGATAATCTCTAAGAGCCGAATAAACAAGTATGGATTTCTTTTCAATATGTATCCCAAAATTCAAAGCCTGGACTTCGGAAGAGAACCCCTCCGTAATCTTCTCTTCAATCAGCTGGCGGGTAAACACGAATTCAAAAGATATCGCTTTCAGGTATCCTTCATATTCGCCGGGGTTAAACTCTACCACCAGGTAATCTTTCAGATTTTCAAGCATTTGCTCAAAGACCTTTATGTGTTCGGCTTCCTGGTCCTTTAAATGCTTCCACATCTGCTTTAATTCCTGGCCTTTAGCTTTTTTTTCTAAATTTTCATAAAGTTTACGGCCGTTTTCTTCTACTGCAACGGCTATTTTCAATATTTCCTGGGGATTAAACTTCTCCAGCATTAGAACCTCCTTAATCAAACACGGATATATACTGATTAAAGAACGGATTCACACGGATAACAAAAATTCCAAGTTTAAATACTACCAAATCTCCATTATCTGAATATTACAGAAATACGATAGAAACAAATTGTTTCAATCGATATTTTAGTTTTCAGTTTTCCGGTTTTTCTCAACCT
>JAQUWY010000026.1 GCA_028692655.1 Candidatus Omnitrophota bacterium | reverse complement strand
CTGTTATTATTACCGGCACAGCCGCCGGAAGAAAAATCCATTTTTGAAAAGATAGCCTTTGAGGCTGGACGTGATAAGAACCCATAAATACTATTATGCCGAAAGCAATAAGCATTGTGGCAACAAACAAGGCATTAAATTTCTGGATTATGCTCATACCGCTTACAACTACCGAAGTCATTATGATAAAGAATATTAGCATAACAACACTCTTGGGTACCGAGAGATTAAACAGGCCCGCGATTATATCTGTAACCCCGGAAAGATAAGCAGTAAGCAGGCCGTAAAGTATAAGAAGGTTTGCCGCTATGGCTATCCATTTACCCAGAGAACCCATATACTGTTGGTACAAGCTTGGATAGTTAAAAACAATCTGTTTTTTCGCTATTGCCTCCTCGCTTAGAATTATAGCAGTAGAAAACATTGCCAAAGCAACCGCCACCATTCCCAAAAGCGAAGGTAAAAATCCAGCCAATCCGGTTTGGATTGGAAGAGCTAAAATCCCAGCGCCTATCAAATTACCGGTAACAAGAAAAGCCACCAACAAAATCATCATGGAAGAATTTTTTTTATGCACGTCAAACTCCTTTACTCTTTAACAGCAGGTAACGCACTTCGCTAATCCGCCCTTTGAGGTTTCTTTATAATTAACGGACATATGCCTTCCTGTATCCCGCATAGCCGAAACTACTTGGTCAAATTTAAGTTTTTGTTTCGAAGGATCCCCTGCCGAAGCTAAAAGATAGGCATTGTAGGCTTCAACCGCCGCCACAGCATTACGTTCAATACAGGGAATTTGTACATAGCCTCCTACCGGATCACAAGTAAGCCCCAAATGGTGCTCAAGGGCTATCTCGGCAGCATTCTCTATTATGCCGATATTATAACCATTAATATACGCCAGCATACCGGCGGCCATCGAAGACGCCACACCTATCTCCCCCTGACAGCCGACTTCTGCCCCTGAAATGCTGGCATTATGCTTAGCAATAAAGCCTATTACAGCCGCCACAAGCAACCCCTCTCTGAGTAAATCTCCAGAAATATGAAAATGATACTTTAGAAGATAAAGTATAGCCGGGATAACCCCGCAAGAACCCGAAGTAGGAGCAGTCACAACCCTGCTCCCGGCGGCATTCTCTTCAGAAGCTGCCAAAGCATAAGCATTAAGGTAGGTAAGAAAACGGTCCGGAGCATCACCAAAAGAATGAGCTCTTTTGTAAAGTAAAGAAGCTTTTCTGGACAAACCAATGGGCCCAGGCAGGACTCCTTCAGTATGAATGCCCGATTTAACAGAAGCCTCCATGGCCAGAATTATCTTATCCAGCTTTTTATCAATATCATTCTCATCCTTTAAGGTAATTGCCTTTTCGTTAGCTAAAGCCAAATCTTTAATGCTGATTCCCGACTTGCTGAGAGTTTCTTTTAATCCAGCCATATTGCTATAAGCATAAACCGGCTCAGGAGATTTATCTTTGCTTTGGCCCTTACACTTAATGAATCCTCCGCCAATAGAATAATATTCTTTTTCAAAAATAACCTTCCTACCGGAAACAAGCTTAATTATTAAAGTATTAGCAAATGAGCTTTTAAGTTTTGACTTTTCAAAATAAATATTTTTGCGGCTAAAAGAAATTGACACCCCCTTTGCCCTAACGGCATAAACATCTTTATCGCCGCTCAAGAGTCCGGACAGCGCTTTAGAATCACATGTTTCAGGCTCCCAGCCTAATAAACCAGCGGTTACCGCGCGATCCGTACCGTGGCCTCTGCCGGTAGCGCTGAGGGAACCAAAAAGATGAACTTCTATGGCATTGGCCCTTTGGAGTTTTTTGTCGGAAATGCTCTGCAAAGATTTTTGAAAATTATACGCGGCAGCCATGGGGCCTATGGTATGCGAGCTAGACGGGCCAGGGCCGATTTTGAACAAATCGAAAATAGAAGTGACAATGGGCTCTAGTACTTTACTCATAAAACAAACTGACAGTAGCCTGAATATAAATTTCTTATGATGATTATTATTTTACTCTTATCTTTAAATATTGACAATTAAAAATAAATAAAACATACCCTTAGCCCTTATGCATTTTTCTATTGCCAACAGTATAAGCATAAGTTAGTATGCTTTCATGGTTAAAAATTCAAAAGCTTGGGGAAAGCTAAGCAAAAATTTTGACTCCGGAGTTAAAAGGAGAATTAATCCCTCTGCCGCCGATAATATACTGGTAGCATGGCCGCAAATCTTAAAAGCGATAGGCCGCCACAGCCCCGGAAAGCGAGTTCTTGATTACGGCTGCGGTACCGGAGGCTTATGCAACCTGCTGAATCTTAAGGGTTTTAAAGTTACAGGGATAGATTTTTCAGAAGATATGATAAAAATAGCCAAGAAACAAACTTCCAAAAAAATAGACTACTTTGTAGGAGACAAAAAAACCCTTAAAAATTTTAAAAGGGGCTTTGCGGCTATTTCCGTTTGTATGGTTTTACCCTTTATAAAAAATCTAAATCCTTATCTAAAGGTTTTTTTTAATTCGCTCGGCTCTAAAAGCATAATAGCGATTGCTGTGTTCAACCCTGATTTTATAAAAGCTCTCAGCAAAGAAAAAAAGATATTTAAGCCTATAAAAGACGAACCGCGCGTTTTTAACTTTACTCTGAGCGAAAACCCTCCAATTAAAACCTACCTTAGAGCCGAAGCTGAATACAAAAAAAACTTTTCAAATCAGGGATTTAAATTCCTCTACTCTGCTTACCCAAAATTCAGTAAAAAGTTTATCAAAACATACTCCTGGCCATTTGCGCCAAAAATACCTGAATTTCTGATAATGGCTTTCAGGAAAGTTTAAACTTGAGGACTCGTATTGTGCCGGTATTTGACTACCTTGACTTTTTCTTCTGTAACCAGGCCTTCCGTTACGACCGCATCCAAAAAAGGCAAAAGTTTATCCAGGTTCTCTTTTGAATCAACCAACTCAATTATTACCGGTAAATCTTCAGACAAGCGCAGGACTTTAGCGGTATGCATCCTGCTGGTTGCGCCAAAACCCATCACTCCTCTTGTGACTGTGGCACCGGCAAGGTTCAATTCGCGCGCCTTTAAAACAATCTGTTCGTACAAAAGTTTACCTTTGTAAGTGTCTGTCTCTCCAACGAATATTCGTAACAACACTCCTTCTTGCGGCAGCTTCATAATACCTCCTCAGCGTAAGATTCCGGATAAAAAACGAAAAACAAAAAAACCGGAAAAAACAAAGAATAAACAAAAAATATTGTTAGCCAGGATGTTTAAAACAGCTATTTTTACCTGGTTTTCCCTCAAGAGATTAAAAGTTTCTAGCGTAAAAGTTGAAAAAGTGGTAAACGCCCCTAAAAGCCCCACGAAAACAAATAATTTGATATTGGATGAAGCCAGGGCATGTTCAAAAACACCCCAGAAAAAACCAACTAATAACGATCCCAGCAGGTTAACGCTCAATGTCCCCCAGGGAAAAACTGAACCAGCGAATCTGTGCGCAAAACCGGAAGTAAAATAACGCAGGAGAGCTCCAAAGGCTCCGCCTAAAGCAATCGCTAAAACTTTTACCATATATTAAAAAATTATATGAATATATCTATTTCTTTTGGAGTTTTTTGGCTATTTCCACCGCATGAACCCCATCTTTAGCGTAAGAGGCCCCAATAGAGGCCGCATATGCTTCTGTAACCACAGCACCACCAACCATAAACCCGCACCTCAAACCCTCTTTATTGGCCTCTTCGACAACTTCCCCCATGTTAACCATGGTTGTAGTCATAAGGGCCGAAAGAGCCACAATGTCGGGAGTATGGCGCTTTATGGCCTGTATAATTTTAACGGTAGAAACATCTTTTCCTAAGTCGATAATCTGAAAACCGTGGTTCTTTAGCATAAGAGAAACAATATTTTTTCCTATATCATGGATATCACCCTCCACGGTAGCCATAAGGACAATGCCCTTTCTGTCCTTTTCTATTTCGCGGCTCTTAAGAAAAGGCTGAAGAACCTTGACTCCTGATTTCATTGCCTCAGCACTGGCTATCAATTGAGGAAGGAAATATCTCTTTTTCTCAAACAATTCTCCCACTTCTACCAAAGCTGGTACCATGACCTCCCGCATAAGCCTTAGAGCCTGGCTTCCAGAAACCATAGCCGCCTTCACAAAGATAGCGGCTCCCTCTTTGTTGCCTTCCAGAATAGCCCGGCGTAAATTTTCTTGAGAGGAACTCTGCGAAACTTTTGATATTTTTCCTTCAGCCGGAAAGCCTGAGTATTTGGCTATAAATTTCGAACCGGCACCTGGTTTATTAAGTAAAAAGTTAACCACGAATTTATCTTTGCAGGGTTTTAAATCAAGCGGATCGGCTATCGCCAGACAAAGCCCTGTTTTACGAGCCAAAGTAAGAAAAACCCTGTTTATAAGGTGCCTTTGCGGCAAGCCAAACGATGTATTAGAAAGGCCAATGATGGTCGCTGTTTTAAAAACCTTAGCGCACCACCTAATAGTTTTTAAAGCTTCTTCTGCCGCAAAATAATGACAAGACACAGCCATAGCCAGGACATCTACGACTATATCTGATTTATCAAAACCTTCTTTTTTGGCCAAGGCATATATGTTATTAATATTCTTTTTACGCTCCGCGAATCTTAGAGGGAGTTTTTTCCCGGATAAAGGAAGAAGAATAAACATGGCCCCGTATTTTTTCGCTAAAGGCAAAAGCTTCCTGACCTTTTTCTTTTCTCCGGAAATGGAATTTATCAGGGCCCGGCCGGGATAAAAACGCAAAGCGGCCTCTAAAACCTCCGGGTCAGAAGAATCAATCACCAGAGGCAGATTGCTGGAAACAGAGAGTATCCCAATAGCTTTGAGCATAAGTTTCTTTTCATCGGTCCCGGGGCAACCAACATTAACATCCAACAGCTTTGCTCCGTCAGAAGCCTGCTTACGGGCATATTCACGGACAATAGAGAAATTACCCTCAATCAACTCTTGCTGCATTTTTTTCTTTCCGCTAGGATTAATTTTTTCACCAACTACAGCAAAAGTATTTTTATCGTCAAGGATAAAAAAGTCTCTGGCACAGCTGAGGGCAAAAAAATTTCTTTTTCTAAGCTTTACGGGACGGCTCCCGGCAACAGTTTTTCTAAGACAGTGGATATGTTCTGGCCCGGAGCCGCAGCATCCGCCAACTAATCCGGCTCCAGCCGAAACAAGTTTCTTCCCAAATTCAGCAAAGCGCTTTGGCCCCATATTAAAAACAGTCGAATTGTTAACAAACCTTGGAAGTCCAGCATTAGGCTTGGCTAATAAAGGAACTTTGGCATAAGGCCTCATTAAGGAAATTACTTTTATCATCTCCTTAGGGCCGGTTGAACAATTGCACCCCACGACATCTGCGCCTAAATTCTGTAAAGTAATCAATGAGCTTACAGGGTCATTGCCGTTAAGTGTCCGGCTATGCTTTTCGTAGGTCATGCTGACCATAGAAAATAAGTTTCCCGATTCTTTAATCGCTAAAAGTGCGGCCCTCGCCTCTTGAATATCCATCATGGTTTCAATCACCAGTAAATCTACCCCGCCGGCAATCAGGCCCTTGATTTGTTCTTTAAAAATATCTACCGCCTCTTCAAAGCCAAGCGCTCCAAAGGGACTGACAAATTCTCCTGTCGGGCCTATGCCTCCGGCAACCAAAGATTTTGTCCCGGCGGATTTTTTGGCTAAAGCTCCCAGGCATTTGTTTATCCTAAAAACATCGGATAAGCCATATTGAGCAAGTTTCGGACGGTTAGCTCCAAAAGTACAAGTATAAATTATATCAGCGCCTGCCCGCGCATATTCGGAATGTATTGTGCTGATAACTGCGGGGTTCTCCAAACACCACTTTTCAGGACATGCCCCCTGGGGTAAGCCTTTTTTCTGAAGTTCCGTGCCGGTAGCCCCATCAAGAATAACAACACCTTTATTTATAAGATTATGTATTCTTTTCTTCAAGATTTTCCTCTTATTATACCCGTTACAGCTATTACTGATTTTTCCGGTATAAGCATATTGTTAGCATTAATTTTTATCCCCAGCTCTTCTAAATTAAGCATATCAAACAAGACACGTTGATACCTATGGTCAAAATCACTATAACCACATGAAATCCGCCGCGGAGTGAGCCTTGCGTTTTCTCTGGAAATACTACGATTGTAATATTGCAACAACCAATCCAGGCAAACATCGGCTGTCTCACTTGCTAAAGCATCATAGACAACTGCCTTAGCCATATTATCTTTCTGGTTTTTATTTATAGCCTCGATGATTACATAACCGGCAGTCGCCGCTATGGTTAACATACTGCCTGAGTCTTTGAGCAGTGATACTAAAAGTTTGCTGGTAAATGAATTTCCGTCAGAAAGCACAATTTTTTCCGCAGTTTTTTCTTTTATCGGAACCTCCAGAAAAACCCCTTTAGGTTCAAGAAATTCCTGGGCTTCGTTATAATATGACTTAAATTCTTCCCTCTGGCAGGAAGAGAGCTGCGTTAAACCCGGCTTATAGCCCAGGCGCCGGTATACATTTTCTTCAGATGCAGTTACAGAAATCGATTTAAAAAAATGCGGTTTAAACAACCGGTAACCTCCTTTAAAGCAGAACTTCATGAGCTGGAGCTCATAACCGGCTCCTATAACAGAAATCCCAACATCGATTCATACTTTTGCCTTTAGCCTGAGGAATTTCTGTAGTAAATTAAATACAATCTATCATCAATGCAGAGTTTTGACAAGGCAGTTTTTAAAAGCTTTATATTTTTGAGTGAAAAAACTTAGAATTTCAGACATTTAGTGCTTGGGCTTATGGGAAAACGGGAAAAAAGATGAATTCTTTTGTTTAAGCAAACCAGGAGAAACACCCAATCCTCTGATTTCGATGCTGGCATTTTTTAACCAAATAGTATATTTTTTGCTAAGCTTTTCATGGTCAATCAAACGTTTTGCCGCTTCGGTAATACAATTGGCCGTATATTCTACTACACTATCCGGAACTCCGCTGGTTGTTTCAGACAAAGCGCTCATATCGCATTGATCATTTACATAATCAATAGCCACAAAGCGAATTCGGGAATTCTTTTTATCTATAGCTATTTCGGTAGAAAACCAAGCCATACGAGTAATCGAGGCTATTTTAGAAACAATCTTAGCTAAAGGATACAAGCGGTAATTATTAAAATCTTCATAAACAACATGTTCGTAACGATTCTTATGATCATCCCACCAGCAGGGAATAATCGTATCAAAAACATTAAAAACCCTGAACCAGGCTCTTCTGCCGGATATTTCTAAGGGGTTGATTTTTTCCTGGAGAAGAAAATTGTCCCCTCTGTCAAAATTGCGAGCTCTGGCTATTTCTCTTATGCTGCCTTTAGCATCCCTGACGACTCCCATCTGGCCATACCCCAACGCCGGCTTTATCACAAATGGTGCTCCAAGCATTTTTCTTTCTTCCGGAGTCAATTTAAAATAATTCGGCTCCCAGTTACGTACGACGACTGTATAGGGCGTGGTAATGCCTGTATTGAGTAATTCATAGTGGACTATAGATTTATCGATAGCTGCTTTTGTTCTATCCGGATCGTTTATGACTACTCCGCCTAGATCTTTAACCGCATAACTGACTCGGGCATAAAGGTCGCCTTTCTTATTGTAAGTCGCCTCGGTATCCAAAAGAACCTTAATCTTTGCTTTTGCGGATTCCAGTTTTTTAAGTGTTTCTTTAATATTTTCGTCAGAAATCCAAAAAAACGACAATTTTCTTCTACGGCAAGCTGCCTGCAGCTGCTCTACAAAATATTCTTTTACCGAACCGCTCCAGCTTAAACCAAAATCGTACTTAGAGGACATCATATATTTATACTTTCACCTGCTTAACTTACTCCAGCCTCTTCAATCTTTACGGATAATTCTCCGGAATCCAGGCTAACGGCCACTCCCAAAGGCAGTGTAACTCTTAACTCAGCTTTTTTTTCAACATGGCCGGAAGGAAACCCAAACAAAACTGGAATATCATAATCACAAAACACTTTATTTATGAGCTTCTTAAATTTATTCTCTTTCATTGGATCATCCCAGCAATCTACCATTTTACCGAAGACCAATCCTTTAACTTTCTCAAATTTTTTCTCTTTTTGCAAGAATAAAAGATATTTGTGTATATCTGCTAAATTTTCACTGACATCCTCAAGAAAAAGTATCGAGTCTTTCGTGTCAATTTCATAAGGAGTACCCATTGCCTGCACAATCAAAGACATATTTCCTCCGGCTAAACTCCCCTTGGCCCGGCCGGGCTTAAATACTTTCAGGCTGGAAAATCTCAGTTCTCCCAAGGCTTGAGGATTGGTAACAACCCTCAGAAGATAATCTAAAGTCCCCTGGTTCATACCTTCATATATCTCTCCGGAAACTACCGGCCCATGAAAAACAACCATGTTGGCTATTCTTTGAAGATAAAGCAACAGGATAGTTATATCACTGTAACCGACAAAAATTTTGGGATTGCTCTCTATGCATTTTTTATCAAGATACGGAATAATTTCTACGGAACCATAGCCGGCTTTAGCGCAAAATATAGCTTTAACACTTTCATCGGAAAACATCCTGTTAATTTGCTCGGCACGCTTACAGTCATGCCCGGAACGTGACCAATACTTGCTAAATATCGCCCTTTCATACTTAACCTTATATCCCAGTTTTCGCAGTTTTACTATTCCACGCCTGAAATTATCCGCGTCAAAAGAGCTTGCCGGGGCAACAATACCTATAGTATCGCCTTTGGCTAAATGCGGAGGTTTTATCTTAGACTTTACCATGTAAAACTGGATTGAACTTAATGCCGGAATTTTTAAGGCCATAACGGCAGAAAGCCTGGTTGATTATTTCAGAAATCAAGCCTTCATACTTCCAGCCGCATTGCCTGGCAAGAATAACCAGGTCTGAATATTCACAAGAAAGTCCCGGCAAAGGATTTATTTCAAGCAGGTAGGGTTTATTTTCTCTGGATATTTTAAAATCTACGCGAGCCAGATCACGGCAGCCGAATTCTTTGAAAGCACGCAGGCTGTAATATTTTATTTCTTCCAATAGGTTTCCGGGAATATCCGGATTGACTGTATAATTGACTAATTCTTTCCATCGTCGCTTAACCTGAAGTGAATAAAAAAAATCTTTTTCTTTTGAGCTTCGGTTGGTTATTTCCATAATTCCCAGGACAGAAGCCGGGTTATTTCCTATAATACCTAAGGTAACTTCTCTGCCTTCTATATACTCTTCCACTAAAATCGGTTGGCCGGGATATTTTGAGAAAAGCAAAGAAAGACTGCTGTCTAACTCCTTTTTAGTATATGCTTTAGAAGAATTATATATTCCCTTGCTAGAGCCCTCCCAAGAAGGCTTGGTTATAAGCGGGTACTTGAGCCCTTTGTCAGATAGATAAACTTCCGAAGGGCCGCTCACTTGTCGATAAGCCGGAGTAGGAACTCCGGCCGCCCGGATTATTTTTTTAGCAACGATTTTGTCTAAAGCTAAGCCAAGAGTTAAGGCATCGGAACCAGAATAAGGTATGCCAGCCATCTCAAGAATAGAAGGAACATGAGACTCCCGGTTTCTACTGCCTTGCCCTTCGGCGATATTGAACACAAAATCTATTTTTTCTCTGGATATTTTTTCCAGAATTCCAAGCCCAAACCCTAACTTTACAGGCTCATGCCCTAACGAAACTATAACTTCACACAAGCCTTCTATAGTTGCAATATTATCAAATTCCTCACCGGCTTCATTATCAGCAGATACACCTGTTAAAGCCTCTTCTTTTAAGTTATATGTCAACCCTATTCTCATTAATATTACTCTTTGGGTGCGTAATAGCGGAAGGTTTCCCCTTGATAGTTTCTTAAGGTAACACAGCCTCCATCCTCTGACACCAAATAATTAGGCCCTAAGGGGACTTTGCCTTTGCCTTCTATGCCATCAACCACAAAGGTTGGAACGCACATGCCGGAGGTAAACCCCCGCATTTTTTCGATTATCTCCATGCCTCTGCGTATAGGAGTTCTAAAGTGCGAAGCCCCGACCACGGGGTCACACTGGAACAGGTAATATGGCCTGACTCGTATAGACTGAAGCTTGTGGCAAAGCTCAATCATCACTTCCGGATTATCATTGATTCCGCGCAGAAGAACCGACTGATTGCTTATGGGAATTCCGCATCTCGCAAGCCTCATGCAGGCTTGTGCTGACTGAGGAGTAACTTCCCAAGGATGATTAAACTGCACGTTAATCCAAAGTTTATTGTATTTCCTAAGCACCCGGCACAAAGCCTCATTTATTCTCTGCGGAAAGACTACCGGAGCCCTGGTGCCTATGCGTATAGCTTCAACGTTTTTAAGACAGGAAATCCCTGAAAGCACATAATCTATTTTAGAAGTATCCAGGGTCAAGGGATCCCCGCCAGAGACAATTACTTCTCTTATCTGTTTATTTTTTTTGATATAGGAAATAGCTTTGTCAATATCCTGCAGATTTGGTTCCGGAATATCCTCCTGCCAAAGCCTTTTTCGGGTGCAATGGCGGCAATACATGAAACACTGCGAGGTCACTATAAGTAAAACCCTATCGGGATACCGATGAACCAGGCAATTTACCGGTGACATCTGTTCTTCAGCCAAAGGATCCATGAATTCTTTTTCCGAAACCTCAAGCTCCTCTGGCGAAGGTATACACTGAGCTCTTATAGGATCTTTTGAGTCGTGCCGGTTTTTTATCAAAGAAAAATAATAAAAAGGAACTCTCAGGTGATAAACTTCAGCAGCATCCTCTAATTTCTTCTTCTCTTGGGGAGAAAAAGAAATAACCTTGGATAAATCATTAATATTCTGAAAAAAATTTTTATAAGTTTTAGTTTGTGTCCGAACGTCTAAGGCCGCCGCGGGCCCTCCAGGCTCCTCTTCCGGCAAATTCATATTTGTTGCCGTTCTATCCATTTTTATTCTCCTGTTTTTATACCCCTTTTTAAATACGTAAAAGGAAACAGCCTCAACTTTTATCCAGAATTATCGTTATTCAGCACCCAAATCTGACTCATCGCTATCATCAGGCATATCCTGAAAGCCTTCATCCTGAGAGATAGGCCAGGCCTCTTCATCAAAAATGTATTCGAAGCTTATTGCTTTTAAGCCTTTGTCGGTATTCTCGGCGGTAACAGCCACTTTGTCTCCTGCTTCCAGGTAAGCTTCGTCCAGAAAAGCTTTATCAGTTATAATTGTTTTGCCATCAACAACCATCGATGCGCCATCAGCGGCAATACTTTCAACAATCCCTTTAACGACTACGCTTTTATCCTGGCTGAAACCAGAAGAAGCAAACAGAAAAACACTCGCTGCAAGAATTGGAAAAACTAAAAGTTTTCTACTCATATGCCCTCCCTTTTAAAATCAATTTCTAAAAATCATTCATCTTCCTTGTCTTCTTCATCTTCATAATCGTCATCATAATCTTCCGCAAACCCTATTGACTCCTCCACTTCTACCGGATCAAGATTAAGAATTTTTAGCTCCCCACAGCAGCCCGGGCAATCAGTAACGTCTCCAATATCTAAATCTGGCTCCAACTCGAAATTTTCTCCACAAACCGGGCATTTAATTCTCTTACCCATACACACCTCCATTTTAATACAAAAATATTTAAAAACTAGAAACCTTTTCTAAACGTAACGGTTCGATAGACATAACCTCTAGCTCCTCAAAGCATTCACTGCAGCAGGTAACATCTCCTTTAATCAGGCCTTCCTCTAATTCAAAATATTCCTTGCAGGCTGGACACCTAAACTGCCGTCCCATTTCAACCTCCTTTTAAATCCAGGCCTTCCATAGCCTTTACAAACAATCACCGATTTTACACAGAACATAGCATAGCTATCTACATATAGACATTCTGCTTCTTGCGCAAAACTCAATAGCACTGGCCGTTTCATAGATATTGTTATTGTATTAATCGTCAGGTAGGTTACTTTTTTTTCTTTTTTCCATTGTACATTGCCTCGTTATCTTTCTTAAAAGCCTTAACATTTTTAAAGTGTGAAGTAATAAACGAAACAACTTTTCTTTGAGGTAGATCCGGGTTTAGATTAAGCCCATAATAAACGAGATTCCCTTCTCTGCGGTCTATAACAATTCGGAGGAGGCGTAAACGGGAAAGATGCTTTGAGGCGGCAGGTTGGCTAATCCCTAGATACAAACAGATTTCTTTGACTGTCAGCTCTCTGCCGTTAAGGATATTGAGAATTCTTAACCGCGTATCTTCAGCGCAAGCTTTAAAAATTTGCCGTAACGTTTTTAAACTCATACTTGAGAGAAAGTTTCCCAATAAGTATATTACTATATACGTATATACTATATAAGTTTATTTTTGTCAAGTTATTTCAAAAGAAATTTAGCTCTAGGAAATATTTTTATCTCGAGTCAGGCACTTGGCCCTTGAACTACACAGACGCTGTCTCTTATATCCTGGAGCTTTCCGAAACAAATAAGCCTGTCGCCAAGCATAATCCTGGTATCGGCTAAAGGGTTAGGAAAGACCTGGCCGTTTCTTTCTATAACCAACACTGTTACCCCCCTTCGGCGCAGGTCGGCTTCCAGCAAGGTTTTATCAAGAACCGGGCTCATTTTACAGACGTCAATCTGAGAAACCCCATAGCCGCCGGTAGCAACCATAAGTTCCTCAAAAGACACAGGATTAATAACCTTTTTAGAAATTATCTTTCGCTGCACAAAAGTGGTAAAACCTTTGCCCGGGCGAGAATGCAAAAGTACTTTATAAATCGTATATACAGCAATTATAATTATAGTAAGATTTATCCAGGGTAAAAGATAGGATGGAAAGACCAGATGCAAAAAAGGTATAGTAAACTGCGGTAATAATGTACTCGGCCGCAAAGAATTAGCAAAAGTGGCTATAAGAGTTACTAAACCCGCATGTCCCAAAATAATTAGGATGGAGGCTATGCGCCTGCGTTGAGGACTGGCAGTAATCAGCTCAGACTCTCTTGTAGTAAACCCTGTGCCGGTAAAACATGAAAGCGCTTGAAATTTTGCCAAGGACCATTCAAGCCCGGTAAGCTGAAAAGCCACAGCTCCAACCCTTACCACAATAAAAGAAGCTCCGATAACAATAAGGAACAATAACAAATTCATATATAGCCTCCTGGTATACCTTTAGACCATTATCGAGTCTGTTTTTAGCGCTTATCTAAGATTGTTAAATTAGAGAAGAAAAGCCATGGGGGGGGGATAAATAGCTTTTTACAATGGCTAAAGCCATTTTTTCCTTTTGAAGTAAGTCAACATGCCAGCAACAACCATTAGCATAAGCCCCCAGACAAACGCGTAACCATAACGCCAGTGAAGTTCAGGCATATTCCACTTAGAAATTCCGGTATCAAAATTCATCCCGTATATTCCGGCAATAAAAGTCAAAGGTATAAAAATAGTGGCTATAATAGTAAGGACTTTCATGACTTCGTTCATCCGGTTGCTCACGCTCGACAGATAAATATCCAGCATTCCGGAAACCATATCCCGAGAAGTTTCTATTGTATCTATGACCTGTATGGTGTGGTCATAAATATCCCTGAAATACACACCGGCAGACGGACTAATTAATTTTGACTCTGTTCTTTGCAAGCCGCTTATAACTTCTCTGAGCGGCCAAACAGATTTTCTCAAAAAGATAGTGTCGCTCTTTAAATTATGAATTGCCTGAAGTATCTTAGGTGTAGGGTTCGAAACCAATTCTTCTTCCATCTCCTCTATTCTTTCCCCCATGCCTTCCAGGATAGTGAAATAATTATCCACTACCGCGTCCATCAAAGCATAGGCTAAATAGTCGGAGCCTGTTTTTCTTATGCGGCCCTTGGCATTTCTGATTCTGTCCCGAACAACGCCGAAAACATCTCCTTCTTTCTCCTGGAAAGAGATAACATAATTGCTACCGATGATCATACTGACTTGTTCGCTTTCGAAATCGCCGTTTCCATGGCCCTGATAAAGCATTTTAATAGCTATGAACAAATAATCCTCGAAATCCTCCATCTTCGGCCTCTGGCCGGTGCTAACGATATCCTCTAAAACCAAAGGATGAATATTAAAATGCTTGCCTATCTTTTCTATAATCTGAAAATCATGCACCCCGTCAATATTGACCCAGGTTACCGTCGGTTTATCTTTAAAAGGAAAACACTCTTCTACTGATTTGACTTCCTTTTCCTGGAATTTACTCACGTCATAATCAATTATAGATATCTTAACTTTTTCCTTAAGAAAAACCCCCGCGGCTTGTTTCTTCTTGGTTTTCCTCAACATGCGCCTCACCCTCCATATTAAAATTTTTCTTGCGTAATTTATCCAAAAATAAAAGCCGGCTTAGGTGCCGGCTAAAAACTTTCTTCTTTATTTTTAAAGCTAATTTTGCAACACATTCCGCCTCCAAGCATACCTTAAAATAAGCCATGCCGTTTATGAAATTATCTTCTTTAAACCAGTCTACTTTCGAGACAAAAGTTTGTCAATCTAAATTGAGAACCTTATTCCAGGCCTGCATCGGAATGAGCTTCGGTTCTGGGAATATTGTCCCAAGTCATAGGTATCAGGTTACAGGTATATTTATCGGTCTTCGGTTATCGGTTTTAGGTTATCGGATTTGGAATTTTCTGGTGCTCCGGTGTGCTGGTGACCAGTGCTCTTTTATAACTTACAGCTTCCTTCCGCCTCTTTCTCTATCTTAGCTATCAAAGAATCTATATCTTTGCTGATATGTCCGGGAAGAAGCTTAAGCATACCAATATCCCGCCTGAAAGCCCTTAAAACCCCCAAGAAACGATTTATCGCTATCCGGTTCTCTTTGATTCTCTCATTTTCGGGATCAACCTCTTTGCGGCGTTTAAGTATGAGAGCGGTTAAATCCTTTTTAACTTGGCCGGCATCTTTACCCTCTTCAAAGATTTCTTTCTTTATATTTTCATAGTCACTTTCATCCAGGTTTTTTTTCGCTCTCTGCAAAGCCGCGACAGCCTCATAAGAAGGTGCGATCTGAACATCTTTTGAAGAAGCTGAATCATTTTCCAGCAGATACCTGGGCGCTTCCTTTTCCAGAAATGAATAAGAACTTATCAGTTTCATTGCCGTGTGCTTTCGCACTTTGATTTCCCGGGCAGTATACTGGTCAAAGGTCTCATATCCCCAGTCTTTATATAGCTTATCCTTCCATACAAACTGTAGAGCCTGCGCCAGGTTCCTCCATGAATCTTTAAAATCCCTGGCGCTTTGCAGGACTTTGCCCCTTATAGCTTCGGAATCCATGTCTGCAAGGGTCTTTTGAGTATCGTTGAGATTCTGAGAATTCACAACTTCAAGTTTCATATGACATCCTTTCTTTTGTAACCGCCTATATAAAAAACTAAAGAACCAAAAAGCAAGAAAACTGAAAAGAGAAAAACAAAAAGACCGGAAAGCATAAAAGCTTAAGAATACTAGTCTAAATAGTTACAACAGGAATCTCTAACCTATCCAAAATAACCCTTGCCCAGCCTGCATTACCTCGTTGCAATGCGGGTTTGCAACAAAGGTTTCTTCCAACTATATTTTACCCAAAAACATGAGCATCCCTATGGCCACAAATACCGAGGCTCCACAATAACGTATCAATTCCGGCTTGAGATACTTAGCCGCGACAGTGCCTATTAAAACCGAAATTGCCGTAACCACGATATAGGCGGAAACAGAACCAAGCAAAACGGAAAAGGGACGGCCGCTTTTAGCCGACATACTTATTCCTACAAGCTGAGTTTTGTCGGCAAGTTCGGCAAAAAATATGGCTCCAAAAGTAGCCAGAAACACCTTCCAATCCATAATTAAACCTCCGGTATTTTTTATGCCTATCTTAAAAAATATCAACTTCCAAGCGTTTAAGCAGTGCTATCAGCTTTGCTAAAGGCAAGCCGACAACATTGTAAAAACATCCCTCGATTCTGTCGATAAAAGCTGCTCCCGGCCCCTGTATGTCAAAACTTCCAGCCTTATCCAAAGGAGAAAACTTGCGGCAATATTTTTCAATATCTTCATCACTCAAAGCGCACATATACACTTTGGTTTTATCGTAAGTTGTTAAGACTCTGGAACCGGCAATATCAACAACGGCAAGGCCTGTATAAACCCAGTGAGGATTATGACAAAGAAATTTTAAGGTCCTGGCAGCATCTTTTAGATTTTTAGGCTTTCCGATAATTTTCCCTTTCGCTAAAACAACCGTATCGGCTGCGATAATTATTCCTTTATTAAACCTGCCGGCGGCATCTTCAGCTTTTAGGCGGGCATTACTGATAACAAGCCTGGAGCAGTTTGACTTAGAGAGGCGGATCTCTTTCGCTTTTGAGGAAAAGACGGTAAACTTTAAGCCAATTTGACGTAAAACTTTCTGGCGAGCTAAAGATTTAGACGCTAAAATTATCCTAGCCATAAGACGCACTCCTACCTGCTAAAAAACCGGTGGAAAAAGCCTGCTGGATATTATATCCTCCGCTGGAAGCCGAACAATCTATTATTTCGCCGGCAAAATAAAATCCAGGAATTATTCTGGACTCCATAGTTTTAGGATTAATTTCTCTGGTTGGAATTCCTCCCTGAGTCACCATACCTTCATCCAAAGGCAAAGTCCCTTTTACTGTAAAAACTATTTTTTTAAAAGCCCTGATGATAGCCAAACGCTGCAGCCTATCAAGTTGGCTGGCTCTACAGGCAGTATCAAAACCGAAAACCATAGACAGGGTATCCACCATCCTTAGCGGTAAAAAAGAACTTAAAATATTTTTAACCCTGCTCGAACCTCTGTCCTTAAACAATCCAATAAGCTTTTTGTCCCACTCTTGCTCTGAAATGTCGGGAAAAATATCAAGGAATAACGAAACTTGTTGCTGCTTTTTCAATTCTGCTGCTACCAAGCCGCTAAGATCAAGGGCCAAGGGGCCGGAAATACCAAAATGCGTAAATATTATCCCTCCGATACCGGAAGCTATTTTTTTATTTTTAGCGCGAAAAATCAGCTTTACCCTGTCAAGAGCGATACCCTGCACTTTTTTAATCCAGTTTTCTTTGAGAATCAAGGGAATTAAACCCGCGGTTGGCTCGACTATTTGATGACGTAAGCTTTTAGCAATATCAAGGCCTTCTCCGCTTGAACCGGTAGCCCGGTAAGTAACTCCTCCTGTGGCAAGAATTACTTTTTTTGCTTTCAATATATTCTGCCCCTTAATATAAATACAGAAATAATTTTCATCGCGAATTATCCTTTGAACCCGGAAATTGTAAAATATTTCTACTGTTTCCTGCCGCAAACACCTGCGTAAAACATCCAGAACTGAACCTGCTCTGTTAGAAACAGGAAATACGCGGCCATCTTTTTCAATCCTTGATTTGAGCCCTTTATCTTTGAAAAAAGAAATTACATCCTGATTGGAAAATACAGAAAGAGCCGGCCGTAGGAAATTTCCGGCTTTACCAAATCTCTCAATAAATTCTTCTGGACTTGTGTTATTAGTAAAATTACACCTGCCTCCCCCGCTTAATAAAATCTTTTTTCCCAATTCTTTGTTTTTCTCGAGTAAAACAACCTTGGCACCGGATTTGGAGGCCTGAATTGCCGCCATACAACCGGCGGGGCCGGCTCCAATAACCGCGACATCGTAAACTTTGTCCATTTTGATCATTTCAGTATGTTTTTATTGCCCGACGGATATTTTGGCAGACAAAAACCGGCCGAGATACCAGATACCGGATTTTAACGTAGAAAAACTATCCACATAGCTTAGGGCGGGAACAAAATATTCAGTCTGCCCGAGGCAGATGTTTTATGGATTCCAACGATTTCTGCAATTCCTCTTGTGGAAGTGAATATTCAGAAAGCTTTCCTTCAAGAAACTTTTCATACCCCAGTAAATCCATAAGGCCATGGCCGCTGTAGCCAAAAAGAATCACTTTTTCTTTACCTTCTTCCTTAGCTTTTTTAGCCTCATCTATCACGCAGGCAATAGCATGGCTGGTCTCCGGAGCACAAATCGTGCCCTCGGTTCTAGCCCAGAGAAGCGCGGATTCATAACATTTTATTTGATGATAAGCTTTTGGCGTAACCAGGCCCTCTTTTACGGCCTGGCTGACTAAAGGCGACATTCCATGATAACGCAGGCCTCCGGCGTGAATCGGCGGCGGGACAAAACCGTGCCCCAAGGTAAACATAGCTAAAAGCGGAGTCATCTGCGCGGTATCGCCAAAATCATACTGGAAGGGCCCACGGGTAAGTGTGGGGCAAGCTGTAGGTTCTGCGGCTATAACAGCAATATCTTCTCCATTTATTTTGTCACAGACAAAGGGAAAAGATAGCCCGGCAAAATTGCTTCCTCCTCCGGCACAACCGATAATAACATCCGCTTTTTTTTCACCCGCAAGGAATAATTGTTTTTTAGCTTCCAAACCGATTATTGTCTGATGCAGCATCACATGGTTTAAGACACTACCCAAAGCGTATCGGGTCTTTCCGCTCTTATCGCCTACTGCTTCCTCAATCGCTTCACTTATTGCTATACCCAGGCTCCCGGGGGTATCGGGCATTTCTTTAAGAATTTTCTGCCCGAATTCTGTCCGGTTACTGGGACTGGCAACACACTCACCTCCCCAGATACGCATCATTGTTTTACGCAGAGGCTTCTGATCAAAACTAATCCTGACCATATATATTTTACATTCCAAACCTACAATATTGCAGGCAAAAGCCAAAGCGCTTCCCCATTGTCCGGCTCCGGTTTCCGTAGTCAGGCGCTTAATGCCAAATTGTTTATTGTACCAGGCCTGGACCACAGCCGTATTAGGCTTATGACTGCCCGGGGGGCTTAAGCTTTCGTCTTTATAATAAATACGCGCCGGGGTTTTTAAATATTCCTCAAGAAAAACAGCCCGCTTTAAAGGAGCCGGCCTCCAACGATAAAGAATCTCTATTACCTCTTTGGGGATATCAACCCAGCGCTGGCTGCTGACTTCCTGTTCAATTAAATTCATCGGGAAAACTGCCGCCAACATATCAGGGCTAATGGGTTTTCCATCAGGCCCTAAAGGAGGCTTGGGAGGATTCGGCAAATCCGCTGCCAAATTGTACCATTGTTTAGGAATATCATTCTTGGATAAAAAAAATTCTTTTACGCTCATTTTTACTCCTTGCTAATGATGAGATTAACTTTTCTTTAATTCTCCGGCTTTACGCAAAACTATTTTTACAATTATCGGCCCTATAAGCTCATGAATAACAGTTGCTCCAATAATAACGCTAATAATAATATCTGCCATTTTATTAAAAGCAGGGTGTTGTTTCATCAATAGCGCCAACCCGATAACAATACCGCCGGCCGGAACAAGGCCTCCGCCGGTATATTTTTTAACGTTACTGGAAGATTTCGCTATAGTTGCGCCTACTGCCGTACCAAAGACTTTACCGATAATTCTGAATAAAGCAAATAAAAATACAAGGCCAAAGACTTTAGATAAAACTG